>CAMBSB010000339.1 GCA_945870155.1 Paludibacter jiangxiensis | reverse complement strand
ATCCAGTAGAAATATTGTTGAAATAATAAGAGTTTTACACCAGAAAATGGACATTGAAAACCGAATCGACGAATAAAAAACTACACACAAAATACAGGGATTCATGTGGCAACCCGGCATGAAGTCTCCCGGCAAACCGGGACAAGCCGCCACTTCCCCTCATTTTAGCGTAGTGGTAACTGCTTGTCCCGTTCAGTTTATCGGGAAGGGGGTGTTGGTTTTGCGTTTGTAACGCCATTGGGTAGCGGGGTGGAAGCAATCGGAATACGAAAAAAGTACTGTAAACTCTACGCTATTTTTTAGCAGTAAGCTTAAAAAAGATCATGAAATTGCAAGTAGATTACATATTTGAGTGTAATAATCAATTTTTATCAATTATTGCTCGTATATTTGAAGTTCAATTTCAAATTAACAAGCAAAAATGATAGTAAATTTCAGCATTCAAAACTTTGGCTCAATAAAAGATAAGCAAATATTGTCTTTTGAGGCCGACAAATCTGACCATCTTGAAAATTATTATATAATTCCAATAAATGGTTTAAGATTACTCAAGTTGGGATTAATCTATGGTGCAAATGCATCCGGTAAAACTACCATCCTTAAAGCTCTTCAATTTTTAAGAAATATTGTTTTGGAACCTGAAACAAAAAAAACAGAAGAATTTGATTTTAAACCATTCCTTTTCGATAGTGTATCCCAAAGACAAAACTCAATTCTATCTATCGACTTCATCCAAAATGAAAAAAGATACTATTATGAAGTAGAATTTAATAAAGATGCAATAGTAAACGAAACATTAAACCATTATAATCCAACAAAATCGAACGTCTTTAAAAGGACAACTGACTTGGACAAACAGTTTACTCAAATTACATTCGGAAGCATTTTAAAAAAGGAGAAAAAAATTGACAAAACATTTGAAAGAACGTTAGAATCAAATACTCTATGGAATAATACTGTTTTGGGTGGTTTTCTCAAAACCAACATGGAAATGAAAGAATTAAAGGATGCTACTGACTGGTTCTCAATATATTTGAGACCATTGATTTTAACTAAAACTGAACTTGACTCATATGTTACTTCACAAATTGATAAATCTGAGATAAAAAAGGCTGATGTTGTAAGCATATTAAAAAAAGCTGACTTTAATATATCCGATATACTAATTCAAGAAAAAGAAGAGGACATTCCAGGCGGTTTAATTGAATTCTTAGAAAAACAAGTTAAAGATTCAAGTAAGGTTATAAATGATTTAAAGAACAAGGGAAAAATAACATCTGTCAATTTGGAATTTGAGCATACTGTAAATAATAAAAAATATAGTCTTCCATTTGACCTTGAATCTCAAGGAACTAAACGATATTATGGATTTGCAGGGATTTTAAGTTTGTTACTAAAAGGATCGATTGCTATACCCATTGATGAATTGGAAGCATCATTACATCCAGATTTATACATTCATTTTCTTCTATCTTTTCTGGTAAATTCAAAAAACTCTCAAATAATTGCAACTACACATAATCGAGAAATTTTAAACAACAAAGACATTTATAGAAACGATGCAATTTGGTTTACTGACAAAACAGATATTTCAGCTACCGAATTGTATTCTTTATCAGATTTTGATAGTTCTGTTATTAGGGATACTAGTAACGTTTATAATGCTTATAAAATTGGAAAATTAGGTGGTGTTCCTAATTTGGGTGATTACTTTATTGACATTTCAGATGAGAAATAACAAATCAGCCCCAAGAACTGGCAACCAAAAATTTGCATTTGTTGTTGATGGAGAATGTGAATATTGGTATATTCAGATGCTTAAGAGAAATGAAAGAACAATTAATGTTGCCCTAAAACCTGAAATTCCGCAAAAGAAAAAACTTATTGATCAATTCAATAAAGTTGTTGAACTTTCGGCTGATTATGACAAAGTCTTCTGGATTATTGATTTTGATGTAATTAAAAATGAAAATCTATTAGCGAAAAAGGGAACAAAAACAGCACTTCAAGAATTCAAAGGTTACTGTGATAAATTAAATAGGAAACATAAAAATATTGTAGTTATTATTAACAACCCGTGTCTGGAATACTGGATATTGTTGCATTTTGAATCTACTAAAAAATATTTTAATACTTGTGATGGAGTTTCAAAACAGTTAAAAAAGCATTTGCCTGACTATAATAAATCACAATTATATTACACCAAACAAGACAACGACATTTATTTAAGATTAAAACCTTTACTGTCTAATGCAATTATCAATGCCGAAAAGTTTGAGAAATTTGATTTTCAAAATCCGGATACAGGAATGAGCGAAATGCAGCTATTCTTTAATACAGACCAAATCAAAAAGATTATCGAAGCCAAATAAAAGCCTAACTGCTAACTTTTAGATCATAATTCAAACCATGAACGCAGTTTGATTATGAACAGAGTTGAACGTTACCTCCGGCAGCAGTGGTTTTCGGTGGGTATCTTTCAGCTCAGGCTGCTTTAAGGTTTGCCCCTTATTTGAGCGTAGCGGGAACAGCTTGTCCTGTCCCGTTCAGTTTATCGGGAAGGGGTGGTTGGTTTTGCGTTTGTAACGCCATTTGGAGCAAAAATTTTTAATATCGATTTTCAAATTCAGTATCAGGAACATTATTTTTACAGCTCGGCCTGCGATTATGCTGGAGAAAAAGGATGGATTAATGTTCAACCCATTATGTAATTAGTGAAATAATGAGTTGCAAACTCAAAACCATTTACCCCTCGTTACAAACGAGGTGCAGTGGTCGACCTAAATCAAGAGGTGAAAGTGGCACGTACGATTTCTTTGGTGGGCGTAATGTTGTAAGCTATCTGGTTGGACAATTGTATTGTGGCACTTGTAAGATTTCAACAATTAATGATAGATTTGTACAAAACATTGATATGCAAAGACTAATATCCGATAATATTGAAAGAATCAAATCATTATGCATGACACATAATGTAGAGTCGTTATTTGTTTTTGGTTCGGTCTGCACCGACAGATTTAACGACAAAAGTGATATTGATTTACTAATTTCCTTTAAACCTATGGACTACGG
>CAMBSB010000338.1 GCA_945870155.1 Paludibacter jiangxiensis | reverse complement strand
ACAAATAACGAAAGTCGTTTCAGTTTGCTGTTCAAAACTCCGGGAGTAACAACTGACATAACCAACATAGACAAAGAAAGGATTTCGGTATTTGTTAGTACGCAGAATAAAATCACGATTATTGCCAAACCAAACAGCAATTACAGCATTTATAATGCTATGGGACAATTAATCGAAAACGGAATACTAACCGCGGAACGCGAAACAATTAATAATAAAATCGCCGCAGGTGTTTATGTAGTAAAAGTAAATAACCAATTAACCAAAGTAATCAATAAATAGTAAACTATTAAGTAAGAGGCATTGTACAAGTACTTACCTCTTACTTTTTTTACCTCTTATCTCTAATTTAAATATCATGGAAAACAAAAGATCATACATTACACCTCAAGTTGAGCTTGTAGAATTGGATAACGAAATTTCGCTTGTATTGGAATCAAATCCACCAATCGGACCCGAAGAAACAACTAATATTCATAATTCGAATCCATTCTTTATAATTGTTTAAAGCAATTTTATGCCAACAATCAGAGTAATTCAGTTATTCAATTTGTTTGTATTCTTAACTTTCAATCTATATGCGTATCCTCGCATCGAAGCAGAAAGTTATTCATTGATGTCTGGCATACAGTTCGAGAATTCGAATACAACCATTGGCTTTATTGATGCCGGCGACTGGATTGCATACAACAATATCGATTTTGGTACAGGGCCTAGCAGTATTGTTATAAATGTGGCCAAATATAGTACTGGGGGCAGATTGGAGTTGCGGATAGATGATCTTAATGGATCGCTTATAGGTACCTTTACTCCCGAAAGTACCAATAGTTGGACAAGTTTTACAGAACAGAGTTGTAAGATAAACTCCGTTACAGGCATACATAAACTATATTTGGTGGCAAAAGATGTAAACGGTGTTTGTAATATTGATTATTTCCAGCTTTCCGATAGCAAAATTTTTGAACCAAATTGGGTTTTATCGTGGGCTGATGAATTTAATGGTACTTCATTAGATGAAACAGTATGGACTAAATTTAACGATGGTAATCCAAGCAATGGCGAATTACAATTTTATACACCCCGTTCGGAAAATATTGTGGTTTCCAATGGTACGCTTAAGCTGATTGCCCGCCGCGAAACATTCACAGGACAGGGGCCGTATATGACTCAAGCGGAAACGCGAAATTATACATCGGGTAAAGTGGAAACACTTGGAAAAAAGCATTTTAAATACGGAAAGTTTGAAGCAAGTATGAAACTCCCAAGGGCCAAAGGTTCGTGGCCGGCATTTTGGATGTTGGGCAAGAATCTGTTTCAATCAGGGATAGGTTGGCCCCGATGCGGTGAAATTGATATTATGGAACACGGACAGGATTTTGATAATCTCGGTGCTGCTATTCACACCCAAGCGTACAACCACACAATTGGGACACAAAAAACAGGCACTTATTTGATTAACAATTACGATACAGACTTTCATATTTATACCGTAGAATGGAGTACTGAAAAAATGCATTTTAGCGTAGATGGAAATAAATATTTTCAGGTAACAAAACAACAATTGGGTACCACTGCTGCCGAATGGCCTTTCGACCAACCCTTTTGGCTGATTTTAAATCATGCTGTGGGAGGTGCCTGGGGTGGTACGCCAGACGATGCTAAATTTCCAATAACAACTGAAATTGACTGGGTGCGAGTTTACAAAGACATTCATACTTATGTTAATGAGTTAGAAATTTCAGAAAATAAAATGGATGTATTTCCAAGTCCGACTACTGATAAACTTCAGATTCGAATTAATAACAATGGTATTTCTGAAAATAAAATATTGCGGGTTATTATTAAAGACCTGATGGGAAAAACAGTTCTTATTAAAACTAATCAAAACAATCAAAATCATTTAAATGTTGAACAATTAAGCAGCGGAATTTATTTACTACAAGTATCTTTGGATAACGGGAATTATTTTAAAACTAAATTTATAAAACAATAAAAATTAATTTAATGAACATGTCTTTTTCCCTCGTCATTTGTCAGATCTATCGTGAAGAGGTTATGAGCTGTTAAAAATAAGATTATAACCATATGAAAAGATTACAAAACTATTTTTTAGCATTTTTAGTATCAATTTTGTCGTTAAGTATTCAAGCTGCTACTATTACAAATCCGGTGATCACTACCACTTTCACAAAAACAATCGACACAAACCCATTAATTATTCTGGAGCAACCAGCTAAATTTACATTCGACTTTTCGACAAGCACACTAACAGGTTCCGAAAATCTGGTTATATATTTCTGGAGTCCAGCAAGTTATTATCCTACAGGTTCATCGGTGGTACTAAAAAATGAGGGAAATAAAATATGGTCGTTAACATTTATTCCTACCATTTTCTTTAATAAAACTGCTGCTGAGATTGCCCAAAACACCAGTCAGTTTTGGTTTAATATCCAAAATCCTGCTAACTCTGACCTCACAGGATCATTACATGTTACATTTAGCACGCCGGTTGCAACTGCAGCACCTTCCATTGTTTTAGGTAATCCATCGGGAACTTATGCACTCGACGCACTTGTAACATGGACTTTCGATTTGTCAAACTCAGGGTTTAAAGCAGGGCAGGATGTATACATGTATGTCTGGTCGCCATCAAACCCCGATCCAGATTATTCTAATTCTTCTGCTATCTCAAAACTTACGTATGCAGGAGTAATGAATTGGACCATGTCGCTCACACCTACCGCATATTTTGGGAAAACTATTGCTGAAATTCAGACTTCAAGTGGCTTCTGGATGAAACTGAAGGATCAAAATGGGAAAATTGAAACAAGTACATTTAATGTTCCCTTTACTATTTCGGGGAATACACAGAATTTTTATTTCGATTTTGGACCAAAAGATGGAACCAATGGCGATGAAACTACCAATCCTGATTTGAATGGAAATTATTGGAATAATATTTCAAACGCAGCAGGAAGCACTACCATGCCTTTGACCACATTCTCAAATCTGAAAAATGCAAAAAACACTTCTACCGGATATTCATTAACATTCAGTGCTGCACAATTTATTACGAACGGAAAATTGAATGGTGGTTTATTAAGCCCATTTGCAAGTCAGTT
>CAMBSB010000337.1 GCA_945870155.1 Paludibacter jiangxiensis | reverse complement strand
ATATTACCCGTTTTAATTGGTTTTCTTTTCCTGTTTTCCAATTCGCTAAAATCGGCTGAATTGGAATCAAAGAAAAATGCCCGGTTTATTGCCAAAGATACCACGTGGAAATCCCTTTCCATTCGTGAAAAAATTGGACAAACCATGGTGATGCTTCCCGACCGGAAAGCAGAGCTGAAACTTGGAAATGGTACACTCGAAGGATTTTTCAAAAACTATCCTGTGGGTGCATTTTTCATGGGTTATAAACTTTTTGATGGCGTAAAAAGCGAAGATAAAACTGACCATTTGCGAAAAGCGGTTGTAGAATATCAGCAGGCAAGTCGGCTTCCGCTCATTATGCAGGAAGATTACGAAACAGGACTTGGTTTGCCGGGCATGACTGCTTTTCCGCGCGAAATGTCGATTGGTGCAACCAACAACGAGAAAATGGCGTATCAATATGGCGAAGGTGTTGCCATAGAATCGCGTTCGGTAGGTGTAAATTGGGTATTGCATCCTGTTTGCGATTTGAATCTGAATCCGTTTAATCCCATTGCCAATACCCGTTCCATTTCCGATAATCCCGACAAAGCCATACGCTTGTTGAAACAACAAATCAATGGTCTTCAATTAAATGGCGTGGCAGCTACTATCAAGCATTTCCCTGGCGATGGAGTTGATTATCGCGATCAACATTTGCTTACCAGTTGTAATTCATTGTCTAAAGCCGATTGGGATAAAACTTATGGTAAAGTATATAGAGAATTGATTCAGAATGGAGTTGCATGCATAATGCCCGGACATATTTCGTTACCTGTGTATCAGAAAACAAAAATCAACGGATTTTATCCGCCTGCAACCTTGTCCAAAGAATTATTAACTGATTTATTAAAGGGTAAACTTGGTTTTAAAGGCGTAATTGTTTCCGATGCATTGGTAATGGCTGGTTTTAGGGGTTATTACAAATCAAATTTAGAGAGTGAAATTAAAAGTTTCGAAGCAGGTGTGGATATGATGTTGTGGCCTTCGTATGAATTTATGGATTCGGTGGAAGTGCGTATCAAACGTGGCGAAATTCCCATAAGCAGACTCAACGATGCTGTACAGCGTGTGTGGGCAATGAAAGAACGTTTTGGATTGTTGAAAAAAGACCGTGAATTGATAAAACCAATCACTGTTAACGAAATTTCAAAATTTGATAAAGTCGCTCAGGATATTGCTGATAATGCGATTACGCTTGTTCGAGATACAAAGAAAATATTACCATTAAATCCTGCTAAAAAGGATAAAATTTTAATGGTAGGTATGGCAGCTTCGTGTGTACGTGGTAATTATCCTACCCAGCAAATTATAAAATTGCAAAAAGAACTGATTGCAAAAGGATTTAATGTTGATTTTCAGAGTGATATATTGTATGAACGATCGTTTTGGTCGGATGAATTAACTGATAAATACGACAAAGTAATTTTTGTGGCCAACCGGTATTTTCATTATCCGCCGGGTCCACTTCAGTTTTGGGACAATCAGGCACAAACGGTGTGGTGTATCAATTCAACCGACAAATCAAAAGTGATTTTTGTTTCGCTGGGTTCGCCCTATCACACCAACGAGTATTTTGAAAGGGTAAGCACCATTATCAATGCCTATTCGTGCGACGATTCAACAATACGTTCAGTTGCAAAAGCACTCACGGGCGAGTTGATAATGACAGGAACTTCGCCTGTAAATCTGAATTTGGATGATGTATTTGACATGAAAGCAAGAATAAAAAATATTATTAAATAAACACAATATGCGATTCATAATACCCATCATATCCTTGATGATAACCGGTTTAACTGCCTGTGGTACCGAAGCTAAATTAGTTACTTCTATTACAGTAAAGAGCGCAGCCGATTCTATTGTAACCAAAGGTGGCACGTTACAAATGGCAGCTCAGGTTGTACCTGCAGATGCCGAAATTCGCACCGTTCTTTGGGCTGTTAATAACACACAGGGAGCCGCTACAATTAGCACTGATGGGTTACTCACTGCCGGTGGTGATGGTTCTGTAACTGTGCGTGCTACGGCAATGGATGGTACAGGCGTAAAGGGTCAGAAAAATATCCTGATAAAAAATCAGTATAAAACCGAAGCCCGTGACCCGTATTTATGGCCATTTGCTCAAAATTCAATTTGGAACATGCCTATTGGCAGCAATGCCACTTACACTCCGGCAAATTTGGAAATGCCAACCAAAGGGATGCTTACACTCGATGAAGATTATATTGTGCTTACGCCAGATGCTCCCGATATGAAAATATATTGGTGTAGCGTTCGTTGGGGCGAAGGCGATCGCTGTACGCCAAACCAACCACTTAATTTACAGGCTAATATGCCCATTCCACAAAGTTTTGTAGTAAGTCCAACTACGTGGGATGGAGGGAAACCAAATGCCGGAATTGCGGTGTTGCTTAAAGATAAAAAAACGATTTGGCAATCGCAACCTTTTGCACATTGCACTCAAGGTGGCGATGCTACAACTGGTTATGTGTATGCCGATAATCAGGATTTATACGGGCAGGGATATTATGGCTCTCATGGAGGTTCGCGACTTTCGGTTTTGGGAGGTTCAATCCGTAATCATGAACTTTCACCTACTTCGGGTCCCATTCGTCATGCCATTAAAATGAATATTTGCGGCAAAAAAAACTTGTATTACGATGCCGTAAATAAAGGTTTTCGCTGGCCGGCATTAGCTGCCGATGCTGCTGCACCTACCGATTATGGCAAAGATCGGACAACTCCGACAGTTCCCGATTGCCGTATGGGTGCACTAATGGCAATTCCGGAAAAAGTAACAATCGAATCATTAGGTCTCGAAACTCAACCGGCTAAAATGATAGCTCAGGCATTGCAGGATTATGGTGGTTATGTGGTGGACGATACTGGCTGGGATGTGTTTGCTATTGAAACCGAATGGGGACCAAACGGCAGATTCAGAGATGAATTTAAGAAAAACTGGGGATTCGACTTTGTAGTTAGTATGAGTCAGGCAACTTCTACACAGTGGGGCCGCGATATTGTGAAGATTTACAAAGCGTTGAATATTGTAACAAATAACTCGGCAACATCCATTGGCGGTGGAGGTACTCCTCGTCAGGAATTGGCGCCTCCATTCAAACAATAATTTTTTTTAGAGTA
>CAMBSB010000336.1 GCA_945870155.1 Paludibacter jiangxiensis | reverse complement strand
ATGATGGATCGTTTCTATAAAGATGCTTCGTTGGTAGCTTATGGCGAAGAAAACCGCGATTGGGGTGGTGCATTTGCCGTTTATGGCGGTATGACCGAAGCACTTCCTTACCACCGTTTGTTCAACTCGCCTATTGCCGAAGCGTCTATCGTGGGTACTGCCATTGGTTATGCTATGTGTGGTGGCCGTGTGGTTCCCGAAATTATGTATTGCGATTTCTTGGGTCGTTGTGGCGATGAGGTTTTCAACCAAATGCCTAAATGGCAATCGATGAGCGGTAATGTTTTGAAAATGCCAATCACGCTTCGTGTATCGGTAGGTTCAAAATACGGAGCACAACACTCGCAAGATTGGACATCGTTGGTGACTCAAATTCCTGGATTGAAAGTTTGTTTCCCAGTAACTCCTTATGATGCAAAAGGGTTGATGAACTCTGCTTTACAAGGAACTGACCCTGTGGTATATTTCGAAAGCCAACGTATTTACGAAATTGGAGAACAATTCCACAAAGGTGGAGTACCTGAAGGTTACTACGAAATACCATTTGGTGAGCCAGACGTGAAAAAAGAAGGTAAAGACATTACATTCCTGACCGTTGGTCATACATTATATCCAGCTTTGGCTGCTGCTAAAGAATTGGAAGAAAAATACGGCTTGAGTGCAGAAGTTATCGATGCTCGCTCGTTAGTGCCATTCAACTACGAACAAGTGGTTGCTTCGGTAAAGAAAACAGGTAAAATCATTGTGGCTGGCGATGCCTGCGCACGTGGTTCGTTCCTCAACGACTTTGCAACGAACATCAGCACCCTTTGCTTCAATTACCTTGATGCTCCGGTTTGTGTACTTGGTTCACGCAACTGGATTACTCCGGCCTTCGAACTGGAAGATTCATTCTTCCCACAAGTTAGCTGGTTCCTCGACATGATTAACGAACGCATTCAACCACTGGCAGGCTATGTTCCTGGTCAGAACTTTACGGATGCCGAGTTTGTACGTAGATCTAAATTAGGAGTATAATATTTAATCACTAAGGCACTGATTCCGTTAAAGTATTGGTGCCTTTGTGATTCAAATTAGCTACGGGCTGCAAGCCCAAAATATCTTAGCCCAATGGCAAAGCCCCAGCGGGGCGACGCCTTGGGGTAAATGATGAAATAATCCAAACTGCGCCCTGCAAGGGAAATATATAAAGGACATTGATTAAAAAACGAATCATTCAAAATTTTATATTGGGCTTACAGCCCATCAAATATGTTTGTATGATATTTAACCCAAGGCGTCGCCATTTCATGGCTTTACCATTGGGCTAGGTTATAAAGGGCTTTCAGCCCGAAGATTTGAAATAATGCCATTAAGCTAATTTTTGAAGTTATGTCACTTTCGCTATCTAAATTGTATGTTCACGCCATTTTTCATGTCAAACACAATGAAAGTTTGATTAAGCCGGAAAATGAAAAAGAATTGTACGCTTATATTGGCGGACTTGTGAAATTGTCTAAATCAATTCCAGTAGCAATAAATGGAACGGAGAATCATATTCATGTTTTATGTATAATGTCTAAAAATATTTCATTGGCGAATTTATTGGAAGAGATAAAAACCAATAGCAGCAGATGGATTAAAACATTGGGACCACATTATCGTGAATTTGCCTGGCAAGGTGGATATGCAGGATATTCTGTAAGTCAATCCAAAGTAGGCATTGTGCAGAAATACATTGAAAATCAAAAGGAACATCATAAAACACAAACTTTTCAGGAAGAATACATTCAATTTTTAAAAGAAAATGGAGTTGAATATAATGAAGATTATTTGTGGACGTAAATTATAACGATATATGAAAAAAGTAAACGCTCACCTCCACACTCCGTATTCTTTCAGTGCATTCACTGAATTGAATCAGGCGCTCGATATGGCTGTTGCCGAAGGCGTAAAAGTGGTTGGTATCAACGATTTTTATACTACTGCCGGCTACGAAGCATGGGCAGATGGTTGTAAAGAACGCGGCTTGTATCCGTTGTTCAACATAGAGTTTATCAGTCTGAACGAGGCCGATCAAAAAGCAGGTTTGCGTGTGAACGATCCTGGAAACCCCGGTCGGACATACCTTAGTGGCAAAGGACTTTCGTATCCGTTCCAATTAGCTGAACCTTTTGCAACACAATTGGCGGACGTTAGTGCCGAAGCCAATGCACAGGTGGAAGCTATGTGTGGCAAGGTAAATGAGATTTTGATTGCCAATAATGCCGGTTTTACGTTGGATTTCGAGTGGATTAAAAACGAACTCACCAAAGGCTCCATCCGCGAACGCCACTTGGCAAAAGCTTTACGACTTAAAGTGTACGAAGCCTGTGGAAGCGAATCAAAAATTAAAGATTTGTTTTTGAAATTATTTGCCGGAAAAGAATTGAAATCAAATATTTATGATTTTGCAGGCGTAGAAAACGAAATTCGCGGCAATTTGCTTAAAGCAGGTGGAGGCGCATTTGTACCTGAAGACCCAAAAGCGTTTTTACCCATGCAAACCGTTTGCGATATAATCGTGGCGGGTGGTGGCATACCAACTTATCCTTTTCTGGCCGACGATGCCAAAGGCGGTTACACTGACTTTGAAGGTGATTTGGAGCGAGTTGCTAAGCAATTGACTGAGCGTGGTTTTCATTCGGTAGAATTTATTACTACCCGCAATGGTGTAGAATTGTTGGAAAAATATGCCAGCTATTTACACGACCAAGGCTTTGTGGTAACCTTTGGTAGCGAGCACAATACGCCTGCCATGGAGCCAATAGAGCTTTTTGCCCGTAATAGCACAGCACTTACCGATCGTTTGTTGCAAATCAACTACGAAGGTGTTTGCGTGGTAGCGGCACATCAGCATTTGGTTGCACAAGGCTTACGTGGTTATGTAGATGCTAACGGACAAGCAGATAGAAGTAAAAGGGCTGAGTTTATTAAACTGGGAGACGAATTAATTAATAATGCATAATTCACAATTCATAATTAAATAGAGTTCAAGTTATTTTGAGTCCTATGTGCCTATTGTGGTTCAAACAAAATGAAAGAAATACAACAATTAATCGAAATATCGCAATTCTACGGTCGTGATAGCCGTTTTGTAATTGCCGGTGGTGGTAACACTTCGTACAAAAATGCAGAAAAACTTTGGGTAAAAGCCAGTGGTTCGTCATTGGCAACTATTACCGA
>CAMBSB010000335.1 GCA_945870155.1 Paludibacter jiangxiensis | reverse complement strand
TATTGGCGTATTGATCAAAATGCATGGTATTATCAGGGCATGGGTAATTTGTACGATGGCTATGGGCCAAAACGAAGTCCGGCAGATCCTGAATCATTTGCGCTGTTAAGCTATAAAGATACCGACAATAATGGATTCTTTGATCATATAGCTTTTGATCTCAACGGCGATAAAATTGATGATTTTACCTTTTCAATCAAAGAATTGGGCATCGATGACAAAGCAAAAATAATTGAAATAAGGAAAAGCAAATATTCCGATTTTAAAAAGATTAAAATAAAAATGGCTTCCGATACATGGAAGAGTGCACAGGAATTTGTCAGTTTAGCTCAAAAAGAAGGAATCAACACAAACTGGTATGCATTCCTTCAACATCCAAAATCAACTCGTCAGAAGTATAGTCAGGGTTACTGGCTTAAATTCTATCTGTTTATGGATATGTTGGAGAAAGCTAAATCAGAGAATAATAATGAATTTGCCAAAAAAATCACCCAAAAATATTTTGGCCAAAAATAAACTTAAAATAAATCAAATGAGAAATGTATTTGCATTAGTATTTTGCATTTTCAATTTATTCTTTTCTATTGGTCAGGTCCAACGGAATATAATTTCGTCAGACTATTCAGAAAATATATTGAAAGAGACACTACTGTCACCCGAAAAATGGTATCAGGAATCGTTATATCCTTCGGAAGATTATAAAAAGAAATACACTGTCAAACAACAAACTAAAATCATACAAAATGCCGAGAAGTCATTCAATTACAATTGGCCTGCCCAAACAGCATCTTCTTATTTGGCATTCGAATCTATTGGCAACAGAGACTCAATGCAAAAAATTGATAGTGAAAGGCGTGACGCGTTGTACTCAATGGTTGAAGCTGAACTTGTGGAAGGCAAAGGTAGATTTATTTACAAAATTATTGATGGTGTTTGGTCAATTTGTGAAGAAACATTTTGGGGTATCTCTGCTCATGTTGATAGGCAAAAACAACCGGGTTCTTTACCCGATGTAACCGAACCTGTGATAGACTTGTTTGTATCTGAAAAGGCACTTAAATTATCGCGTATATACTATTTGTTTAAACCTAAATTTGACTCAATCAATCCAATGATTGCAAACAGAATACGAGTTGAAATGAATCGCAGAGTATTTGAGCCGTATTACACAAGAAACGATTTTAAGTGGTTTGGATTTGACGATAAATTTGTAAATAACTGGAATCCCTGGATTAACAGCAACGTGCTTTCTGCTGTTTTACTAATGGAAGAAGATGCCGATTTACGTGCTAAAGCTGCATACAAAGCCATGCAATCGATAGATAAATATATAAATTTTGTAAAAGCAGATGGTTGGTGCGATGAAGGGCCGAGTTATTGGGGGGTCGCGGGTGCCAAAGTTTTTGCCGCTCTCGACTTATTATACCAGTCGAGTGATGGAAAAATCAATGTATTTGATAATGATATTGTTAAGAATCTTGGGAAATATATTTATAATGCTTATATAGGAAACGATCATTATGTAACTTTTGCTGATTCACATGTGAATAACAAGTTTAGTCCTGAATTAATTTTTAAATGGGGCGAAGTAAGTGGCGATAAAAAAATGATGGGATTTGCTTCGTTTCTTGCAAAAAGATATAGTTATATTGGCAATAAAAAAATAAACGATTATCCTGCATGGGAACCTTTGCAAAAAAGTTTTTGGTTTCCCGAGAATCAAATTGCAGGTGGTCGCGATAGTGATAAAACATCCAATGGTTTCTATATTGTTGCCAAAGGTGGTCATAACGAAGAAAGTCATAATCATAACGATATAGGTACTTGTATCATATACTACAACAACCAACCTGTGTTGATTGATGCAGGGAAATTGTATTATACAAAATATTCGTTTGGAGATAAACGCTATACGTACTGGCCAACACGTTCCAATTACCACAATGTGCCAACAATCAATGGCGTGGAACAGCACGTAGGCAAAGAATATGCAGCTAAAAATGTAAAATTTTACTCCAACGAAAAACTGCTCCGGTTTTCACTTGATATTGCCAAGGCATATCCTGCTGATGCAAAGGTCGATTTTTGGAACAGAACCTACAATTTAAATCGTGGCAAGTCGATGGTAATTCAGGATAAATATAAATTATCGGAAGTTATAGGTGATAATTATCTTAATTTTCTTACGAGCTGTAAGGCTTCAGTGCTTAAGCCCGGCATTGTAAAATTGAGAACCGACTCTATCTCTATTGACATTTCATACGATTTTAAAGCCTTACAACCTATAATTGAAGAGTTCGACACCAACGATAAAACCGTTGAGGTTTCATGGGGTAAGCGATTGACCAGATTGAGATTCAGAATTATTTCCGAAAAGCCTGCAAATAATATTGAGTTGATTTTTACGGAATCTCAATGAATGAATAATTATCAACACGAACAATTCTATGATTTAATCGAATGATTAAAATTTAAATAGATGCGTGCGTCAAGGAGATGTTTACCGTCTTAATTATATAAAACAATTTTCTATCTATAAATCAAATAAATCAAATGAAAAAATGAAAACAAAACTATTACTTTTAATCGTAGTTCTTGGGTTTGAAACCCTTTCGGCAGCAGTCCCCTTTACTCCGGGAAACATAGTTGTAACCCGAATTTATTCACAGTATTCAACCGGAGGTTCTCCTAATTTAGATGAATATACTCCCGATGGAGTATTCGTACAAAGTATTTATTTGACAGGAGCAGCACTAGATTTTTACATTACAAACTCTAATGATTGCGGTATTACAACACTGTCGGGAGATGGTCAATATCTAACTTTGGCAGGTTTAGGACAACGGGTAAAAGGTCTTGAAACATCTGCAGTTACTGTTCCCAGAAAAATTGCAGTTGTAAAATATGATGGCACTTATACGCTCTTAACCCCAACTTCAATTAACCCTGCTGCAACTGTTGCAACAATAACCGAAGGTATTCAGCTCGATTCTCCGGATATTACTTTAGCAGCAGCAAATTCAGCAATTAAAGTTGGTCATTATGTATTTGGAATAGGAATCCCTATTGGCGCTAGAGTGGTATCTATAAATGGCACTACATTGACGATGGATGTTAATGCCACAAGAACAGCTACAGACCCCAGTCTTACCATTATGATAAGTAATACGCCGCTTTATTCGCATTTTGAAGTTAATAAAGCTGCATATACAACCAATGGAGCTGACTTTT
>CAMBSB010000334.1 GCA_945870155.1 Paludibacter jiangxiensis | reverse complement strand
ATTCCTCATGTTATGTTTTCCCGTTCCAAATCGTCATTGTTATAAATGAGTCAGAAACGATTTAAGGCTGAGATATTGCCAATACGCGATAAACTTTACCACATAGCAAAAAAAATGCTCGTGGAAGAAGATGAAGCAGAAGATGCCGTGCAGGAAGTTCTTCTCAAACTTTGGCACACATGTGACACACTTGAAAAATATGATAATTTGGCTGCTTTTGCAACTACTGTTACCAAAAATCATTGTCTGGACAGAATCAAAGTTTTGAAAAGAACCGAATCGTTAAACGAAACTCACTTTGTGCAAGAAACAACTGAAAATCCTTATATTTTATTAGAAAGAAAAAACACGCAGGACTTATTACAAAAAATAATTAAAAGCTTACCTACTTTGCAACAAGCCATCATAAAAATGAAGGATATTGAAGAATATGAAGTTGAAGAAATTGCCGAAATTACTGGTACAAAAGTAGATGCAGTAAGAGTAAATTTGTCGAGAGCCAGAAAAAAAGTGAGAGATGAATACATTAAATTAACAACATTATGAGACTAAAATTCAGATATAAATTAACTTACGAACAAGCTGACAAACTGATTGAAAAATACTACGAAGGTTGCACAACAGTTGAAGAAGAAAAACGCTTACATGGCTTTCTTTCACAAGTAAATTTACCAGCTAAATATAAATCGGAGCAAACTATTTTCGGTTATTTTAATGAGCGAAAAAACATAAAAAGTTTCCAAATTCCCGGGTATTTGCGTTGGACAGCCGTTATTGCCATTCTTTTTATCGGTGCATTTAGTTTTCAGGTATTCACAAGTAATAATAAGCAAAATTATGCCTATATAAATGGCGAAAAAATATCAGATATAAAAGTAATTAAAACCCATGCTTTGGCATCGTTAAGCGACTTGACAAATTCTAAAAACGAAATGGAAGAAAGTATTAAAAACCTGAATAACAATAATATAATAGAACAACAGTTAGAAGTTTTTTCTGAAATAAAATAAGTAAATAAAAAAACAAGATATATGAACTCAATTAAAAAGTATTTGGCTTTGATGCTGGTCATTGGAAATTTTATTATACCCAATTTACAAGCTCAAGATGATTTGGAAATTAAAAAAGTTTTCGATCAATATGGTGAAAAGAAAGGTGTTATCATGGTTGAACTTTCGAGTGAAATGCTTGAAGATTATGATTTTACCCTCTTTAAAAGCATAACCATAAAAAATAATCCTCCGGCAGCCGATTTTATTCGAAAATGCTTGTCGAAAGATGAAATTGGCGCAAAAAAAGTAAAACATGTAGTGTCTAACGGAATTCCAACCACAATATATTTACAATTGCCCCGCAAAGGAGATGCGTTCAGGTTAATACTTTTCAATGAATCGTTAAAACCTGAATTGAAAAACACCTTAATTTACATAGAATCAAAAAACGATTCGGAAGAAGCACTAAAATTAATCATAAAGAAAAAATAAATTTAAACTACTAAATAATTAAAACACAATGAAAAAGTTAATTCCTTTTTTAATCGGATTCCTGATTGGAATGCTACATTTAAATGCTGCCGAAATGGTTCAAAATGATACTACAATACGGTATAAAAATAAAATAATTCTGGTTCAGGACAGCTTAGATCAAGTAAAAGTGAAAGTTTTCTACAATGACTCCACACCCTATAAACAATTGTTTGAAGGTATTTATAGCGACACAAAAACTTATGAAAAATGGACAGTTATTGAAGAGTTTGGTATTCAATTGCCTTTTTTGGACAAACTAACCCGTCATAAAAAATACAAAATGGAAGGACATTGGGCCGGAATTGGCTGGGGTTTTGCAAATATAACTGATGCAAAATATAAACTAAATGATATTGATGGTTTATCGCTAAAATCTGAATCATCCAATGAATTCTTTTTCAACTTGATTGAAAAAACGCTGCCTTTATATAAAAATAATATTGGTTTAACATCCGGTTTTGGTTTTAACTGGAAAAATTACTTTTTAGAAAAAAATGCGCATCTAATTGAAAACGATGACATTACAATAATTGCACCAGCTCCAGCCGGAATAAATTACAAATATAGCCGACTACGGGTTTTTCAAATAGCAGTACCATTGTTGTTAGAGTGGCAACCCACTTTTGGTAAAAATCACAAATTATTTATCAATGCAGGTGTGATAGGTGGTGTAAATGCTGCTGCCACATACAGAGTAAAATATACTGAACCCAACGGAGGCGAAGTTAATATGGTGGAAAGCAAAGGATTAAATATTGCTCCAATAACACTCGATTATATTGGTCAAATAGGTTATGACGATTGGAGTGTTTATGCAAAATATTCACCATTTAGTATATTTCAAAATGAAAAAGGGCCGAATGTAAGGGCTGTTTCATTAGGTGTAATGCTTAACTTTTAAATTTTGCAACCAATTTAATGTCCTCAAAAATAGTCACATTTAGCAAAAAAACAGCAATTACTAAAAATTGCTGTTTTTTTTGCTTTAAAACGAAATTTGTAATGAAAGAATAAGTTTTATTTGTTTCTAATTTTATCTAACAAACAATTAAGTTGAGTCACTTCTTCTAAAGTGAGATTACTCAACATGGTATCCACTTTTTTCTCACACTCCAACATACTAGTCAATAACTCAAGCCCTTTTTCTGTAATATCTACCGATTTTTGACGACGATCTTGCTCATTTTCGCAGCGCGTAAGCATTTTATTCTGAAATAAACGATCCACAATTCTACTAACATCCGAATCCTTATCAAGCATTCGCTCCTTAATAAAACCAATGGTAAGTGGTGCTTGCGAACGAAATCCACGAAGTATACGAAGCACATTATATTGTTGCTCAGTAATTTCGTGTTTTTTCAAAGCTTGTAAAAATTCATAACCCAACTGTTTATTGGTATAGTTTAAATTTATCAATCCTTTGTGATATTCGTTCCGAAAACGACCTTTTATTTCATCTTCGATAGTCATTTTATTTCAGTTTAAGAAGTTCGGGATTGCGAAGAGATGCAACCACCCAAACCAGAATTAACACCACAACAGGCATTATTATGCTTGTAGCACCAGTCATGTGAATAATTATAGCACCTCCCATATACGAACTTAATAATAATGTTCCAATTTTATTGGTTTTTGGAATTAAGAATAGCAAGGCTGATACTATTTCGCCAATGGCAATAATTATTCGCCAATCACCGAGTTTCATTTGTTCCA
>CAMBSB010000333.1 GCA_945870155.1 Paludibacter jiangxiensis | reverse complement strand
CTGCTTGAAACTGTCAATTTATTTTTCAAAGATTTACTTATGGGAGTTTCAGCACTCAAGCCACCAAGTAGGCGCTTGTATTTTTTATAACCTTTTACGTCCAACCAATTTGTGGCAGCATTTTCGGGGTTATTTACAAATGTTTCTTCGTTTATAGAACTAGGAGTTTTTGCATCTACATCGCTGTAAACCAGGATGTAATTGAGCTTGCTTTTTTGGGTAAATTCACCTGATAGCATCACCGAATTGCGGTAAAAATTGCTGTTCTGACGATAACCATCTCCCGAAATGCGAGCAAATCCGAGATTCAGAAAGCCCTTAGATTGTGGAATTTGCGAATGTACACTAAACTTATCCAACCCAAAACTACCGATGCTATATTGGGATGAAGCTTGAAATTTATTTTCGGAATTTTGCTTGCTCACAAAACGAATAGAACCTCCCATGCCCGAACCATACCAAGCTGAATGTGGCCCTTTGGTAACTTCAATTTTGTCAATAAAAGTCAGTTCTACGTCATCAATCACAGTAGTTCCGTCACCAGTAGTAAGCGGAATACCATCCAAATAAGCACGAGTTCGATTTGTACTGTATGGACTTCGGGAACCTATACCTCTGATTGTTAGCTTTGTGGTTTGGAATGTGCCCGACTGCATATTTATGCCTGACAAGGTATTAAGCATTGCCGATACATTTCCAATATCGTTGTTTTCAATACTTTTTGAAGCTATAATTTGAACAGGTGCAGCAACTTGCCTAACATTGTTGTTATATCTATAGCTGGTCACTAAAATGTCATCCAACTCAATGTTTTTTAAAGCAGTTGTATCCACACGAACACTATCTCTCAATTGCTTTTCGGCAGCATAAAGAGTCTGGATAGAGATTAGTAATATTAAAATGCAAATGTTTTTTTTGCCCACAAAAATCACTATTTAGTAACAGGTACAATTTTATAAACCTTACCCGGATTTTCCACTGCAACATAAATATAACCATCAGGTGCTTGAACCACATTTCGAACTCGACCAATTTTGTGCAGCAGTTTCTCCGACGAAATAACCCTGTTGTTTTTCATGATTGAACGCTCCAGATACTCAAAACTCAAGGAACCGCTCAGAAAATCACCTTCCCAGCCGGGATAGCGAGAACTTGTAACTTTTGTTAGCGAACTTGGTCCAATAGATGGTATCCAATAATGTTTGGGAGCTTCCATACCTACTTTGGCTGTATCAGGTGTTAATACAGTGCCATCGTAATTAATACCAAAACTTATTACTGGCCAGCCATAATTCGCTCCCTTTTTGATAATATTGAGTTCATCGCCTCCTTTTGGCCCATGTTCGTTTTCCCAAATTACATCCGTCTTTTTGTCGTAATAAAGTCCTTGTGGGTTTCGGTGACCATAGCTCCAAATGCTTTTAATGGCATTAGGTGTGTTTACAAATGGATTATCAGCAGGTATACTTCCGTCGTCCTTTATGCGATGAATTTTTCCACAGTGGTTTGTTAAGTCCTGCGCATTTTCTTTTTTACCTCTTTCGCCAATTGAGAAAAATAAATAACCGTTTTTGTCAAACACAATTCTACAGCCAAAATGTACTCCACTACTTGTAGCTGGCATTGCTTGCATAATGCGTTTAAAATTGGTGATTTTACCATTTCTCAGTTCGCCTCTACCAATAGATGTGTTAAGCGCATTGGCGTTTTCGCCCTCGGCATAAGCTAAATAAATGAAGTTGTTTTTTTTAAATTGAGGATGTACAGCCACTTCCAGTAAACCTCCCTGTCCGCGAACTACAACATTCGGAACACCTTCAATGGCAGTCATCACACCTTTCGAAACTTGATAAAGCTGCCCTGCTTTTTCGGTTACCAACATATCGCCATTGGGCAGAAAAGCCATTCCCCACGGAATTTTAAGTTTGCCACTAGCCACTTCTTCTAGTCTAAATGTCAAATCGAGCGAATGAATAATGTGCTTAACATCAAAGGTTGATGGTACAACAGCAGGCACTTGAGCCACTTTTTCGATGGTGTAAACTGCCAAAGCTTGAATTTCGTCATCAGTCATGGCTTTTCCAAATTCGGGCATGCCAATAGCAGGTCGACCATTCTTCAGAGTTGACGATACATCTTTAACCGAATTGCCATAAACCCATTTACGAGCAGCAAACCGGTCCAGATTTTCGCCATGACAGCTAGCACAATACTGCAAGTACAATGCCCGAGCATTTCTGGGTGAGGTCTCAACTTGATTTGTTTTGACAAATGAATATGAAATTAGAAGCAGTATGGTGGCAGTAAAAACCAGCAGGTATTTTTTCTTATTGTACATGGCTTTGATATATTTAATTTGTAACGGCTACAAATATATGAAATATTTCGACAACCTTTCAAAAAGATGTTGTTTTGAGGCGATGGTGCGATGCCTTCTTTATCCCATCGGGATAACATATCAATAGAAAACCATCATCAACCACAGACTGTGTCAGTTTTAAAACACATTGAATCTGATGTAATATTAATTTTGAGGAATTGAGGAAAATATTATTTTCGTTGATAAACACGTACGTAATCTACTTTCATAATAACAGGATTATTGAAAATAGCATCGTTGATTGTGCCACCCATGGTGCCACCCAGTGCCAAATTGAGAATAATGAATTGGTCTAATTTAAAAGGCCATTGTTGCATGGTAGCATTTACATGAGGTTCCCAAACGGTAGTGCTTTTTACACCATCGATATAAAAGGTGATGTTATCGTCGCCTTCGTTGAATTTTTTCTCCCATTCGATGGCATAGGTATGATAATTTCCTTCTACAACGGCTCTTGTTTGGCGATTGTACCACCTGTTTTCCGCATTGGAACACCCTATAAAATTTTGACAACTTTATAGAGTTCATTCTGCTCATCATCCATTTTCAAAAGGTTTGATTTTGTATGTTTAGATTGCGGGAGCAACTATGTTATTTGACACATATTATGGGTTAATTCAACGGATCTTTTGACTGATAGATTTGATTTGGCGTCTTTCAATAGTCTTTCTAACACCGATTGCACAAACAATATAGCCCAATTTCGACAGTGTCTTATTGTCCTATTTGTTTGTATACCTTCCGCAAGCGGAATTTTCAATCGGCATTAACAACAGTAGACATAAAAATGACTTTGGGTCATTTTATATGTACTGTTGGTATAACTCCTTGTATTAGAGTTGCATTGTCGATTTACACATTATAAGTTTAAACCTTCATTGTAA
>CAMBSB010000332.1 GCA_945870155.1 Paludibacter jiangxiensis | reverse complement strand
TGCAATTTCAGCAAATCTTTCAAAAACTCTTCGAAGTTAGCCCTAATTTCTTCTTGTAAATCAGGCCATGATTGCAACAATGGCAAACAATGAACTAAACCATGTAATATCCAACCTTGTCCTCTGGACCAAGGTGATGGCGAAATTTTATCGTTTTCTAGCCAACCTTTTCCTTGATGAAAACAACCACTTACTGGATTCCGGAGTTCTTTTTTATACAATCGATATTGATACACAGCTTCTTCGGCATATTTTCTGTCGTTAGTCAACACAGCTGCACGACACAAACGAATCATATATGCCTGAAGCATATCAATGAGCGAACCCAAAAGAGCTTGAGGACCATGATAAACAATCGTACCACTTTCACGACGGACTGTTTCTTTTATCCATTTATCGGTTGATTGAAGATAAGCATCCTTAAATTCGGACAACTGAGCTTTTGACTCAAACCAAGGATAAGCTATATCGTGAAACTGTTGATAAATCCAATCCTTTGCAAAAGACGAATCAAACATTCTCTCTGACTTCAAATAAGCTTCAATCCAATCAACATACAAACCCAAGTAAATTAGCGCCTCATACGTAAGTTCAACTTCATAATTATTTCCATATTTGTCGCTTCCTTCAATGTCTCTTTGTATAAAGTTAGCGGCGACCTTTCTAGCAATTTGATTTGCCTCTTGATGTGAAAAAAAATCCTGATCCATCCTATTTACATCAGATTTTATTGAACGGCTATTTTATTTTTAGCCATAATTTTTACTGGTCCTATTAAACCAGAAGGCAATGGATTGGAGCCTGCTTTCAAAAAATCACTTTTACTTACATTTGTATTCAACAGTTTTTCGCCCGGCTTACGTTTTAAATCGGCTAAATATTGGTTTAACCATGTATTGGCAACTTCTATCACAATATTGTTTTCACCTTCGCGCAATACATTATTCAATTTTAAAATGTGTGGAGGAAAAACTGAAGTTCCTACATCTACCCCATTTAAAAACACGCGTGCGACTTCTCCTACTTTACCTAAATTGATGGAGAAATCTTTATTGCCTGCTAAAAAATCTTTTGACACATTAAACGCCAATTTATAACTTGCTAATCCACTGTAACTACTTAGCGCTTTGTTTGAATGATTACGCCAATCTATCAAACTGTCAAACTTTTGAATAGCGTCGAAACCATAACCAAAACTAAAGCGCACATCCCAAGGTCCATTTAATTTTAAAGAATTAGTATTTTCAATTGACTTATTTGACGAAAAATCACCTAATTTTGAGGATAATTCTTTCGTAAAAATGACAAACACAGAACCATACCCACTTAACGAAACAGAACATGTAGTTTGTTTATTATCAACTGAATAATCTGATAAAACAGACGTTTCGGTTGTTACGGGATTCCACAATTGTGGTTGCATACCTGTAACCCGAAATTGGATTTGTGTAGTTGTGGGCACCGAATCGGTATTGCTAACGAAGTAAATCTCCTCATTGGCAGTTCGACGATGAATATAAGCCAATTTGGATAACTTATTATCCGTTTTTGTTATAAAATCAGGGACAATTCCTTGCTTTACCAATATTTCTTTTTCGGTATAGCCTGAAATAATTTGACCATTTCCATACTTTCTGATTTGTTTTTTTGCGGACGATTTTCCCCAAATTTTATCAGCAAGCTGCTTCATTTCAGCTTCTCGAGTTTTATAATTGGCTAAACCATAAACAGTTGTTGACTTTTTGCCGATTATGGTTGCTCCTTTTTGCAATAAATTTTCGATTACACGCAATACCTCCAAACTCATTTTTCCATTATCGGGCAGCACCAACAACGAATAGGTCATACCGCAAGGCAGTTTAATTTTGCCATTTACCACTTCGGAAGTTTGCAGCAGAATTTCCGTATTTATATCGTCGTAATCGTAGCCTTCGCCAAGTGTTTCTTTGGTGTATTTGTACCCAATGCCAAAATTCGGAACTTCCTCGCCCCGGTAATACGCCACATCGGCCACAAAATTACCTTGTTGCAACATGCCACCTACACGCGCAAAATAGTCGTGCATAGGTTTTGAGAGCGACCACCACGTAAGGTTCGGCGAAATATGCGTACCCGCTCCATAGCTCCAACCAGGCAATCCCGCTTCTTTTGGACTGAGCGTGCCGGTGTGATAAACTACCCGCGTCATGCCATTGCAAAATGCATAATCGGCTAATTTTTTAAGTTCCAACGGATTTTCGCGCCAGTGTTTTCGTCCGGTAAAAGCTTCCATTTCCACCACTTTGAGTCCGTACACATGGGCTGCTCCCGCTACGTTTTTTATTACCGAAAGGATATCGCCACCGCGTGCATCGGTCGATTCGGCCTGATTTATATTGTTCCAAAACTCCCCACGCATCACGTCCACAGCTCCCAATGCTTTATAATCTTCCGTTGGCACGCGGTGCAATGGCGGTCCGGGGCCACCCGATTCTGATGCCAGCAACAATCCTTTGTCGTTGCACATCCTACGAGCCTGACGGTAATGATTATTTACAAACATTTCGGAAATTGCATAGCGGTAATCGTGCAGAAAACGCTGTGTTGTTTCTTCGTCGATTACTTTTTGCCCGGCTAACGCAGGAATAAACGGTTCAATGCTATACCCATTTAGTTTCTGAAAATATTCAGCCAATGCGGGCGACCATTCGATGGTAGCTTCCGACTCGAAACTACATAAATAAAAACGCTCCAATGCCGTATTTTTCAAATCGCCCAAGCGACTTTCGAGGCGATTAAACAAGTGTGAGAAATGATGATTCGTGGCTTTTTCGGAAAAATGATCCATGATATAGCCTTTCGAATTGTCGCTGGCTGCCCACATTTTTTGCCCCATTGGCGTAACAACAGTTCGTAACAAAACCCATTTACCCGCAGGTAATTCGAGTTCCATTTTTTTGCCATTAATTTTTGTTACATCAAAACGAATTATTTTATCCAAGTTGGAAATCAAACCATTAGCAGTAAGTGGAAACGCCACCAAACTCACATTTTGATAATACTCAGGCAAGCCATTTTTATCCACTAAGGGATAAAGCGGATAGGTTCCGTATATTTTTTTGAAATTGTTGGGAATAGCAGGGAAACCAATATCAGAGATTTTCAAAGGTCCGGTTAAGGTATCTTTTTTAAAAATTAAGTTCATCGACATTTCGTCGTTGGTAGTCCAGTCGCCACCAGCATTCCAACCGTTGGAAACCGACATGCCCATTTTAAGCCCCAGTTTTTTAGCTTCGGA
>CAMBSB010000331.1 GCA_945870155.1 Paludibacter jiangxiensis | reverse complement strand
TGTAAAAATTGTCATGAAGTTGTTTGTTTGAATCAAATTAAAATACCTGCTTATGATTTACCCAAAGGCTATAAATTTGTCGATTGCGATGTAATAATTAAGGGAACTTGTGAGAAATGCAATCAATGATCAAAACTGCAAAATATATTTATCAATCGCGCTTTGCACTGCTATTATTAGCAGTGTTTACAAGTTCATTGCTTATAAAACCGGCCCACAGTTTATTGGCTCATCACGACCATTCATCTGAATGTTGTACTAATGAGCACGAACTAGGGTTAACGACATTTCATTCTAATGATTGTCCGATATGCGATTTTGAATTTTGCACCTTTATTCCCCAAAAACAAATTGGTATTCCACAAGCAATTATGATTGTTCGCCTTGAAAAATCATTGCCAACTATTGCTTGCCTTGCCAGTATTTCTTCGCATCTTTTTCATTTACGTGCTCCTCCTACACTGTAATAATCTAATTTATTCATTACAAATAAGCGAAAACTAAGTAAAATATTGCTTGGTGGATTTGCTTGTACTCCAAAAATCAGAGTGCAAATTTCGAATCGTCAGTGGTTATATATCATTGACATATAATTAATTAAATGAAATATTGAAATGCAAAAGATATTAGTTCTATTTATCGCCTTGATGCTCGTTGTAAGCAGTTGGGCACAGAATTACACAAATCAACAAGCTAAATTAAGCGGGAAAATTACCGATATTAATGGAAAACCATTAACTGGCGTAACCGTATTCTTTTCCGAATTGAAAATGGGTGCTGTTACCGATAACGATGGGAAATACACGCTGAACCATCTTCCAAAACGAAATATGCTTGTTCAAATTATAGCTTTGGGATACAAAATGATTGCCGAAAATATAGATTTAAAAACGATAGAAAAGAAAGATTTTGTACTCTCTGAATCGGTAGTGGAGATTAACGAAGTGGTTGTAACTGGACAATCGGGCGCTTCGCAATTGATTAAAATGCCAACTTCGATGAGCATTGTTACCCAACAGGAATTGCAACAACAATCAAGCACCAACTTGATTGATGCCATCAGTTCTCAACCAGGAATATCACAAATTACAACTGGTAGCGGTATTTCAAAACCAATTATTCGCGGACTTGGTTACAATAGAGTAGTGGTATTAAACGATGGCATTCGTCAGGAAGGACAGCAGTGGGGCGACGAGCACGGCATTGAGATAGACGAAAACGAAGTGAGTAGAGTGGAAATTCTGAAAGGACCTGCAAGTTTAATGTATGGGTCGGATGCCATGGCTGGCGTTATTAACTTTGTGTCGGCTCCCATACTTTCGCAAGATAAAATGCGGCTGAACGCAATGGCCAATTATCAAACTAACAATGGATTAATGGCTTATTCGTTCAACTTTGCAGGACATAAAAAAGCCTTTGTGTGGGATATGCGTTACAGCAATAAGCAAGCACATGCGTATCAAAACAAACAAGATGGTTATGTTTATAATTCAGGATTTCGCGAAAATGCAGCTTCGGGCTTGTTTGGCTTTAGTAATTGGTGGGGATATTCACATCTTACCTTGAGTACCTATCATATCAAACCGGGAATTGTGGAAGGCGACCGCGACGATGCCACTGGACAATTTATAAAACCAATTATTTTAGGTGATGGTACAGCAGGCGAAGCCATTGCTACTGAATCAGATTTTTTGTCGTACACAAATTTGATGCCTTTTCAGCAAGTAAACCATTACAAAGCGGTGTGGAACAACAACATCCTGATTGGCGAAGGAAGTTTGAAAGCCACCATAGGTTATCAACAAAATCGTAGGCAAGAGTTTGTCGATGTGCTGATGCCCAAGGATTACGAATTGTATTTCCAACTTCATACTGTAAATTATGATATTCATTACATGTTGCCCGAAAAAAACGGCTACGAATTGTCGTTCGGAACAAATGGAATGTATCAAAACTCAATGAATAAAGGTGTTGAGTATTTAGTGCCTGAGTACCGACTTTTTGATGCAGGTGCATTTGCAATTGCTAAAAAGTCGTGGGGAAAACTGAATGTTAGTGGTGGACTGCGTTACGATAAACGATTTGAAACTGCCGATGCTCTGTATTTAAATGCCAATGAAGAAAAAACAACATCAACCGACCCCACTTCAACCGAACGTTTTGCTGCATTTTCAAGTAACTACGGTGGAATAAGTGGCAGCATTGGAGCTACTTACCAACTGAGCGAAAACTGGAATACCAAATTGAATTTTTCGCGTGGTTTTCGTGCACCAAACATTAGCGAGCTAGGCTCAAATGGTGTACACGAAGGTACCATCCGCTACGAAATTGGCGACCCAAATCTAAAAGCAGAAAGCAGCTTTCAACTGGATTATGAGCTGGGATATAATACCGATCATGTAAATGCTAAAGTCAATTTATTTGCCAATAACATTTCCAACTATATTTTCTCGCGCAAACTAAGTAGTGTGTTGGGTGGCGATTCAATTGCCGATGAAGTCTCTGTCTATAAGTTTGATTCGGGCAATGCACAACTAATTGGTGGAGAAGCAAGTATCGATATTCACCCACATCCTTGGGATTGGTTGCATTTCGAAAACAGTTTCTCGTACGTAAACGCAGAGCTCAAAAACCAATCGGACTCAACCCGCTATTTACCATTTACACCTGGAGCAAAATTAAAGTCCAACTTGCGAGCAGATTTCGATAATGTTGGTAGCTACGTAAAAAATGGTTTTGTATCAGTTGGCTTAGAACATTATTTTGCACAAAACAAAATATATTCAGCTTATGGGACCGAAACAACAACACCTGCCTACACACTGCTCAATGCAAGTATTGGAGGCGATATTTTATTTAAAAAGAAGACTTTATGTTCACTTTATATTATTGGGAATAATTTGGCCGACGTAGCTTATCAAAGTCATTTGAGCCGCCTTAAATATGCCGCAGTCAATAATGTAAGCCGCAAAACAGGCGTTTTTAACATGGGTAGAAATATTAGTATAAAGCTGATTGTGCCAGTGGAGTGGTGATTGACAGGACGACCGAATTTCGGATTGGGACGACCGAATTCCGATTCGGTCGAAAACAAGAATTCGTAGAATAATATTGACCGAGTCGGAGCTCTGTCATCCAAAAAAAGCCCCAACTACATTGCTGTAATTGGGGCTTTTTAAAAAACGGCGGCTATCTACTCTCCCACCTTTCGGCAGTACCATCGACGTGGACAGGCTTAACTTCTCTGTTCGGAATGGGAAGAGGTGGAACCCTGTCGCTAT
>CAMBSB010000330.1 GCA_945870155.1 Paludibacter jiangxiensis | reverse complement strand
GTGCCTTTTTTAGTACGGTCAGGAAAAAGGAATTTTGCATTGTATGAAGTGTACGATGATGTGTTTTGATTACAACGTGTACTGATTAAAAGTTCGGTACTTCCTCTGAACAAATAGCCAGAACGAAAAGCCATACGGTAAGCTGTTTTATCAGTACCTGAAGCAGTTACAAGTGAATAAGGATTACCATTATTCTGATTTTCGGTAAAGAAAAACTCGCAAGCTTGTTTACATTCTTCCCAAAGTTCAGGTTTATAAGCGCCATACCAAACCTGTTTGTTACGCACTGCATCTTGAGGTTCTTCGGTACAATAAGGCTCGCTGTCGTTAAAAAGCGGACTAGCAGCAAAAAGTAAAATTTTACATTTTAATCCGGCAGCCGCACCTCTTGTCAGCCTTCCTTCCCAATTGGCAATATCGGCAGATGGCAATGCCCAGGGCAACGATGGTGTTGCTATAGCTTCATCGAGCAAGCCGGTCATAAATTTTACGGTTTCGTCAACTGTAGCACGATACAGTTCACCATTATTCACTTTCGACATATCGGCAGCTCCTTTCATCAAAGGCACACCACCAAAATGTCGGAAAATATCGAAATAGCGCGAAGCAATAATTATCTTTGCTTCTGCCTTCAATCGGTCTTTTTCAGCCTGATCCATATCTTTGGTCATGTCAATATTTTCGACAAATAACCAACAGTTTCGTACTGTTTCCCAAACACGCGCTTTGGTAAACGGAAATTTACAACGCATAGAACCATCACTTTCCATTTGCTGATTGTATATGCCCGGATACCATGTTGTTCCGGCAGCATCATACCCAATTTCACTCTGATAGTGGTCGGATAATGACTCGAACATACCTCCATCAAATTTATTGTTAATGCTACCATCGGATGTTACTTGCAATGCAAAATACATATCTTTATAGGCATTCCATAAAAAATAACGGGCAGTAGAAGCCTTCGTAAAGATGGAGTCCTTGTTCAGGTTGGTTGTTGCTTCGGGCATGTCCAGAAAATTATCGCCCACACGAAATGGATCAACACAAGCCGTTACCAACATACTTGCAATCAATATATAAAATATCTTTATTCTTTTCATATTATTCAATTTTTTAGAGTCCAATGTTTAATCCTACATTCATAACTTTAGTATTCGGATAGCGCATATTATCCAGCTCATCCCTTAACTGTTCAGGATCTCCCCCGGGGAAGTTATTAGTAAATGTGAGCAAATTATAAGCATTAAAATAAATGCGCATGCTGCCTAAATTCAGCTTTTTAAGAACTTTAGGATTAAAAGAATAACCAAGTTCAATATTCCGTAGGCGAATGTAACTGGCATCCACTATCCATAATCGTGAGTCAACTGTATTGTTTCCTTCGGATGAGAATGAAGCACGGGGTAATGTTGCTGTTGCAGCAGTTTCAGGTGTCCAGCGGTTATCGAATGACCACTGTAGTAAACTTTCGTTGTGTTGAGCTGTCATGGCAGGTCGGAAAAGTCGGTCGAGCTTACGCGAAACATCAGTACCACCACCCCATAACATCGAAAAATCAAGACCATAAACTGTACAACCAATATTTAAACCAAATGTGTAGGCCGGAAATTCAGGAAAACCTATCGCATGACGGTCATCGGCAGTAATTTTTCCATCACCATCAAGGTCGGCATACACAGCATCACCTAACTTTAATCCACCGGGAATGAGTTGTGTTGGAAAAGTAGTAACACCATATTTTGATTTGTATTCATCTTCGGTTGCTGTTCCATTGTAAAAACCAACTAACTCATAACCAAACATCTGCCCTACCGATTTGCCTGTCTGACTTAAATAAGGCTGATTTGGTTTTACTTCATCTTTTTCTATTACCGTATTTTTGGCATAGGACACATTGGGGCTTATAAAATAGCGGAAGTTTTTAGAAAGTTTATCTTCCCATTTTACCGAAATTTCGTAACCTTTGTTATCAACAATACCAAAATTGATAGGAGGTGCCGTTTTACCATTTACGACCGGTGTATTATTTGATGTAATTAAAATGTCGGTACGATGTTCTTTAAATAAATCCAAGTTAATCTTTAATTTATCTCTGAAAAAATGAATATCAACTCCTGCATCTTCTTTCAATGCTTTTTCCCAAGTCACATTTGGATTTCCAAGATTTCCTTCGTATGCAGATGGATACGAATTAGTTAGGTTAGTGCCAAAATAATAACCCGAAGTAGATAAACCATAAGTATCAGGCGAATAAAGAAAGCGATAACTTCCCATTTTATCATTTCCAACAATCCCAATAGAACCACGAATTTTCAAATACGAGAGTATGGTTTGCTTTTCGAAAAACGATTCGTTACTGATAACCCAACCCATTGATGCCGAAGGGAAAAAGCCATATCGCTTGCCCGGGGCAAAATTTTCGGAGCCGTTATATCCCATATTCAAATCGAGCAAGTAACGTGTTTTGTAATCATAAGTTATACGTCCCACCAAACCTACATAACCTGTAGGAATGTCTGAATATATACTTGGATAATAGCGCTTTACCTGATTATACAACAACAAAGCCGAGATATTATGATCATTGAATTTACGTTTGTAATTCAAGCTAAGTTCCGAATACCAGTCGCGGGCACTTTTTGAACTTTCACTAAAACTCAACAAGGATGGGTCACCATTTTTTTGCAATTGAAACGAACCATCTTGCTGTTTTACAGCCATGTACGATGGAATGCTTGCACCGCGACTTTTAATATGGTCGAATGAACTGTTATACGAAGCTTTCAACTTAATATCCAGGCCTTTGGTTATAAAATTCAAATCCTGAGAAACAACAAGGTCAAGATTTAAAACATTTTTCGATGAACTGGAATAGCCGCGACCATACACTTTATCCAAACCATCACGACCCGGATCCAGAATATTTGCCGGATTGGTAATAATCCATTTGTCGTCAACAATACCCGCACCACCAAAAGGTGTAGAAGCTTGCAGGTATCTGAAAATATCCGACTCACCATTGGCCGGAAAATTCCGATTTTCAACCCTTCCGCCAAGATTTACAGCCATACGTGTGGTTTTTGTAACATCCACATCAATATTAGCACGGTAATTGAAACGGTCGTAGTTAAAGTTATTATTTTTATCTGTATTAAAAGTTTTAAATAACCCTCCCTGATTCAATGCTCCTGCTGATACAAAGAACTTTACTTTTTCTGTACCACCCGACAAGTTAACATTGTATTGCGACTGAGGTGCATAATCCTGAAGCATATAATC
>CAMBSB010000329.1 GCA_945870155.1 Paludibacter jiangxiensis | reverse complement strand
GTATGGACGTAAATCGCCATACCGCTCAGAGCTGTATTTCAGGTAAAAAGGCATGCTAATGGGTATGGAAGGAACAATTAATGAATCGAGTATGGTTTTTTTATCCAAAGAATAGGCCAATTGACGCTCGCCAAAATGCAAAGTTGGGGTAAAACGCAAACTAAAATAACGTGTAAGAAACATGTCGCTAACTATACCAACCGAAAAACCCGGTTTTAAAGTAGGTACATCGACCATATAAACATTTCCATCTACATTGGCATTACTTTCTTCTATCCCAAAATCCATTACATTCATTCCCAAAGAGAATCCGAAATGTATGAATTTAAAGTCACTATCATATCTTGTTTGAGCATTTAACATCAAGCTAGAAAATAATAATACACTTGTAAACAGAAATTTAAATCTTTTATTTAACATGGAGTAAAGTGGTTGATTAAACATAAACTTAAACGCCAACTATAAATTATTATTGTATTTTAATTTATACGCTTCAGTATGCGAATAAGAACAAAGATACAAATTTGGTATTTATATTCAACAAATAACAAATTAAACTTTCGGAATATTTTTTATTTCAATTGAAAATCTCTTATTATAATACTAATTTACAGCACATTACAACAACCTAATGCTAGCCATTTATTATTCGCTTTCTAAAAAAACTTGCATAAATTCCATTTTTTGAGTACTTTTGCACCCGAAATTTAAAAAATATATAAAAAATGAAAAATGGAAATCCCGCTGTAGTAGGCCTTGCAGGCTTTGGAATGACTACACTTCTTCTTCAGTTTCACAATTTAGGTTTAATCGGTTGGGGACCAGTCCTGGCCATGGGCATCATCTTTGGTGGATTAGCTCAATTAATTGCCGGTTTTCAGGAACAAAAAATGGGTAATAACTTCGGTTATTCAGCTTTTGTATCTTATGGTGCATTCTGGATTGGATTAAGCATCATTAAATTACTCAATCATTTCGACATTTATCCAACTAGTGGAACCGATTTGGGTTTTTATTTAATTGGATGGACACTGTACACCGCTATCATGTTTGTGGCTTCACTCAGAATACACCGTGCCATGGCATTTACTTTTGCCACTTTGCTTTTGGGTTTTATTTTGTTGGATTTAGAACATTTCGGATTTCCGGCTTTGAAAACAGCCGCTGCTATTGATTTGATTATATGTGCTTTAGCTGCATGGTATATGATGGCCGGCATTATTATCAACGATTTAGCCGGAAAAAATATTTTACCAATGGGTAAGAAAATTATAGAATAAGAGGAAAGACAGACCCCCAAACCCCCAGACCTCACCCCTGCCCTCTCCAAATAGAGAGGGAGTAATAGGGGCTTTAAGACCAAGTTTTTGAAACCCTAAGATCCCCAAACCCCAGACCTCACCCCTCCCGATAGCTATCGGGACTCTCCAATTGGAGAGAGAGCAAGAGGGGCTTTATGTTCAGAAATTGTTTGTTTTTTAGTGGCAATAAAACAATTTAAATGGCAATAAAGTGTTTTTTATCGTGAAAATATTTATTAACGCGCTATATACTCCCCCTTCAGGGGGTTGGGGGGCAGATTAGTTTCGTTTTTTCGGCTAAATTCATAAAATATCGAGTTTTAATAAAAATAAATTGCTAAAGTGTTTTTTTGAATTAGAAAAAGTAATACTTTTGCAGAACTAATTAGTACTAACAAAAAATTTAGAAAAATGGCTTACGTTATTTCAGAAGATTGTATTGCTTGTGGTTCATGTATCAGCGAATGTCCGGTGGACGCAATTGCCGAAGGTGATATCTATGTAATCGATGCTGATGTGTGTACAGACTGTGGCACTTGTGCTGATGTTTGTCCTTCAGAAGCAATCAGTCCGGCATAATTTGAAAATGCTAAAAATGTATAAGGATTTAATTTGTTTTTTAACAAGTTGAATCCTTATTTTTTTATGTGTAAGTCTTATTTTAATTGTCTCCCTTGTTACAATATCGATTTATATGTCTATATATCAATTTGATAAAAATTATTTACAATCTTATTAAAAACTCTATTTTTAGAACAGAAAAAATATATTTACGGCACTTATAATTAGTTTAACTCAGTTTACTAAGTTATAAATTGTTAATATGGGGTATATCTAACAATTTTAAAAAACAATTCTATTATTTGTAATGTTTACAAATAAAAACTTCCAATATACTAATTAATAACTTATTATTAAAATAAAATTAATTTAATATTTACAATCAAAAAAAAACAAAACATTATGAAGACAATTAAAAAATTATTATTTATAGTAGGCCTTAGTGCTGCTTTTGTATCATGTAGTTTATTTGAAGTACCTGTAAAAGATGTACAATTTGAGACTAATATGAATGTTCAGGTACTTGAAAACTCCACTAATGTTTCGATGCTGAAAATAACAGCTGTATCAAAAAATTTTAGTAAAGAAGGTGAAGCAAATTTGGCCGACAATGCTGAAGTGAAAGATAAATTGGATAAAATTAAATCTCTTAACATTACCGAAGTTAGAATTACAGCTGAAGATTTTGTTCCAATTGGCACAAAAATTAGTGGTTTTGTCTTGAGTTTTCCAGATTTAAATATTACTAAAGGAGACATTGATGGCACCGAAACAAAGTTTGAAGATATTATTGTTGATTTTACAGCTGCTGAATTGACAAAAATTCAAGATGCAATCCTGAAAAATAAAAAAATAAAATACAAAGTTAGTGGAACTGTTAGCCAGTTTCCTGTTACCTTTAATATAAAAACAATATATACTGCTGACATTAAAGCATCATTGTTTTAAATCATAAAATAACAATAAATTTATTTTCAATAAAAGTATTTAGCTATCAGAAAAAATTCTGATAGCTATTTTTTTATTTATAACTGAGATGTTAAATCAATATTGTTCTTTATACCTCGATCTTCCCAGCACAAAACTTCCTCCAAGACTGATATTGGCTGACTCACCGGATATGGGTAAAAAGCTGGAGTTTAGCTTGGGAGTGATATAGTCGGTGGCAATATAGAGCTTAATCCATAGTGGTGAGAAATTGAGTGTAAATTTTTATAACATTTGACTCTCAAGTATCTATTATATATACAGTTATAATAAAGGATAGCTAATATGCTATCCTTTATTTGTTTTTTAGTTATAGTTTGTTAAATGTGGCTGTATTTCCGAAAAACGTCAAAAACATAATCTACTTTTGTAATGTTTACAGTTTTTAACAACAAATTGATTAAATAACGACCATATAAAATTAATTATTAACAAAATACGCTCATTTAAAA
>CAMBSB010000328.1 GCA_945870155.1 Paludibacter jiangxiensis | reverse complement strand
TTGTTTGTAAAGTAAAGTGCTTCAGCTAATTGTAGTTTAACATCAGCCAATCTCATTAGTGGATAGTTCAACGAACAATCGTTTATGGTGTGATTTGAATATGTTCCGGGAACAGCTAATCTGAACTTGCCGGTGCACCATTGCAATTGTGAAGTGAGTGGTATTGCATTTTTGGGAACCCAATACTCTACTTTATCAATGGTTTCTTTCACACTTGTAGTTTCGTATCTACCTGTAATACTTTGTTCTCTGCGAATATCACCATCGAAGTAGCTTTTATACAAATCATAAGTAGGAAGCATTCTGCCATAACTTCCACCATAAGTACTTGAGCCCGATGGAGTAAGTTGCTCTGAAATTGAAGCGTATCGGTCGGAATATTGGTCGGACCACTCGGACAGAAACAAACACTCCTCGTACTGTGTTGCTTTTGTACTCTCTCTGAATAAATACGAGTATTTTTCTTTTGGTAATAAAACATAAGAGCTGTTATTTGCAACATCTGTAAGAACGACAACGGCTTGTGAGCTTACTAAATCAGCATCAACCCATTCAAAACTATTCAAAGGATTTTCTGCCAATAAAGCTGCACCCACATTGTATCGTTTACAACTTGCCAGGTAGTTGTAAACCATCCCTAAATAAGCCCCTGCTGTCCATTTGGAGGCTCCGCTTTTGTAAATAGCAGCTGTTGGTAAATTCTGATATGCAAAGCTCAAATCGTCTACTATTAACCCATACAACGATTCAAGATTGGCACGGGGAGCTTTAATGTCGGGAGTCGAACTTGTATTTAAAGGTACAGCACCAAAAGTGGATGTCAAATGATAATAATAAAACGCACGCATAAAACGAGTTTCGCCAATAATTTGTGTTTTTAATGCAGGAGTCAGATTTATAGTTGCAATTTTATCCAACAGGTAGTTACACCTCGAAATACCAACAAAATAACTTTGCCAGAAATAAAGTAAGTTCACGTTTGAAGGTAAATAATTTGCTTTTAAAAAATCGCACGAAATAGCAGAGTTTGTTGCAACTACTTCGTCCGAACAACCTTGCAGCACATAAAATAATCCCCGGGCATAAGTGCCATCAGGTACCCAAATACCGCCTGTTATTTGAGAGGTGTTGAGAACTTCGTAACAGCCAGCTAAAGCCATTTTAAAATCATTCTCTGTTTTGTAATTGTTTTCGGGGGATGTGAACGAATAAGGAGCCTGATTCAAAAAAGCAGTATCCTGACAAGAATAAAACAGCAGTATTAAACTGATACCTATTAGTTGTTTAATTATTTTCATTTTGATTAAATTTTCTGTTGCAATTATTAAAATGTAAGATTAAAACCCATCGAATATGTTCTGGCACGTGGGTACGACATACGGTCATAACCCGATAACAGTGGACTTGCCGACCGAATATCGGGGTCCATACCTGAATATTTTGTCAAGATAAAGGCATTGTCAACGGTAAGATAAAACCGGAATGATGCAATTTTCAAGTCTTTGAGCAACTTACTGTCAAACTTGTAACCCAATGTTATATTCTTGAGGCGTAAGTACGAAGCATCCTCCACATAATATGACGACACCAAATCATTCGTAATATTCATTAATCCGGCATACGTGTTCGATGGATTTTCTGGTGTCCAACGATTTGACCAATAGCTTTGAGTTAAATTATAACTGTTTGAACCTTTGGCTCCTGCTTCAACCATATTTGTAAAAGCATTCATTATCTGACCTCCCTTTACGCCCTCAAAGAAAAAATTTAAATCGAAGTTTTCATACGTGAATTCGTTACCAATACCAATATTGAAATCAGGATTACTATTACTGATAATTGTTCTGTCGTACGAATCAATTGTTCCGTCAGGGATTCCATCTTTGCCACTTATGTCTTTGTATTTGCGGTCGCCGGGCTTTAACGAAACAGAACTAATAGTTGTAACATCTGCGTTTAAAGTACTTAGATACTGAGTTATATTAGATGAATTAATAGTTGAAGGGTCGACAATGGCATTCGTTGTTTTATCTTTCCACGTAAAATCGGATAATTGGTAATTTCCATCAAAAACATATCCGAATCCTGTTCCAATAGCCTGTCCCACCACTACACGACCAACGTCGGTAAGTGCACCGTTACCAATAATTATTGGCAAAAAATCGGCATCGCCCAACGAAATGACTTTATTTCTATTCAAATCAAAATTCACAGTAGATGTCCATGTTATTTTTTTCGATTCTATATTTCTTGTAATCAATGTAAGTTCTAATCCCTTGTTACTTAATCTTCCTACATTTTGCCATTGGTCGGTAAATCCACTTTGTGATGGAACCCTGGCTTTAAAAAGCATATCGCGTGTGTCTTTGTAATATACATCTCCCACAAGGCTTATTCTATTGTTGAATAAAGCCAAATCTAAGCCCAAATTGTATTGATAAGTGCTTTCCCATTTTAAGTTTTTGTTTTCGGAAGTATAAGGTGACATTCCCATAATTGTAGAACCATTGGCCGAATAATAGTTGGGAGTCATTGATGCTAACGAGCCATAAGCAGAAATCCTGTCATTGCCTGTCGCACCGGCACTAATTCTTAACTTTAGATTACTTATAGCTGAAATTGATTTTATAAACCGTTCGCTACTAACGCGCCAAGCCGCCGAAACAGACGGAAAATAACCCAAACGACTACCTTCCTGAAAATTGGAGGAAGCATCGGCTCGCATATTAGCTGTTAAATAATACTTGTACATGTAACTGTAGGATGCCCTGGCAAAAGCCGACATTCTGTTTATTTGCGATGCCGAGGAAGTTGGTTTGTCCACAACTGAACCTTTGCTGATATCGAAAACACCGGTAGTTTCATCCTGAAAATTTTTAGCCTTAATGCCAAATTGCTCGTTGTGATAAGCATTCATTTCGCCCCCAAGCAGCCCCGAAATATCGTGTTTTTTCTGAAATCGCTTTGTATAATTCAACGTGCTGGATACCGTGTACGACTCTGTAGCCACACTCGCAATATTGGCCATACCATTGGTCACTCTTCCCCATTTGCTCGACGCACTATAAAATTCCTGAAGTTTTGAGTTTGACGAATTTCCCGATGCCCTGATATTTAATTTTAACTCAGGAATAATAGTGTAATCTAAATAGGCACTTCCAAGCAATCTGCCCATCCCCACATTTTTATAGGTTTTATCAGTAACCATTGTTCCCAGGCCAACAAAACCATTGCTGTATTCTTCCGATTCAGTAGGAGAGTATAGTTCAATAGGTCTTTCGGTATACATAGCTTGTATTAATCC
>CAMBSB010000327.1 GCA_945870155.1 Paludibacter jiangxiensis | reverse complement strand
ACTTTAGCTGCAAATACGGTTAAAGTTGACACGAGCAATTCGTTTGAGCAAGGCTTTGTAACACCAGCCGATTCAATTCAAACTGCCGTTTATTGGTATTGGATGCAGGGAAATGTTTCTGAAGAGGGCGTTATAAAAGACTTATTGGCCATGAAAGCAGCCGGTATCAACCGAGCATTTATTGGCAATATGGGAGGCGATTATTTGGGTGAGGTGCCCGAAGGCAAGGTAAAACTATTGAGTGAAGATTGGTGGAAAGTACTGCATGCAGCCCTCAAAACAGCCACCAAACTGAATATCGAAATTGGTATTTTCAATTCGCCGGGTTGGAGTCAGTCCGGTGGCCCGTGGATAAAACCAGAACAAGCCATGCGCTACCTCACGGCTTCGGAAATACAAGTGAAAGGTCCAAAACGACTTTCTCAAAAATTAGAAAAGCCAAATGAACTGTTTCAGGATGTAAAAGTGATTGCTTATCCTGCACCAAAATACAATCAGTTGGTTTTGAATAATACAAACGGGATAATCACTTCCTTACCAGTAGTTTCGGAGCTTACCAAAATTACGGATGGCGACAAAAAAACGGGTATCATTATTCCGACAGGAAAAGAATTTGTACTCAATTTTGAAGCAAAAAAACCTTTTACGGCCCGCAGTCTGAGCATTCGAACCACCGAGTTCCCAATGCATGCCACTGCATTGCTTCAGGTAAAAGAAGTTAGCGGTGCATATCGCACGCTTTCTGAGTTTGAAATCAGCCGTTCAAATCCGGCATTGAATGTGGGCTTTGAACCTTACGCTCCAGTTGTAGTTTCGTTTAATGCAACCAAAGCCAAAAAATTTAGATTAATCATTCAAAATCCAAATGCCAATAGCGGTTTAACCGAAGTGGCGTTATCAACGGCTCCAAGAGTACAAAATTATAGCGAAAAGAAATTAGCAAAAATGTATCCATCGCCACTGCCACTTTGGAAAGAATACCAATGGAAACCTCAGCCGGAAGTGGATGATAAATCCACGATTGTTGACCCTGCCAAGGTTTTAGATATTACAAAATTCTTGACAGAAGACGGTACGTTAAACTGGAAAGTGCCGGCAGACGATTGGATTATTCTGCGCACTGGCATGACTCCTACCGGAACACAAAATGGTCCGGCTTCGGTAGAAGGAACCGGTTACGAAGTGGATAAAATGAGCACAGTGCATATTGAAAAACACTTCGATGCTTTTATTGGTGAAATTTTAAAACGCATTCCGGCAGAAGATAGAAAATCATTCAAAATAGTCGTTGCCGATAGTTACGAAATGGGAAGTCAAAACTTTACTGATGATTTTTTGGAAGCATTCAAGCTAAAATACGGTTACGATGCACTTCCATACCTACCTGTTTATCAAGGCATGGTAGTCAACAGCCAATTGGCATCCGACCGATTTCTTTGGGATATGCGCCGTCTGGTTGCCGACAAAGTTGCTTATGATTATGTGGGTGGCTTACGTGACATTAGCCATAAAAATGGATTGACTATATGGTTAGAAAACTACGGTCACTGGGGTTTTCCGGGAGAATTTCTGATGTATGGCGGACAGTCCGACGAAGTTGCGGGAGAATTTTGGAGCGAAGGCGAATTGGGAAATATCGAATGCAGGGCTGCCACTTCCTGCGGTCATATTTATGGTAAAAATAAAATTTCAGCCGAATCGTTTACTTGCGGTGGTGCAGCTTTTAGTCGCTATCCGGCAACTATCAAACAACGTGGTGACCGATTTTTTGCCGAAGGCATTAATAACACTTTGCTGAGCGTTTATATTTCCCAACTTGACGATGCTCAACATCCTGGCATCAATGTCGCTTTTGGCGATGAGTTTAATCGTAAAAACACCTGGTTTTCGCAAATGGACGTTTATACGCCTTATTTGAAACGAACCAATTATATGCTTCAACAGGGACTCAATGTTGCCGATGTGGCTTATTTTATTGGAGAAGACACGCCCAAAATGACAGGCATAACCGACCCTGCGCTTCCTGTTGGTTATCAGTTCGATTATATGAATGCGGAAGTGATTGAAAAATACATGAGCGTAAAAGATGGGCTGATAACATTACCTCACGGAACGCAATATCGAATGTTGGTATTACCCAAATTAGAAACCATGCGTCCTGAATTGCTTGCAAAAATCCAACAATTGGTGAATGATGGCGCAGTAGTGTTGGGACCAGCACCCATGCGTTCGCCCAGTTTGCAAAACCAACCAATGGCAGACCAACAAATTCAGAAAATAGCAACAGAGCTTTGGGGAAATGTGGATGGCGTCACTGTAACATCACGCAAGGTGGGCAAAGGAATGATATTGAATGGCATGGATATGAAGCAAGCTTTTGCATTGATTAATTGTCTACCCGATTGTAAATTGCCCGAAGATAATTCGATTCATTATGGACATCGTACTACAAAAGACGGAGAAATTTATTTTATTTCAAATCAAACAGCCGAAACAAAATTGGTTACACCCGAATTCAGAGTCAGTGGCTTACAGCCTGAACTTTGGGAAGCAACTACAGGTGCAATGCGCTCACTTCCTGCTTTTGAACAACATGAAAATACGACTGCTGTTCCATTGAAATTGGCACCGAATGAAAGTGTATTTGTGGTATTCCGTAAATCAGGAACTTCAACGGCAAAAACGGTTGAGGCAAATTATCCTTCACCAATCGTATCAGCAGTGATAAAAACACCCTGGCATGTTAGTTTTGAAAGCACATTCAGCACTCCAAAACCCATAATCATGCATCGGTTACAAAACCTGTCAACTTTTACAAACGATAGTATCCGATATTTTTCCGGAACAGCTACATACAACAATACTTTTAAGATAGAAAATTTGCCTGAGCAAAACAATATATTTATCAGTTTGGATACGGTTAGCGTGATGGCAAAAGTTAGTATCAACGGGCAGTATGCAGGAGGCGTTTGGACTGCACCCTACAAATTAGATATTTCTAAATTTGTAAAGAAGGGTATGAATGATGTGAAAATTGAAGTGGTCAACACATGGGTAAACCGACTTATTGGCGACCAACAATTACCTGAACTACAAAGACAAACCAAATTGAATGTGAATCCGTATAATGCGCAATCACCTTTGCAGAGTTCAGGACTTGTTGGAAAAATTAGCATTGAGAGTTATCAACTGAAATAACAAATAATAATAAAGAAAAATGAAACGATTATTGAAACAGATTTTAAACCAAAGATTAAGTCCCGATTATTTCGAGAGATTATTTATAGTACTTCTGCTGATATTGGGACTACAGGGAATGCACGCAGAAACCA
>CAMBSB010000326.1 GCA_945870155.1 Paludibacter jiangxiensis | reverse complement strand
TTTGATTGATTTTTTTTATTCTCATTAGCATGCACCAATTTATATCCAACAGAGTTGATTGTTATTCCAAAATTGATATTGTCGTCGTTTATAACAACATTTTTAAATTCAGATAACAAATTGGTATTGTTCATTTTAAGGTGAAATTGATTTTATTTGCTATAAATTATTTGATTAGGTGAAACTTAGAATTAATTTGTTATTTGAGATGACTTATCAAATTGAAACCTAAAATATTTGTTTTCCTTTTAATAGATAAGACTCTTTAAATACCCAACAAAATCCATCACTTCTTCTTCGGTAGTATCGAATGAACACATCCAGCGCAATTCGGTAGTTTTTTCGTCCCAAACATAAAAACGATAACGCTGCTGAAGTGGCTCTATGGAATGCGCCGGAATAATGGCAAAAACCGCATTGGCATCAACCGATTGTGTAATTGTTACACCTGAAATTTTACTGACTTCATTGTATAGCAGTTGTGCCATACAGTTGGCGTGGGTTGCCATTCGCAACCATAAGTCATTGTTTAATAGGGCGATAAATTGTGTTGCTACGAAACGGTTTTTGGAGAAAAGTTGAGCCGATTGCTTCTGAAAATAAGGAGCATTGGCTTTTAATTTATCATTAAATATCAGCACTGCTTCGCCTATCAATAAGCCATTTTTTGTGCCTCCAAAACTCATAATATCAACACCACAATCCACAGTTGCTTCCTTTAAGCTGACACCTAGTTTTGCTACTGCATTGGAAATGCGCGCACCATCCAAATGCACATACATATCATTTTCATGAGCAAAGTTACAAAGCCCGGTAAGTTCATCGATAGTATAAACTGTTCCGAGTTCGGTACTTTGACTGATTGATATTACTTTGGGCTGGGTATTGTGTACATTGCCTATGCGTTTGAGCAAGGGTTGAATTAATTCGGGTGTTAATTTTCCATTGCTGGTTGGAATAGTAAGCAAGGTGCAACCTATAGCTTGGGTTGGGGCGCCACACTCATCGGCATTGATATGGGCTGTTTCGGCGCAAACTACAGCTTGAAATGGCAAAGTGCAACATTTCAAACTTATTACATTGGCGCCGGTACCATTAAAGGTAAAGAGCAGAGTTAAATCACCAAAAATACTTTCGAATAATTGATGTGCTTGTTGGGTATAAATATCGTCACCGTATGAAATTTCATGATCAGCATTTGCACTAATAATGGCATTTAAAATGTCGGGATGTATTCCGGAATAGTTGTCACTGGCAAAGCTTTTCATTATTTTAAATTTAGATGATTGTGTTTTTTGTTGTAATTTTAAAGGGATCAGCCCTAACCCCCGAGCCCCTAATCCCCAAAAGGGGGAAATAGAGGGGGATATTGAGCGTTAGTCAGGGTTAATTTGTATTTAAAGGTTCTTTTTTTAAAGTATTTAGACTAAAAAACTTTTAATTTAAATATTAAAGTCGCATTTACAAATAACTTTAAAGGTGCTGATATGTAGTAACTTATAGAGGAAAGTTTTTTAAAATTCCAATATCCGCATATAATAATATAACTTATTGATGGTCATTACTCAGCACCCTTCAAGATATAATAACAAGGATATTGTCATTAAAAATGGAGTTAAATTGCTGAAAATTATAAAAATAGTCATTCTGTTTTATGAACAAACTTTTAAAGATGCGCCAAAACGCCCCTTTAGGGGGTTGGGGGGCAGAGTAATTACATTAGTTCTTATAATCAATTACTTGTGTAAATCAGAATTTAAATTTATCAAAAAAACTTTTAGGTTTTTCGTCTTCTTCTACAGTTTTTTCTGTTTTTTCTTCATACACTCTTTCCTCGCGTTGAGGAGCCTCACCTTGTTCTTGCTTAATAAAACTTACCACATCAACCAAACCTTCTACAAATTTATCAAAATCCTCTTTGTACAAAAAAATCTTGTGTTTTTCGTACGTTACCTGTGCATCATCATCATAACCAACAATTTTCTTTTTGCTTTCGGTTATTGCCAAAAACAAATCATCGTTCCTGCTTTTCTTAACATCTAAATAATAAATTCGTTTACCTGCTTTGATGGCTTTTGAATAAACAATTTCATTGTCTTTTTTGTCGATTTCAATTTTTCTTTTCTCTACTTCCATAATGTATTTTTTATAATCAATTATCAATTAAACGATTAAATTAAATGCAATCTTTTCTCAAATTCAGACGTCAAATTTCAGTATTTTTTTTGAATATATCAAACAAAAACGTGTTTTTTTTTAATTTATTGTTAATTTTACAGCATTAGGCAACTATTTTGAACTAATTTACTAATTAATTGAATTTTCGGTATGTTTTTCGGTGTGAGTTTTGAGTCTTTTCACAAAAAAACGTATCTTTGCACTGAAATTTGAAAAGCGTTCAAAAATTATATGATTAATCGAGTATTATTACGAATAAAGATTGTTCAAATCTTATATTCATTTTACAAAGGCGATGGGAAATCAATTCCTGCTGCCGAAAAAGAGTTGTTTCATAGTATTGAAAGAACTTATGATTTGTACTTTCACTTGTTACAATTATCAATCGAAATTACACAATTTGCTGCTACCAGGATTGATAACCGACGTAATAAACTAAGACCTTCCGAAGAGGATTTAAATCCGAACACACGTTTTGCAGACAATAAATTTGTAAAGCAATTGTCTGAAAATGTTCAATTTAACGATTATCTCTCAAAACAAAAATTATCTTGGGTCAATAATCAGGATATTGTAAAAGAACTATTCGAAGAAATTCAGGCAACAAGTTTTTTTATAGAGTATATGTCATCAGCAAGTAATGACTATACTGCCGACAAAGATTTATGGAGAAAGATTTTTAAGAAAGTTATACTTGAGAACGAAGAGTTTGATAGTTCTATTGAAGATCAAAGTATTTATTGGGTTGATGATATAGAGATAGTTATCAGTTTTGTGATTAAAACCATTAAGCGATTTGATGAAGGCAAAGGTATTGATCAGGAATTGTTGCCTATGTTTAAAGATGAAGAAGATATGGAATTTGCCCGTAAATTGTTGAGAGGCGTTTTAACTAATGGGAGTAAATATCGTGAATTAATTGATCAGAATACAAAGAACTGGGAACTGGATCGCATTGCCTACATGGATATTCTAATCATGCAGGTAGCATTATCCGAAATTATGGACTTCCCAACAATACCGGTGAATGTTACCCTGAACGAATATATTGAAATAGCCAAAAAATATAGTACCGAAAAAAGTGGTACTTTTATCAACGGCGTTCTCGATACTATTGTGGGTCAATTGAAAACAGATAATAAACTCATTAAGGTAATGACTTTTAAAAATTA
>CAMBSB010000325.1 GCA_945870155.1 Paludibacter jiangxiensis | reverse complement strand
GCATCATGTTCGGGCTGGGAAAGCAGTGCTGGTGGAACAAAAACCGGATTTACCATACGTAAATTTTATCCATCAACATTCACAGGAGATCCTATTCTTTTAGGGTCATATACCAACGACTATCCGGATTTTCGATATGCCGAAATTCTATTGAACTATGCTGAAGCAGTAGTTGAAAATACAGCTGGATATGGTAGTCAAACAATAGCCAACGATTGTGTAAATAAAGTTCGCCGCCGTGCCGGACATAAAGACAATGTAGTTGCAACGGCCAATGTTGCAGATGCTACGGCTATACAAACTGTTGGTACTGTTCAACGTGAACGATATGCAGAGTTTTATTTTGAAAACAAATACCTTTCGGATATACTTCGCCGGAGAGATGCGCATAAGATTTATAATAATTATCAATATTACTCCATTCGTATGTATCAGGACTTGAGGTCAAATCCGGTAACCTATCTATTTGTTCGCCAGGCATCACCTAATGCATCTGCCGGAAAATCATTTGTCAAAAAAGCCTATTATTGCGGTATTGATGGGGTAGCAAGTAATGGCGTAATAAATAATCCGGGTTACTAATCCAATTGATAATTCATAATTACTAATTCAAAATTGCAATTACAATGAAAAATAGATATATAAGCATATTGCTAATTATTTTGATAGGCATGGGATTTGTTTCCTGCGAAGTGGATAATATACCCGGACCTGACGCCCAGCTCACAGGACGCATAATAGATGATTTGACGGATTCATTAGTGCAGCAGGATATGATTTCTGGTTCTTCGCTCGATTTTTGGGAGGCGGGTTATGATCCTGTTACAAAAATATCACTATCATGCAAAGTGGATGGAACATATACTAATAATATGATGTTCTCGGCAACCTATTTGATTACTACCCCCAATGCCAATTGGTATCCGGTGGATAGTGTGAAAGGATTTGTTCTGAAACCAGGTAAAAACACCTACGATTTTCGGGTTACACCTTACATTCGTATTAAAAATTCGAGTATTGTGGTTGATACAATATCGAAAACTATTATCGCAAAATTTAAATTAGAAGGAGGTCAGCTTTCAACAACAATCAAAACGCTTACACTTTGTGCACATCCCGATCCGCACGTATCAAAGGGAATATTATTAGCATTGCAGGCAACAAGTGGTAAGCCTTGGGAAAAAACTTTTAACAATACATCCATTCCGTTGAGCGAGCAAACGTTGACTATCCCTTTGGCAAATAACACAACGGTGCTTAAGTCAAGAAAGACCTACTACTTCCGAATTGCAGCTTTAACCGGCGTAACCGGTGCCAGGGAAAATTATTCCAAAGCTGTAGCTATTCAAATACCCTAAAACTATACCTGCGGTACATTACCGTACCGCAGGTAAATTATAAAATTGATTATCATGAAGTTTTTACATTATAATATTCTTATTGGTTTACTTCTAATTTTTACTTCGTGTAAAAGCGAGGAGGTAACAGTTGGTTATACAGTAAGTTTTGATACGCGTGGAGGTACACCGGCAGTAGAAACTGTAAAAGTAAATCCTGGTGCAGTAATAACAGAGCCTGCAGTAACACTATCAAAAGGCGATTCAGTCTTTGCCGGTTGGTTCGATTCCGTAACCAATAATAAATTCAACTTTAAATCAACTATTAATTCGGATATTAAGTTGTATGCCAAATGGTGGCTTGAACCTCAGCAATACATTGTTTTATCAAGTTCCGATTCGCGCTATAACTATGAGCAGCTAAAACAATATTTTGGGTCGCAAGTTGGTAAAAAAGTAGCCATAGCGCAAGCACCACTATTCAGGGTATTTCAGCGGGATATGGCTATTTTCGAAACATCCATGCGTGAGCATTTACGACAATCATCGCTTTACGAAATACCTGTTTTTATTTTTTTAAGTGTAACACCTTTCAACGAAGCACGCCCCGATTTGTGGAACTGGTGGGATGCCACAAAGCCCGGATACAATCCGGAAAATATAAATAATGTAGAGTGGTACGACTGGACATCGGATGCAGCTGTAAAAATTGGTTGGCTAAATTGGGGAAAACAAATGCGACTACCACCCATGCTCAATCAGATGAGCCCTGTGGTACAAGCTGCCGAAAAAGAAGCAGTTACACGACTAATGACCATTGTGAAAACATGGTACGATGGTTTACCTACAAATAAAAAGTACCTGTTTGCTGGCATACGCAGTACCGATGAGATGGCTGTAGGCATAAACAACTGGTATTATCCGAATGGAAACAGCTATGTAAACAAAGCCGAAAGTGGGGATCCTACAACAGGTATTAATCCATTGGTTTTACCATCGCGCGGAGTGCAAACCATTGGTTTCAATGCCGTAAAAACTGCCGGAATAAAAACTTCGGGAACTATTACCATTGAAGATTTGAATGAAATGTGTCGCCGTCATGGAGAGTTTATGAGTAAAATTTATTTCGATATGGGTTTTCCACGTCATAAAATCTTTTGTTCATCATTTGCTAAAACCTTAGGTGAGGCTAAAACCTGTATCAACGATTATTCTTGTCCCTCATGGAGTTTTTACCATGCTGAGGCTGTAACTCCTACTGCATTTGAGTCGGCTATGGAAGCCATAAAAGCTTCGAATGCACCCGCTTGGGGAATGGCTGAATGGGGTATTCCATGGGAAAATTTAGATATAGCCAAATGCAAAACAGCCTTACAAACCGGACTGGCATTGCCAAAAAATAAATTAATTCGACTTACAGGTAGCAATGTTGTTAGTGATGCAGGTGTGGTTAATTTAGCATTAATCGATGCTATTTTACAAGTAAATAAATAATTTATTTATATTCCACTACACAAATTTTTATTTATTCTGCCTTATAAGTATAGGAGAAAATAGTCCTTCCCTTTTTAAAATATCAATCTTTAAAATCAATATTTTTATGAAAAAACAAATTTTACTTTTTATGACTATCTGTCTTTCAATGACTTCGTTGAAAGCACAATCGACTTCGCTTAGCGGAAGTGGCACCAGTATTGACCCTTACTTAATTGGGAGTGTAGATGATTTGAAGTTTTTTAGGGATCAAATTAACCTGACAGATAACAATGTTTATGATCAGGTTGGAACTTATTTTAGATTAACGGCCGATTTGGATTTGAGTGCAGAATCACCATGGTCACCTATTGGAGTGAATCCAAATGCAACAAATAATTTCAAAGGGAATTTCGATGGAAATAACAAAACCATTTCCAATCTCACAATCGGAACTTCAGGCACTCCGGCCTATCAGAACCCTAATTCAGGCTTGTTTGGTACTGCCAGCAATAGTGCTACTATTAAGAACCTAACACTCGCGAATATCTCATTTTATCTGAA
>CAMBSB010000324.1 GCA_945870155.1 Paludibacter jiangxiensis | reverse complement strand
TCATATCTGGCAGGTTTAATCTGTGGCGAATAAAAAATGAGTGGAGTTCGTGTTGCCTGCTCGAAATTGGTGTGCTTACACCACAAGTCGTGGTCGCCAAGGTGCCAGCCGTGGTCGCCCCACAATACAATTATTGTATTATCGGCAATTCCAAGTTCGTCTAACTTCTTTAACAATAGGCCAATTTGTGCATCCACATACGAAATGGTTGCATAATAAGCATGGATTAGCTCCTTTTGTTTTTCAACAGGAAGACCAATTCTGTTTTCTTTCAAATCTGTAAACTGAGCTACAGCCGGAATGTCGGTATATGATCGCAGTTCGCCCGAGTTGTGATAAGCAAAATCCGGACTGTTTTTAGCTTGCTGCTGAAATGTTGCTAATGGTACATCATCTCGATTGTACATATCCCAATATTTTTTCGGTGCTACAAAAGGTAAATGTGGTCGAACATATCCCATTCCAAAAAAGAAAGGCTCCTTTCCTTTTGATAACTCCGAAATAATATCCAGCGCTTTGAGTGTATTGGCTCCATCCACGTAAGCATTATCCGGCACATCCATACATTCCGATGAAGGGAAAATCCGTTCTTTTACATACGATTCGTATTGATTATAATTCTTCTTCCCCTCCGCAATTGCTTCTGCTTTGAATTTTTCAATCTCATTGCGGGTAGCCTCAGCCTGATAATGCATAGATTGCGGTTTATTGTTGAAATAATACTTATTTTCAACTTTCAAAAAAGGTATCGTCCACGATTGTGTATCACTTTGTTTATCCACACTACGTGCGTCAAATATTTTTCCTATACCCGTTGTTATATATCCGTTTTGTGCAAAATACTGTGGCAGAGTCACTATGTTGGGGTTTATATCCCGGATAAGTGTTTGCAAATCCCACACTTTGGTGTAGTCGGGACGTTTACCTGTAAGTAAACTGGCTCTGGTGGGACCACTTACTGCCTGCTGACAATAACTTTGCGAGAAAAGAATGCCTTTAGCAGCAAGCTTGTCAATATTGGGAGTTTTGATTAACTTATTGCCATAACACCCAAGTTCGGGTTTTAAGTCGTCGAGTGCAATAAACAAAACGTTGGGAGCCTTTTTTTCAACTGCTTGTAATCCCGATGCAAGCATGGTAGCAGATATAACCGAAAGTGTACTTTTTAATAGATTACTCATATTGATTGTATTATTGATTTCAAAGATAATTAAAAAACTAATTTCAATACATTATTATTGTTTCGTACTATGTAAAGACCTTTTTCCACCAACTTAAAATTCGCTGTATTACAAACAGATGAAATGATAGCCAGTTTGCGTCCGCTGATATCATACAATTCAAGAGGGAACAGCGGGTCAACATTCATAACATGTAAATTACCTGAAGAAACTGAAGCTTTTAAATTACCATTCATTTTTATGCCGGAATAGTTTGTTACAGCCTTATCCTTTTGGTACATATCATTAAACAATGTGCTTCTGTCTATTTCTACCAAATGAAATACAGGTGTTCCATTGTTCGCTTTAAGCGTAATTTCGGGCACTAATGTGTTTAATTCTGTTGCGGTTGCCAAGCTTCCCTTTTCGATAATTGCCGTAACCGACATCGGATTCAGGCGGGGAGCACCTTTAACATTCCATTCTGCCACTTTCCAACTTTTGGTTCCGGTATTTTGAACTGTGAAAGTGTTTTTCCCATACAAAACGCTCCAGTTTTCAGTTCCACCATCGTAGTAAATTACCCTAAGCTTTATATCTTTATTGTAAATGGCTTTTGCAAACAGAGGGTGTAATGCCATTTTTATACTTCCACCTGCCTGAATTTGTCGCGCAAAAGCACCGTACCGTTGTTCGTTGTCGCCTATCAACTTTAACCCTACCGAATTATCGGGCAAATGTGTTATTAAGAACGTATAATCGCCTGTAAATTTCTGAATTGCAAAACTTGTACCACCATAAAACGTCGGATTGTTTTTAATGGAAAGATTTTCTGTGGATTTACGAAATGCGACAAAAGCGCCTGGGGAAGTTGCCGGATTATTATGTTGCCCAACATATTTATAGGCAAAATTAATCCCTTTTTGCATTTCATCCCTGCGAACCGCAACATTTATCTCCGGAAACTGCTTGTTGGCAGGTGCCGGGCCACCCATGCAATAAGTCCAGTAATCGCCATGCATGGCAATTTGCGAAATACCGACATTCAAATCGCACAAAATTCTCCAATAATTCCATTGCTCTGGCGAACAAAAATGTGGATCCTCAGTTCCATCCGAATGCGTTCCCCATGGGTCAGTCCAGGGTTCGGCATAACTAATGGTTTTAGGCGTACGAGAATTTAATGTAAAGGTCGATAGTTTGTCTTCACCACCACTTGCTCGAGGTTCCGGTTCCGACGAAGTATGAAATAGTCCCATCCTTCCTGCAGAAAATTCTGTTTGTGCCAATGCCATAATATTATCATCGAGGTTATTTCGAAGGAATACCCGAACAATCGGACTAATTGTAGAAGCATATTTTTGAAAAACAGTAGTTTCGTATTGATTAAATATTGTTGTTGTCCAATATTGAGTGAATGATTTATCAGCCAAAGGTGGGTAAGTATAATTTGAGCTGATTCGTGCATCAATTATTACTCCTTTATTATCAAATGATTTTGAAGGTACAGTGTGTTCAGTACCGATTGCATTCAAATTAAAGCGTATTCCATTAATGCACTTCTTATAGGGTGAATTTTTCAGATATTGAGCAAAAGCTTCCAATAATTTTGTATACGTGCTGACATACAATGGATACCAATACATTAAGGTACCTTTATTATCGCCCACCTGCGATGTTAATTGAATATTTGATAAGTAAGGAATCTCGTTAAACATCCAATCTGGATGATTATTGCCGTTTATTTGTATTGTTGCATAGAGTTTTCTATCGTAGTATGCTTTAAGTTGCTTATCGAGTATGTCAAAGTTATATATATCTTTTGCCGTTTCACAATCTTTCCATTGAACCATTATTTGTCCACCGGTAACAATTGGCAAATTAAAAATGTATTCGTCGTTTGCAAACCAAACCGGAAACAATCCATTTGGTGAGCCCCATTCTGAACGAGCCGGAATATTTTTAAGGATATCTCCGTTTTTCATATCCGTATAACTACTTTTGTTACGTGGGTAAATTGTCCAAAAAACATTAGGAAGTGCCGGTTGATTGTATTCAAACTCAGCACCATTGTTGTTGCTATCTTCAGATTCGTACGAAACAGGAGTTTGGGAATTTGAACAAGAAATAAAAAAAATCAATAATGAAATAAGAGTAACAATTCTGTCTGTGATTCCGTTTTTTTGCATGACTATAAAATTAGACCTCACAAAAATAATTCA
>CAMBSB010000323.1 GCA_945870155.1 Paludibacter jiangxiensis | reverse complement strand
CCTGCAGTATTCGTATTATTTCCACCTTCCATATATTCGTAATAATAATCAATACCTGTAAAATCAGGAGTAGTGGTAAAGCCGGGAGTCGCAGGGTTTACAATCGGACTCGACACATACCAGTTACGGGCTGAACCTAAATACTGTTTCGCTGTAACTGTTCCGGTCAAGCTACCGCTACCTTTCAAAGTAGCAGTTCCACTGGCGTCACTTTCGAGCGTAATGCCATTTGTAGCTGTTAGTGAGCCACTGCTCATTGTTAGTTTACCACCCGCAGCAACAGTAACTGAGTTCACTGTTCTGGGTGCATCAATTGTTAATTCAGAAGTTACCGTAATATTGGTTGAAGGTGTTATGTTTAGCGAAGATATTGAAGTAGAAGAGCTAATGCTTTTATTTTTATTTTCAGGTACAAGATTTACACTTTTCCATGCACCACCTTTAGGATTTGTAGCTTGATTGAAGCTTTGAAGTACAGTGGTTTCAGTCAAATTTGGAGCAAAATTGTATCCGGCATTATCAACATATTTTGTCAAATGACCTCCATCATACCCTGATGCTATATTTGGCCTACTGATAGTATATATTGTAACTATACCTGGTGCCGTTACCTTTGCTGTTACTCCCATATAAGCATCAGCAAATGCTCCAAAACCTCCATTAGATGTCCAGGTAGTACCTACTTTTGAATATTTATTTATTCCCCACGATGAACCTGAAACCCCTTTGTTTTCGGCAACATACATTACATCCTGGCCATCAACTGTAGCATCTACATCTACAGCAATAATTTGATGAGCATCATTTGAACTATTAATAATTGAAGTGTTTACAGCCGTGGCAGCTGTTGTAGGAAATGGATTGGTGCTTGTGCCAATGGTTGCTATTTCTTTACTATAACGAACCGCTTTATGTAGAATACCATTTACCGAAGTTAAATACCTGGCATCGTCGGCTACTATATTTGTAGGCACACCACCATTTACATTGGGATTGAAATATTGAATGTATTTCTCCTCACTTCCCAACCAAAAGTTACTACCATCCGTTGTAAATACTCCTTTTGGTGCTTTGTAGTTGGCATAAATAGGTGTATTGCTTGCCATAAAAACGAGGGTTTGGCCAGAAGCAATATTAGCCAATGCATTCGCTGAAAGTGTTAGTGACGTGCCTGAAATAGCTGTGACTGTAGTTCCTATTGGGATGGATGAAGCAAAAACATATTGACCAACAGCTATGCTCGCATTTGCTACCGATAATGTAAATGTGTTAGACCCACTGTTTGTCTGAGCCGAGATGGTTGAAGTAGTAACCGGTGTAGTTACTGTAGGTGTATAAGCAGCAATGGTACCATCGTAATTTACAGTTAGAATTTTTCGAGCATAGGCTGTTGCAGCTGTAGTTGGTAATTGGGCTGCCGGCATACCGGATAAAGATAAATACTGACCATCACCCGAAATAGAAGTTAATCCACAATCGGCTGTGGCAGGCACATAAAAATCAGTGGGCAATGCTATAGTTTGCACTAAAACGCCCGCAGTGGTATATTCGTCAAGATAGGCTTTCGCACCAGTTGTAGAGACAGTTGGTCCTACACGTGTTACCACAATATTACCAGGCGTAAAAGAAGCAGCAAAGGTATTTAAAAGAAACACCCAAAGAAAGGTAAGTGTAATTGATCGTTTCATGATAAAAAAAATTAAGTTGATATTTCGAAATTAAGTCTAATTTGTTACAACCGACTATTATATATAGACGGTTTATTGATTCGCAACACACACATTTCAAAACTGTTTACTTTGAAATGATTGTGTATTCATTGCCTGATTGGGTTTCAAAAACTAATACAAACTCTTTTCCAGAAGGCACAGAAAACTGATTTGTGTCTTTAAGAAATAGTTTATTGGAAGAGCGTAGTGTACATTTATTTCCTACAATTGATTTAATTTTAACCAATTGGGCGTTGTGATTCTTCCACGATACAGAAACCTCAAAAGCATTACGTGCTTTCAGACCCGAATATGAACCACTTCCCCATGCATTTGGAATGGCTGGAAGTATATGAATTTCGTCGTTCTGACTTTGGAACAACATTTCTGTAATACCAGCTGCACCTCCAAAATTGCCATCAATTTGGAATGGAGGACCAGCACAAAACAGGTTTGGATAGGTTCCACCTGAACCAATGGATGCAGCTTCGGGCGAACTGGCACTTCCACTATCATAATCTTTACTGTATGTCAATAATTGGCGTAAAAGTTGATAGGATTTTTCACCGTCTAAAAGTCTTGCATGCAAGTTTATTTTCCACGCTTTGCTCCAACCGGCACCTTCATCACCGCGTAAATCCAACGATTTTTTACACGCTTGAGCCAATTGCGGGGTTGTTGAAAGCGATATTTCGTTACCCGGATAAAGCCCATAAAGATGTGAGAGATGTCTATGTTTAGGGTCTTTAGCCTCGAAATCTTGAAACCACTCCTGCAAATCTCCATTTTTACCAATCTGAAAAGGGAAAAGTTTGGGTAATTTTGACGATAGTTCACTTCTGAATTGATTATCGATACCCAATACATTGGAAGCACTGATAACATTCGTGAAAATCTCACGAATAAGCGTCATATCCATTGTCGAAGCCATTGAAACCTCAGCAAATCCGCTTTCCGTTTTGAATACATTTTCGGGTGAAACGGAGGGAGATGTCACTAAGTATTTTCCATCGGGCGATAAAATAAGCCAATCACTACAAAATTGGGCTGCACTTTTCATTAAGGGATAGGCTGTGTTTTTTAGAAAATCTTTGTCGCCGGTAAACTGATAATGCTCCCAAAGATGCTGGCATAACCACGGAGCCGACATGGTCCAATTTGCCCATTTGGCATCGCCTAATCTCCCAAAATCGCCAACAGGATTGGACGTTGCCCAAATGTCGGTGTTGTGATGCACACACCATCCTTTAGCTTGATAATAGTTTTTGGCTGTTTGGGCGCCGGTTATCGATAAGTTTTTTATCAACGAAAAAAGCGGTTCATGAAGTTCGGAAAGATTGCAGGCTTCAGCTATCCAGTAATTCATTTCAACATTGATATTAGTGGTGTAGTTGCTACTCCAAGGCGGACGAATAGAAGCGTTCCAGATTCCCTGTAGGTTAGCCGGTTGTCCACCCTGACGGGATGAAGATAGAAGCAAATACCGTCCAAATTGAAAATATAGTGCTTCGAGACCAACATCTTTTCCTCCTTTGGAATAGGCAGCCAACCGTTCATTGGTTGGAAGTTCAGGATGCTTTTCACCTTCAATATTCAATGCAACACGAGAATAATATTTTTGAAAAGCATCAATATGAGTTTTCTTGAGTTGGTCATACTGTTTTCCAATTGTTTTATTTATATATCCTTCCGATAGCAAAGA
>CAMBSB010000322.1 GCA_945870155.1 Paludibacter jiangxiensis | reverse complement strand
GACCCCGAAACATTGGGAATATATCCTTCCATGAAATCCTATAGTTTAGGCCTTAGCGTTTCGTTTTGATAGAAAAAACACATAGAAAATTTGTAAAAACAAGCAAATATGAGAACTAAAATAAGAATACTAACATTCCTCAGCCTATTCATTTTTCTGACCACTTCGTGCGAAGATTTTTATCAGGTAAATGATAAAGAGCTTATAGGTAGAGATTTAGTAGTAAAAAACGAGGAGTTTATCACCGGTTTGTGGGATAATCTGTATCATTCTTTCGATAATGGATTTCAGGAAGTAGGCATTACAATGCTTGCAAATGCATGCGACGAAGCCGAAAGTAACGTTCCTTTTGGAGCAACTACCTCATTTAATCAGGGAAGTTGGAATTCGTACAATACACCTTACAACAGAGCTTGGGGATTTTTGTACCAAGGTATAAACAATGCCAGTCATTTTCTGGAAATTTCGGATACAACTACCAATGCTGAGTTTAATTTTTATAAAGACTATAAAAAACATCCCGACAACAAAGTTAAATATAATACTTTCTTGGTAAATCTGAAAGCGTATCGTAACGATGCACAGTTTTTTAAAGCGTATTTTCATTTTCAACTTTGGAAAATGTATGGAAAAGTACCTATTGTTGATAGGGTGATTACCGAACGAGAAGCCAAAGCACTAAAACAAGCCACAACTGCCGAAATGGTGAATTATATTTCTGGTACTTTGAATGGTGTCATTTCGGAATTTGATTTGATAGCAAAAATGCCTAATTCTCCGTACAGTGCCGGAAAATGGACATCGAATAATTTGGGCAGAATTACCAAAGGAGCTGCTCTGGCACTAAAATGTAGATTGTTCCTATATGCCGCCAGCCCGCTTTATAACGATGGTGCTTATAATACTGCCTATTGCGATAGTGCAGCCATAGCAGCTGCAGCTATTATCAATTCGGGTATTTACAGCGTTGATATCAGTTATCGTAAACTTCAGTTTGACAGAACAGTGGCAAATCCTGAGAATATTTTGGATAATAGAGTAGATATTTTGGATAACAACCTCATGGAAACTTGGAATTATCCGAAGGGAGGACTCCCTAAATATGTGAATGTGAACGGTGTATGCTCCAATGCCACATGTCCGTCGCAGAACTTAGCAGATGCATATAATTTGCCAACTTATACTGCTACTACTCCATTTGCCAATAAAGATTATCGTTTTTCACAAACAATTTATCGCGATGAAGAAATTGTAAATGGTAACCCGATTGAGAGTTATCGTGGCGGTAAAGATGGAATTGGCGAAAAGAATTCAACTTCAACCGGATACTACCTTAAAAAATTTGTACAAGATTCCGTTACTTTGCCAATAGGAACAAATACGCCACATGTTTGGTATATTTTCCGTTATTCTGAGGTGTTATTGAATTATGCCGAAGCCATGTTTAACGCTTATGGAAATACCAAAAAGGGATATATTATCGGTACGGATTTGAATGCATTGGAAGCTATTAATATTGTACGTCTCAGAGCTGGAAAAAACACTGGAAATACGGCACTCACAGGTGCGCTCACAAATGAGATTATACGTCGCGAGCGTCAGATGGAATTGGCTTTCGAGGGTCATCGTTTCTGGGATGTTCGTAGGTGGTTAATTGCAAATACAACTGAAAATTTACCGCTTAGGGGTGTAAATATTACCTTAACCAATGCGGTTAAAACCTACGATACAAACTATGTCGTTGAATCCCGTAAGTTTTTGGCCGGTATGGAACATTTCCCCATTCCATATTCCGAAATGTATCTTTACCCTAGTTGGACTCAAAATTGGTGGTAAAAAAATAATTCATAATGCATAATTCAAAATGCATAAATGGGAATTGATAAGTTTAAAAATAATAATATAATCAATAGATTATGAATAAGATAAAATTCTTTTTAATCCTTCTGCCTATTCTCGGCTGGATTGGTTGCAGTGAAGTAGCAGTTGATAATCCAATTGTGATTACTGCCGGAATTGCCAAAAAGGGACAAGTATTGGATAATACCGAAAAGCGGTTTCAGCTTGGCGATACCTTAGTATATAAATTTGAGGTTACTTCGCCAAACGGTATATCAAAAATTGAGTTTTCCAATTTCCAAGGTGTGGGTGTGAATCAGCAAGCGCCGGTAATTTTGTCGAAAGTCGAAAATTTGAATGGTACAACCTGGACATTAGTGGATACTATCAAAAATATTCAGGACGATATCCGTTATTCAATCTATGTGGAAGACAATAACCGACAATTTAAAACACATCAAATAAATGCTTATTTAGATGTTTCGCGTTTTATGGCAATTGTACTTTACGACGGACTAATCAATGGCACATCGAAGACATTCATTAATTTAGAGTCGGGTCGCACATTTTTTGTTGCGAATACAATCAACGACCCTGCTGCAATGGATTTTGGATTTGCCTATTTAGAGGCACATTCACAAGTACTTGCTTGCTTTGTTTCGTTTGACGATTATTGGTATACCGGAAACTATCCTTCGGCTGTCAATAATTTAAATCAACCAATTACGTTTAAAAAATGGGGCGTTGGTACTACTGTTAACTCTTGGATTAAAGCAAATGTAAAAAACTCTGCCGATTTGAAAGCTAAGTACGAAGCAGCAGCAAATTATCCATCAGTTATGCCATTATTGCCCGATGGAAAAGCTGCTCTGAATATTAAAGCCAAAGATGTTATTTCCTTTAAAACTGCCGATGGACGTTATGGATTAATACAAGTAACTTATGTTAACCCGAGAAGTGGCTCTACAGCCAACAATCAAACCTTAACATTCTCGATGGTTGTAGATAAAAAACCAATTACAAACAATTGATAATTATGAAAACAACTAACATTATTAATATGAATAAGTTGCAAAATCAACTTTATATTGTACTTACTTTAGTTATTGCACTATCGTTAGGTGCTTGTACATCGGATAAAATCAGCCCCCCTCCTAGTATTCAAATTTTTGTAAACGACGATGATGTTACAGCCGCTTCTACCGTTCATGTCACTGCCAATACGCGCATCGAATATCGTTTTGAAGTTGCAGCATCTACAACTATCACTGATCTGAAAACGGTATTTTTTGACATTGCCATTCCTTCAAAAAAAATAACCAAAGAAGTGTTGGTTGCCGGACAAGCAAACAGCTTGAAAGAAACAGTAAAAGGGGTGATTTTTGCTTCGACCGATACCGAAATAATGCTCGTAGTGAAGGATATAGATGGCAACGAAGTGGCAAAATCTTTTACTTTTATTGTTGATTAAATTTAATGTTTAAAAAAATTCAGTACATGAAAAAGTATAATGTATGGCTTATATTGCTAACCTTAGCATTAAGTGCCTGTAATCAGGAATTACCAACTCAACTC
>CAMBSB010000321.1 GCA_945870155.1 Paludibacter jiangxiensis | reverse complement strand
CAGCTTATTTTAAGTTGTTTTCCGACTTCGAAATTTTTCAACTCCGTTTTTCAGCATAAAATTTTAATTTAAATTTCGGCAGCTATGCAAGCCAAATTTTTCAAAAATTTACTACTTTTGGAAATTAATTGGAGTTTTTGCGCAGACTCGCGTACACGGCTATCAAACCGATACGGAATTTTGGCGATTTGGACCGAAAGTAGAACGTGAAGCAGCTCGTTATTTGAATCTACGCTACCGTTTGTTACCTTATATTTATTCGCAGACAGCGGCGGTCACTTTCTCGGGTTCTACACTAATGCGCCCGTTGGTAATGGATTTTGCAATCGACAAAAAAGCATTGGAACAAAGCTACGAATATATGTTTGGTCCTTCTATTCTCGTTGCGCCCGTTCTGAAACCAAATGTGAATGCGTGGGATGTATATTTGCCAGAGCATAAAGTCGGTTGGTATAATTTCTGGACAGGCGATAAAGTGGCGGGTGGGCAAACAATAAGCACCGAGGCAAGGATTGATAAAATTCCACTTTTCGTAAAAGCAGGAAGCATTATTCCATTGGGTACCGAAAAACAATACAGCACTGAGCGAGTTGCAGATGTTACCGAATTGCGAGTTTATGCAGGTGCAGATGCCACTTTCCGTCTTTATGAAGATGATGGTGTGTCGTATAATTACGAAAAAGGACAATCGGCAACCATAGAAATCAATTGGAACGAAAAAAAACAAACGCTGACCATTGGTAAAAGAAAAGGTTCTTTTGATGGTATGAATAAAGTGAAAACCTTTAAAATCGGTTGGGTAAGCAATAATAATGGTGTAGGCCTAGCATCAACTTCGAATGCTAAAGAGTTGATTTACAAAGGAAATACCATTACATTGAAAAGAAAATAATTTGTAATTGAATAAAACAACATATAAATGAAAAACAAGATTTTCCTTTTGCTAATTGTAACCAGTGTTTTTTCGAGTTTATTCGCCCAAAAGCAACCTATAGACTATAATTTTGCAGCAATGGTGCAACCTGTTCCATTCGAAAATCGATTTATAGATGAGGATTACGCTATATGGTGCGGTTCGGTTATCAAAGACAAAAATGGTAAATTCTACATGTTTTATTCCCGTTGGCCGCGCAAGGATGGTCATCAATCATGGATTTATAATTCCGAAATTGCATTAGCTAAAGCCGATAAACCCGAAGGACCCTACAAACACGTAAAAGTGGTGTTACCTGCCCGTGGAGCGCAGTTTTGGGATGGTGTGGTGACGCACAATCCCTATATTACTTTTTACAAAGGGAAATATTATTTGTATCACATGGGCACAACAGGCACAAGCGAACGGAATTCAACTAATTGGTGGATACAGCGCAACCATCAACGTATTGGTGTGGCAGTGGCTACCGAAATTGAAGGCGAATGGAAGCGTTTCGAAAAACCTGTTTTGTCGAACAACGAAAACGATAGCACGGCATATGATGCGATGATGGTGAGTAATCCGGCCATTACTTTTAACGATAAAGGCGGCGTGCTAATGGTGTACAAAGAAGTGTGTAAAAATGGAACACTTAAGGGTGGAAGGGTTCGTTTTGGAGTTGCCACGGCTAAATCGCCATTCGGGCCATTTATAAAATATCCAAATTCAATTTTCGAATCGAAAGATAGTAAAAGTGCTCACATGGAAGCCGAAGATCCATTTATATGGTTCCAGAACGGTTATTATTATGCCATAGTGCGCGATGTGGTTGGAAAATTTACTGGCGATTCTGGCGCATTAGCATTAATGGTATCTAAAAATGGAATTGACTGGGAACCTGCCAAACATCCGTTGGTCATTGGTAGCTCATTTGCATGGGCCGATGGCAGCCAAAGTGGAATAAATATTGAGCGTCCGTGGGTTTATTTCGAAAAAAGTGTACCCAAATTTTTGTATGGTGCTATGGGTGTGGATAAAAAACGCTCTCATACATTTAATGTGGCTATACCGTTGAAATAAGTAAAAAAGTATTTGTAAATATTAGTTGTTGCCAAATTTAAAAAATCATGAAGTTCAAAATTCTATTGTCATTCTCTTTTTTGCTGGTAGGTTTATCTATATTTGGAAAAACAACAACCCCGAAAGAGAATCTCTGTTACTCTCAACCTGCCAAACAATGGTTGCAAGCCTTGCCCATTGGCAATGGTTCGTTGGGCGGAATGATTTTCGGCGGCGTACAAAATGAACAAATTCAGTTTAACGAATCAAGTCTGATTACCGGCACGACTTCCATAAACGGAAATGAAAAACCCACCGTGGGTTACTATCAACCTTTTGGCGACGTTTTTATTGATTTCGGTAATTTAAAAGCCGAAAATTATCGTCGTGAATTGAGTTTAGAAGACGCAATTCATACCGTTAGTTTTACAGCTGACGGCGTTAATTACCACAGGGAATATTTCTCAAGCTATCCCGATAAAGTGTTGGTTGCTAATTTTACAGCTAATAAAAAAGAAAGTATATCGTGTTCGGTAAAGCTCAAAGATGCGCACAATGGCAAAATTGAAGTGTCGGGAAATACAATTACAGCCTCTGGTACGCTACCCGAAAATGGTATGCAATACGAATCACAGTTAGTGGTAATAAATAACGGTGGAATAATGACGATAGGAAATTCTTCAATTTCAGTATCCAATGCCAACGATGTAAAAATTTTATTGGTAGCAGGAACCGATTTCTCCAAAGATTTTTCAAAAGATTTTAAAGGTGAACACCCACATGCTCTGTTAGAAAAAATAATGGCGTTGGCGGTTGTTAAATCATTTTCAACGCTAAAAAAAGCACATATTGCAGATTATCAAAAACTGTACAGTCGTGTGCAATTAAATTTGGGTGCCGAATCCAACAAACCAACACTCGACCGCTTGAATGCGGTTAAAAACGGTGAAAAAGATCCTGCATTAGAAGCTTTGCTTTTTCAATACGGACGATATTTACTCATTAGTTCGTCGCGTGCAGGCGGTTTGCCTGCCAACTTACAAGGAATCTGGAACAATGAGTACAAACCTGCTTGGTACTCGCAATACACAACCAATATCAATTTAGAAATGAATTATTGGCCAGCCGAACCAACCGGTCTGTCGGAGTGTACTGCACCCTATTTCGATTGGGTGGAGAATTTGGCAAAAGTGAATAAAAAAACAACCGACCCCAAACTTCAAACCAAACGCGGTTGGATAGCTTACAGTACCAACAATATTATGGGTGGTCCTTCTACCTGGGGCATTCACCGTCCGGGAAGTGCATGGATGAGTCAGCATTTTTGGGAACATTACGCTTTTACGGGTGACAAAGAATTTTTGAAAAATCGCGCTTATCCTATGCTCAAAGATGTGAGTGGTTATTGGGAAGATCATTTGGTGGAAAGCAAGGATGGAAAACTGAT
>CAMBSB010000320.1 GCA_945870155.1 Paludibacter jiangxiensis | reverse complement strand
TTTTTTTAATAAAATAGGGTTGTAAATTTTCATTACAACCCTTATTACAAATAAAAATTTATTTCACAACAATGGTTTGTTCTGTCATAATTTGTTTAAAATCAGCATTTGAACTACCATGATTAGTTAATACAATTACCAATTTGTATGTCCCTGTTTTCGAGAAAGTATAAGTGGTTGAATAACCTGTATAACGTGAACCTGATGTAGTAACTCCCTTTGCTCCATACAAGCCATAATCACGATAATCATCGCTGGCTCCATTTCCATTAAGCACTACATCGCCATAAACATTTACAGAGTCCTTGGTTGCATTAAGTTTGCTTTTTAAAATGTCGCGTTTACCACCAGGCCACAACACACACAAATCAGCTTCAGTTTTTACAAAATACTTCATTTGTTTACCCACAGGTACATTTGCAGCATCGACCTCTGCACCAGTTTCGTACGAGCTAATCTTCAGACTGTCGAAAACCGGATTTACCATTACATCATCCTGGCAGCTAATAAAAAGAGGTGCAATGGCTACCAAGACAAACCATATTATATATTTTACTTTCATTTTATGTTTTTTTTAAATAAATAATTAATAACCAGAATTGTTTGGGAATAAAGAAGGATCTTTCTCTATTTCGGATTGAGGAATAGGGAATAGTAATTGGTCAGATGGAATTGTTTTATTCCAAAGTGCACCTAAAACTGACTGTGCTTTACCCCAGCGAATTAAATCGAACCATCGATGACATTCGAAACAAAGTTCAAATCTACGTTCCTGAATTAAATTATCGATAGTAATATCTGAAACTGTCCATGTTGATACACCTGCCCGTGTTCTGATTGCATTTAATGAAGTGAGAGTAGCATTGTCAATTGTTTTTGATTGTGCTAACATTGCTTCAGCTTTCATAAGTATTACATCTGAATATCTCAACAAAACTAAATTTGTGGCTGTAGGATTACCAAGTGTGTTTTCAGCTGGAATTAGTTTTTTAGGATATGGATCAAAAATTCCGCCTTTAGTTTGCATTACCCATGCATTGAGTCGGATAATATTGCCACTACGTTTCATATCCCCAATCATTGTAGTATCTACCCACAAAGCTTCATTAGATGAATTAATTTTTACTTGCGGAGCGATTTCCCAACCTACCCAGGAAGGAAATTTTGCACCCTCGGTTGTTGTTGCATATTGCAATTCAAAGATTGATTCTGAATTATTTTCGTTGACACCATCGGCTACAAGTTTACTTACATTATCAACTAAGGTGTACTTAGTTGAAGTAATCACAGCATCAAGCGCTTGTTCGGCTTTAACGTAATCTTTTGGTGTGATTGTCATGTACGCTTTTGCAAGTAATGCATTTGCTGCACCCGAAGTTGCACGGCCGGCAGCCACTTCTGTTTTTAAACCACAATTGGCAGCAGCGAATATCAAATCCGGAATTATTACTTTATTGTAAATTTCCTGAGATGATGTACGTCCAATTCCTACAGCTTCAGAAGGAATATTATATGTTTTGGTTACCATTGGAACATTTCCCCAGATACGTACCATATTAAAATAGGTAAGTGCACGTATAAAACTTACTTCACCTTTCAACCGTTTTAAAGCTATAGTATCTGCTTTACCATCCAATTTGAATTTACCTGCATCGATTACTTCGAACATGCGGTTACAGCGTTGGATTGTAGCATACGAATTCGCCCAAACACCATCGAGTGAATGTGTGTAGTTTTTTGTCAGTTGATCAACATAATCAAACTGCATTTTCCATTGTGAGTATTCATCGGCTGTCATGCCCAGAACACGTGCAAGTCCATTTCCATTGTAAATAGATAGTAAAGGAGAATAACATCCGTTTACTCCATTTGTAATTTCAGTTATGTTTTTGTAATATAAGTCGCTGGTGAGATCCGATTGCGGTTTCTGATTTAAAAAATCTTCGCAGGACATTAAAGTTAGTGCAACTAATATTAAACTTAAAAATTTATTTTTCATTTTATTCTGTTTTTTCATTGATTAACTAATTTGTCTTAAAAAGAGAAATTTAATCCTAAAGTAATTGTACGTGCCAAGGGATATCCTCCATCATCAGCACCCTGCGTTTTCGATTCGTTTCCAAATGTATTAGCTTCCGGGTTATATCCATGATATTTGGTGAACATATACAAATTTTGAGCACTTGCATAGACGCGTAGATTATTTATACCAAGTTTCTGTGATAATACTCTTGGCAATGTATATCCCAACACCACATTGCTAATATTTACGTAAGTACCATCTTCGATATTTTTTGTTGTAGTATCGAAAATACGTGCCCAGTTTTTACGACTTGGAGCTTCATAAATTGCATCAGTTTTGTCGGGGCGCCAATAATTATCGAAGTAGAAACGAGGCACGTTATTTTGCCCTAAATTACCACCGAACACATTACGGCGGAACATTCGTAAATTGATATCACCTCCCTGAACACCATTCAACTGAAAACTAAAATCAAAGTCCTTATATTTGAAGTTGTTTGTCATACCCCAAACAAAATCAGGTTGTGGATTGCCAATAACAGTTTTATCATTGGCATCAATGATACCATCGCCATTTAAGTCGGCATATTTTGCATCTCCGGGTATACTTCTTTCCCACTGATTAGTTCCTGATAACATCAAAGGACTGTTTTTTACATCTTCCCAATCTTTATAAACTCCTAACGAAACATATCCCCAATGGTTGGAAATAGGTTTTCCAATATCGGAACGTGTATCAACAGGATTTCCGGTGGAACCCCAAAGTGGATTGCGTTCAGGACCAAGATCAAGGACCTTGTTGCGAACAAAAGAAATATTAAAATCGGTATTCCAGTTAAAATTTTTTGATTTAATATTTAAGGTTCGCAATGTAAATTCCAGTCCTTTGTTTTCCATTTTAGCTATGTTTTGCTGTTGATTGCTAAAACCTGTATGCAACATAGTGGGAACAGTAAACAACATACTTTCAGTTGTTCTTTTAAATAAATCAATTTCAGCACCAATACGACCACCTAAGAATTGAATATCGGTACCAATATTTATATCACTTGTTGATTCCCAGCCTAATGTGCTGTTTGAAATGTTTCCATCGGAAACAACTGATTTGTCGGATCCACCAAACTGATACATACCGGATTGACGAAGCAAGCTATAAGCCAAATAATCGCTAATACTACTGTTTCCTACTTTACCCCAACCACCACGAATTTTCCAGTCTGTGATAATTGATTTAAAATTTTCCATAAAACTCTCGTCGGACACTCGCCAGGCTGCCGAGAATGAAGGGAAAGTACCCCATTTATTATCTTGTCCAAATTTAGATGAAGCATCTCTTCTCAAACTTGCCGACAAATAATATTTTCCATCAAAATTATACATAAATCGACCGAAAAAGCCTACCATAGT
>CAMBSB010000319.1 GCA_945870155.1 Paludibacter jiangxiensis | reverse complement strand
TTTTGATTTTGAGCCGAACCGACTTGAGAGGTCAGTGAAAAAATGATAAGAAATAGAACCTTTATTAAAATAATTGACCTATTTCTTTGCAATTCTGTGTTTAAATTCATATTTTTGCGAATTAGATTTTGTAAATACTTTATTTTTTTTCTGAATGATTTTAGTTTACAATTTCAACCCGGGGAGAAATGATTTAGCCGTCTGTCTTCCCGGTGTTTTTTTTTCATGGTATTGCCTCCTGTTTATTAGTTTATATAAATTGAATTCCCTTTTATTCTGTAATTAAATCCCGGGATAAGCTCTTGTAAAACTTCAAAGTTTTGTTCTACTGTTTCATTAGGCATAAACTTCACATTATATATTCCCTTTCCTAATCGTTGATTGTCGTAGGAAATTGAAACATTGTGCCTACGTTCAATATCTGAGAAAATTTCGGTAAGTGTAGCCGTCTGAAAAATCAGGTAACCTTCTTTCCATCTTGCTAGTTGTTTTGCATCAATACTTGATACCGTAATTTTTTCTGAATTATGAGAATAAGTAAGTAGTTCGTTTGGAACAAGAATCCTGTTTTGTAGTTCATTTTTATTAACCCCTACACGAACACTTCCTTCCTCAAGCATTGCCTTTGTAGTGCTATCTCCAGGGAATGAAGTGACTGTAAATACCGTTCCCAATGCTTCTACTTCAATATGATTCGTTTTTACAATAAATGGCTTTTCCTTATTTTTTTTCACCGTAAACTCTGCTTCACCACTCAAATATAATGATCGTATGTTTCCTGTAAATTCCTCGGGATAAATCAATAATGATCCGGCATTAAGCCATACAATTGAGCCGTCGGGTAATTTAATTGATTTGCGCTCACCAAATGGTACAAAACATTCTAACATTTTTACTCCTCTACTTGTCTGCATTGAATTCAAGTAAATATACGAAATTAATGTACCCGTAACCAAAAGTGCGATAGCTGCAGCAACCCTTAATAAACGGTTTAATCTGAAACGTCTTGGAGCTGATTTTGCTATACGGGTATGCATTATTTCAAGATCTTCAAGTGTACTGTGATTTGCTTCGACTGACTCTTCTGCCCATAGGACTTGCAGAGCCTTATTTTTTTCATCTTTCAAATAATCGCTTGTAAGCCATTGACCAAATCGATTTCTAATATCTTGTGATAATGGCTGTTCAAAGAATTTACGAATGAAATTTAATGTTTCTTGGGTGTTCATGATCTGGGTTTATATTTAGAAGACGGTTATCTATAAAACAACACACGGATAAAATCAAACTTTTTTATAAAAAAAGTAGATTTACCAATTTGGTTATTTTACGGAGGGTAGCGAGAGCCAATGTTATTTGATTCTCAACAGTTCTTTTATTCAAATTCAGGCGGATTGCAATTTCATCATTCGACAATCCTTCTTTTCTGCTCATCGTGTAAATTAACTTACGCTGGGGTGGCATATTTTCAACAGCTAAATCGAGAGATAGTTCCAATTCTTTAGCAAATAAATTTGCTTCAATAGAATCTTCGGAATCAGATTGGTTAATCTGCTTAATCTCAAACTTTTGCTTAACGAGGGAATGATCATAATAATCATAAATGGCATGTCGAGCCATTTGAAAGAGATAGGACTTAAATGAGCTGACATTGGAAAACGTAGCTCTATTTGTCCATATTTTAAAAAAGATATCTTGTGACATATCTCTGGCTTCTTCATTATCCTTAATAAATCCAGCAATAAAATGAATTAGCTTAGGTTGGTAATACATAAATAAGGCGTCAAACGACCGCTGGTCATCATTCGCCATATTTTGCAAGTATACTAATTCAAGGTTTTTATCCATTATTTCAAATTGTCAGATAGTAGTTTAACCGTTTATCTAGTAATAATATTGTGATTTTTAAACGACAAAAATACAATAAATTATATATAAAGCAAACTTAGTACAAATAATGGAACGAAATTTTTAGATAAGCTAAAGAACATAAATAAGCTAGATGTTTAACTTTTTTAGTCAACATAATCATTGAACTACTTATGTACTATACCAGTTCAATTTATCTGAAGACCCTATCTAAGGACAAGACATATCCTCACACCCCACCCACCACTTTTCCACATCCTGCCCATTTAACAGCTTCGCCATCGCCATCAGCACCCACCGTGCCAAATTCTACGCCTACGGCCAATAATAAAGTGTCGTTATCAGTGAGGTATTCAGCAACACCTTCGAGTTGTACGTGCAAGGTTTGTTCGGGTAATATGCGTTTTACGGGATTCCAGGCTGTTTGTACTTCACGCCTATAGCCAAGTAGTTGTTGGTTGTCGGGCGCATAGCTTTTGGAGGCTTCGTCGAACCGCACATTGGTGCACACACCAAGTAAAGCCACAAAACGCATAAAAGGCAATTTGTTGGTTGCAACCAGATGTTCGTTAGGGTTAAATTCCGGAATGGTAATGGTGGCGCTCACTGTTTCGCGGTTAATTTGCCAGGTCGGTTGCACTCTGATAACTCGGCTAAATGGATTGGTTTTATTAAAATCGAAATCGGTGAGGAAGGGTCGGTTTTCAGTTACCAGTACATTTCGTTTTCCCTTTTCGTTTTCGGTATCCATGCACTGAATTTTTTTACATACCGCATTCAGTCCGCCCATCACGTTGTAATCTGCCAGGCGCAATATTGGTTCTAATGCCCGTCGCATAGCGCTGGCTGCTTTGGTACAGCCACTCCACTCGGTGCCACTGTCGCGCAGACCTTTGCAACTTTCGCTGTTTTTAATGGTGTTTTTACTTGGGCCACCTTTGGTGCGTATAATTACTTCTTCGCTGCCACGCATGGTGTACATCGATACGCCTTTCATTCCGCCTGTTACTTGTAGTATTCCTTTTACTCGTGCCATGGTTAGTTATTAGTTTATAGTATATAGTTGGTAGTTTGTAGTATAATAAAAAAACAGTACAAAGATATATATAATTATGTTATAACTATGATATAACTCTTTTATTTAACTGAGTATTATCATAGCTTTATATGAGTTATATCTATGCTTTATCTGAGTTATATGTAATAAAGCAATAGAAGATATGATAAGAAACTATCAAATACAAAGCCCCGACTTCAAATTTGAAATCGGGGCATTAGTTTTATATTTACAGAAACTATGCTATAACTGATATATTAGTTGATTATTTATGCACCTGCACCCCCTGATGATTCACATCCATTTCGGCTGCTTGTTGCAAATGGAGATTTGCTTTTTGTTTATTTCCATATCCGAGATATCCAAGACCTAACATATAATGGCAATGAATTTTGTTACGGAAAGTCAAGTCGTCATCCCAAATCAGCAAGTCGGGCAAAGATACCGCAAAATAATCCAGTTTTATCTGCTCGTCCATGTGTTTCTCACCAAATGCAATCAACTTATCAAAGCGATTGTGAGCTTCTT
>CAMBSB010000318.1 GCA_945870155.1 Paludibacter jiangxiensis | reverse complement strand
AATAACATTGCCACCTACGAAACCCTTTGGCGAAAAAAATTCTATCCGAACCCTTATCCTGACAGTTTTTACACCGGAAACACCGAATCGGAAGGATTTGGTATGAATCAGCCTCAAAACTATTATGCTTTTGAGTGGGGCGATGCGCTCTTTGTGGTGGTGGATAGTTACCGGTATTACACTGCCAGTGCCAAGCCCCGCAACTGGGAATGGACGATTGGAAAGACGCAATACGACTGGCTTAAAAGTACACTCGAAAACAGTACGGCTAAATACAAAATTGTTTTTACCCATCACATTCTGGGCGAAACGCGCGGTGCAACGGTAGTGGCCAAAACATTCGAATGGGGTGGTTTGGACAACGGAACCAACAAATTTACGCAGAATCGTCCCGGTTGGGATATGCCCATTCATCAACTCATGCTTAAAAACAAAGTAAATCTTTTTGTGCAGGGACACGACCATATTTATGCGGTGGAAGAGCTGGATAAACTCGTTTATCAAACCATGCCCATGCCCAGCGACTCGTCGTATAAAATTGGAATGACCGACAATGGCAATGCATTTACAGGTTTAAAAATGACAGGTTCAGGACATTTGCGTGTAACAGTGAGTCCTGACAGCCTGAAAGTAGCCTTTGTGAATGCACTTTTGCCAAAAGATGAAACTGCCGGTTCGAAAAATGGCGACATTGCACACAGTTATTCCATTAAAAGCAATGCGGTTAGTGGCATAAATAATGTATCTTTGAATCCCGAAAGTCAGTTGTGTACCGTGTTTTCAAATCGTTTGCAGGAGAACATTCAGGTCCGGTTCAACCAAACATTATCCGGTAAAACGGTACTTAAACTTGTGGGTATAGATGGAAAAGTCATTTTTTCGAATACAATAAACAACGGCGTTGAAACCGGCGAAACCATTATGCTACCTGCAAAAGATAATTCAGGGCGGCCATTAAACTCCGGCTTGTATTTATTGTCAGTAAATAACAACGGAATTTGTCAGGTTCTAAAAACATTGATTAAATAACACATGAATAAATCGGCAAAAAACTATCGCGATTATAAATTCAATGCGCACATTGAACTGATAATCATGATGTTCATATTTCTGGTGCTTTTCCTGTTGCCGGTGCTTTTCACGCGGGTGCAGGGAGAGATAAGTTGGCTGCACGTTTTCAAAATCTGGAAAGACCATAGTTTGCTTATTCCTGTTTTTGTCATAAACCATTGGTTTTTAATACCCAAACAGCTACATCAAAGACATTATTTTGCATATTTCATCAGTATTGTATTACTGATTTCGCTGGTCGTTGTTTCGTATTATTACTACGATGAAGTGCTGCATGCAAAGGTGAAAATTGAATCCGATCCCAACCGCCCGACACCGATTCCACCTTATGCCGAATTGCTGATGTATGCTGTTTTGATTGTTGGTGTGGATGCCGGACTGCTTTTCTCTAAAAAATGGCACGAAACCGAAGAGAAAAAACACATTCTGGAAAGGAAAAACTCTGATATGCAACTCGAAATTTTGCGAAATCAGGTTAGTCCGCATTTTTTCATGAACACGCTCAATAATATCTATGCACTCATAGGCATTGACACTCCCAAAGCCCGAGAAGCAGTTATGAAGCTCTCAAAACTAATGCGTTACATGCTTTACGGGAACGAAGACGGGAGAGTAAAACTCAGCAAGGAATTTGAGTTTATTCAAAGTTACGTGGATTTAATGCGCCTCAGGTTTGCCGACGAAAGTGTTATAAAACTGTCGCTTCCGGAAAAATATGAAGATGTTCGGATTCCTGCACTATTGTTTATTTCGTATATCGAAAATGCATTTAAGTATGGTGCAAGTTACGAAAACGAATGCCGTATCCGCATCAGTTTTGCTGTAGAAAACGGTTTCATTTGTTTTCACTCTCAGAATATTAAACAACCGGTTGCCAATGCCGAAAAAGGAGGACTCGGCCTCGAAAACAGCAAAAGCCGGCTCGATTTATTGTTTGGCAGTAATTATACCCTCAACATAAATTCAAACACCGAAGTATTTAGTGTCGATCTGAAAATACCAGTTCTATGAAGATAAAATGTATTTTAGTTGATGATGAGCCACTTGCGCTAAATTTGCTCGAAAGTTATGCTATTCAGATTCCGAATCTGGAAGTTGCCGGAAAGTTTACACATCCGGTTAAAGCGCTCGAATTTCTGCAAACCAATCCGGTTGATTTGTTGCTTATTGATGTGCAAATGCCCGATTTGAACGGACTCGAACTGGTTACGCAGCTTTCGGTAAAACCCCTTATTATTTTCACCACGGCCTACAGTCAGTACGCTGTGGAAGGATTTAAGGTCGATGCTGTGGATTATTTACTGAAACCCATCGATTTACCCGATTTCCAAAGAGCAATAAACAAAGCCACCGAATTGCTCGAACTTCGGAGCACCAAAAACACCAATATCGAAACAAACAAGGAGTTCCTGTTTATCAAATCGGAATATAAAATTATTCGTATCAATTTTGGTGAAATTATTTACATACAGGGCATGAGCGAGTATGTAAAAATTCATCTCACAGGCCGAAAACCTGTCATGTCGTTGCTCAGCCTGAAAGCTCTCGAATCGCAGTTGCCACAAAACCTGTTTATGCGCGTACATAAATCGTATATTGTTAATATTCAAAAAATTAACATGATTGAACGAAACGAAATTGTGTACGACGACGGAACAATTATACCAGTTAGTAATCAGTATAAAGATGCATTTCAGGCATTTCTTGATAAGAATTTTATGCTTTAATTTATAACCTATGAAAAGAAGATTTGTTTTGCTTTTTGTATTGGTTTTGGCACTGAACATATTAGCCCAGCAGCCAAAAATCAACGATAACCGTCCACCAGCTTTTTTTAATACTGTTATACCTAATCATTTGTACGATATTATTTTAGCTCGTCCAACCAATACATCCATCACCTTATCCGTCTTGTTTTACAACGATGCCCAGATTAAAATTGTGTATGGATTGATCAATGCAAAAATGCAGGAAACCGATTTTTATAGTTTCGAAGCCAATAAACCGCAGGAAATTATACTAAAAAATCTAAAACCCGATGCACTATACTTTTACCATTTAAAATCCAAATCAGACGATAATATTTGTTCCGAAAACTTGCATTTTCACACCCAACGAAGTGCTGCAACAAATTTCACATTTACCATTACGGCCGATTCGCACCTCGACGAAAATGCCGATACCGAAGTTTATAAAACCACCTTGCACAATGCTGCGGGCGATTCTGCCGATTTCCATTTCGATTTGGGCGATACTTTTATGACCGACAAATATCGCGAAAATTACCGCAATGCTTTGAATCAATACATAGCGCAACGGTTCTATTTGGGATTGCTGTGTAAGTCAGCCCCACTATTTTTTGTACAGGGAAACCACGATGGCGAAGCCGGTCAGCGCCTCAACGGA
>CAMBSB010000317.1 GCA_945870155.1 Paludibacter jiangxiensis | reverse complement strand
GCCGCCCTATTTTTGATCCGCTTTCAAACTATAATCCTATTGAACCTTATAAAAATCGTGACCCACGGCTTGGTTTTATTGTTGCTTTGAACAATACAAACTGGGTATACAACAAACCGTTAGAGATATGGGAGGGTGGTAAAAATGGGCTGCCAATTAAAGGGGCCACTAAAACAGGTTATTATCTGAAAAAATTTGTTGATTCTTCGCGCGATCTGCGCCCTGATCAGAACACCAAAGTAAAACATGTATGGCCTATTTTCCGATATGCCGACATTCTATTGAGTTATGCTGAAGCAATGAATGAGGCATTTGGACCTGATTATACCGATGGGGAATTTACAAAGACTGCAGTTTCGCAAGTAAATCTTATCCGCGACCGTACGGCTGTAAAAATGAAAGCAATTCCAGCGGGGTTAACACAGGATTCTTTGCAAAAACGAATTCAAAACGAACGTAGAGTTGAATTTGCCTTTGAAGATCAACGTTTTTGGGATGTTCGCAGGTGGAAACTATATGGCGATGATTCGAAAGTGATTGCCGTAAAACGCATGAGTATAAAGGCCGATTTTTCAAATCCATCAACTCCGAAATTTACCTATACTCCATATACAATAGAAAACGGTAGTAGGATATGGGATAAAAAAATGTATTTATATCCGATACCTTACAGTGAGTTGCTAAAAAACAAAAATTTAATACAGAACGAAGGTTGGTAAATTTAAAAAACATATTTAAGATGAATCTAAGAAAATTTCTTTTAATTTTTATTGCATTTGTATTTTTTAAGGTGACCGCAAATGCACAATTAATTACATTGCCCCGTTTCTTTTCAGATGGCATGGTGATTCAACGTGAAACAAAAGCGGCAGTTTGGGGTTGGACTTCGGCTGGCTGTACAGTAAATATAGTTGGTAGCTGGAACAATTTAACGGTAAGTACACAGGCTGACTCTAATGGTAAATTTAACACTTTTCTTTCAACACCTGAGGCTGGCGGTCCCTACACCATAAAGTTTACAGCTAATAATACAGAAAAAATTATAAGTGATGTATTAGTCGGAGAGGTGTGGATTTGCTCAGGACAATCGAACATGAAGCTACGACTCGGAGAGGCTGACATGTGGCGTGTATCTGGAGATAATAATTCAAATATCCGTTTTTTTGAGGTTTCGGTTAATAGGTCTTCGACTCCACAGGACACAGTAAAAGGTGGACAGTGGCGTTATGGTGTGGTGCCCAACAATATGCAACACATCAGCGCTGTGGGCTACTATTTCGCTCGTCGATTACAGGAAAAGTTAAATATTCCTATTGGAATGCTTGGCTCATACGAAGGTGGCACCAATATAGAAGAATGGACCAACCCTTCAGTAATGACTTCAATACCAGATGTATTAAATGCCTACACAGCTCCTTCAGCAGGTCGTGAAGCTGGTTGCCTTTACAATGCGATGATTTATCCACTACTTCCTTATAATGTTTCGGGGTTTATCTGGTATCAGGGCGAAAATAATGTAAGCAGAATGCAGCATTACGATAAAAACTTAAAGGCTATGGTTGCCGATTGGCGTAAATCTTTTGAAAATAAGAATCTACCATTTTATTTGGTACAATTGCCCTCATATAGTAGCTCGTGGATGGAATTTCGCGAAATGCAGGAGGGTATCACAAAGACCCTTAACAACTCTGGTATGGCTGTTACAATTGATGTTGGCGACAACGGAAACATTCATCCAACAAATAAAAAACCTGTTGGCGATCGTTTAGGCGATATGGCATTAGCAAAAGTTTATGGAAACACTGCTTTGTCATTTAGCAGTCCGGTCTATCGTAAAATAAATATCGAAGGGTCCAAAATTCGTGTATATTTTGATTATGCCGATAAGGGACTTAAGCTAACAACTGGCACAAAACCATTATACTACGAGATTGCAGGGGCGGATGGAGTTTATTATTCAGCAGATGCCCGTATAGAAGGAAATACGGTTTTGGCATGGGCTATACAGGTGACTATACCTGTTTCAGTACGTTATTTTTGGAAAAACTATGGGGTGCCTAACTTGTTCACAGTTGATGGTCTACCAATTGCACCTTTCCGTAGTAAAAAATAAATTCACCTTTTTTGAAAATAAATACAATGAAAAAAATTATATTTTTTATGATACCTATTGCTTTTGTTACTAATGCAATAGCGCAAGCACCTACTTTACCATTTAAAGACTTAAGTGTAAATAAAATTTATCGCAATGTCAATATTGCTGCAACTGATGGATTTGTACAGGTAAACGAAATGAAAAACCTCGATATTGATACCATAAAAGGGTACACAGTAGAAGTAAAAACCAGAGTAAAATCGAATACAGGCAGGGGTTTGGATATTGAAGGTAGAGATGCCGGACGTAAAGGTTTCCGAATATCAGTTCAGAAAGAAGGTCTAAAAAACAACACATTGCCAAATACACCTGAAATAATAAATACAGATGCAAACGATAACGACTTTCACGTTTTTCGTTTTGCGGTAAAAAACAAAAAAGTACATGTCTATCGCGATGGAAATTATATATCCTCTGTGAATTACAATTTTCTAACAAAAGAAGAATTATTAGGCAACAATAATCCGGGATTTGAATCAGATGATATGAGCCTTTGGACTTTAAAATCAGGACAACCCGGAAGGACTACCACGGCCACTGAAGTTAGAACAGGTGTTGCAGCTTTAAAACTTACAAACTCAGACCAGAGCGAAGTGGCTAATTTCGTTATTAAAGGTATTAAACCTAATACCAACTACGGATTAAGTTTTTGGGCAAAAGGGATTACTATGGCTGGAAATATGCGTTTTCAGGTTATTCTTGGTTATTACGACAATACCTCAACCTTCGTTCAGAATAGTTTAAATGATTATAATGAAATAAAACCAGGAACTACTGCATGGAAAATGATAGGCAAACCCTTTACTACCGGCTCGGCCGATCAGGTAGCTATAATCCGAATTATGGGTTGGAATAGTAGCAATACATTGGTAATTGACGATTTCTCGCTTACTGAAAATGAAGCAACTCCTACCGTTGGTAGTGCAATAGGAGCTAATTTAATTACCAATGGTGCATTCGATACAAATGCAGATGGTTGGGTGCTCACAGGGCTGAGTTGGCCGCTTGGAACTGCTGCGTGGGCATCAACAAATGGAGGTCAATTTCAAATTAAAGAAACTACTTGGGGAAATAATAATGGCGGTAATTATACTGTAAATGCATCGGTAAATCCAACGAAGACATATAAACTATCTGCTAAAACATCGCATTTAATTAGTGGTACTTATTATAATAGAATTATTGATGGAGCTTCAAAATCAGAAGTATCTTATGCTGCTTCGGCAAATCTAACTGCTTATCTGACAAATAGTACAGCTCCACTTACAGTGGGTAACAATACTACTCAGGTACAATTACAGTTTTCTACAAAAACTCAACATAACGGAACTCCAAAAGTGGTAATGACGCTGGATGAT
>CAMBSB010000316.1 GCA_945870155.1 Paludibacter jiangxiensis | reverse complement strand
GTTACTACTGACAAAGAGCATTTGTCTGATAAGAATTTATTTCTGATTTTAAAACGTTTTTACATGGAAACTAAAAGTAGAATTATATAAGCTGTGTAGCATTTCTGAATGAGCAGCACCAAAGCAGATATTGATCCTCAGCTATCAGAAGTATATTGAGATATGCGCAATTTACGGGAAAAGTAACTATGACTTCGTACGGAGGGAAGTTGGAAGAAAAAGCAAATTACCATGCACACGCTAATACATTCGGCAATTTATTGCGCTCCTGTGGGGCAACACACATGCTCGAAGCTGGCACAGATATACGCTAAATACAATCGTTATTAGTACATTCGAGTGGTAAAACTACGACATCGATAACTATCGGAGAAACATATTACTACCAAAGGGTTTGACCAAATAAAAAGTTCGTTGGACAGTCTAAATACTAAGCAAAATACATTGAATTATAAAATAAATAGCCTAATTTTGCATTATTGTATTTTCATAGAATACAATAAAAATATATAATTTAAAGTTAGATAAGAGAAACAGAAAAAAAATTACTAAAAATTTAATATGCTGTTTGTCAATTTAATATCATCAACAAAATAAACCCCTAAGGCGGATATATGAGAAACTGTGTTTCCCTTATAGGAAATTGAGTTTCTCATAGCAACGCATTAGGGGTAAGGCTAAAAAATGACACAAACAATGAAATATAGCAATGTAGAAAGACCTGTCTTAAGAATAAAACTGACTTCAGCAGACAAATTATTAGAAGTAGGTGGATGGATAATTTTGAGCTTGCTCTGGTTGATTTTAATTTTGAAATTCACTTACATTCCTGACACAATCCCAATACATTACAGCGTAACCGGAAAACCTGATAGTTTTGGGAATAAAACGACAATCTTTCTTTTACCCATTTTAGGTACACTACTTTTTGTAGGCATGACAATCTTGAATAATTATCCACATATTTTCAATTATCCTACAAAAATAACAAATCGAAATGCTGAAAGACAATACAAAATTGCTACAAAGTTGATCAGGTATCTGAAGTTTATTATTGTGTTGACTTTTTCCTTAATAGTATTCATGACTTTTCAAACAGTCAATGACAAACTATCTGGACTTGGAATTTGGTTTATTCCCATAATTATTGGACTCATTTACATACCTTTGATTTATGCCATAATTAAATTATTTAAAATAACATAATTACATGGAAATAAAGCACATGGCAGGTAACATCTTATGACTTAAACGCCCCACCCCGAACGCAAAACACCCCGCCAAAGCTGAGCTCTTGAAGGGTGTTGCGATTCGTCAATGGCCGAACAAGTTTTAAGTCCTTGTTCAACGGAAACTTCGGTACGCGGGTGGGGCTTCAAATTTCGCTCTTATGGCGAAAGAATCAGTTTGGTTGACAATGCTGAAAAAATAGAAATGCATTATCACCAAGTAAATAACAAAGACGAATTGATGAAAGGAATTTGCAATTCAAAACCAGAAATCCTTGAAAACGGAAAAATTCGCCTTCTCGAAAATTGGGAATGGACTTCGAGGGATAAATCAAAAGGAACATAAATAATTGGAGAACAATAAACTAAATTAAAATGGTGCACGAACACAACTACAAACTAACTGCCGAATGGACGGGGAACAAAGGTGACGGAACTAAAAATGTACGAACTTATGACCGTAGTCATACAGTTGCCATTCAAGGTAAACCTGACTTATATCTAACAACGGACAATCCTACCGTTGGAGACAAATCAAAATTGAATCCTGAAGATTTATTGGTAACAGCCATTTCATCCTGCCATATGCTTTCGTACTTGTATGTATGTTCATTGGAAGGAATTGTAATTACATCTTACATCGACAATGCAATAGGTATTATGATTGAAAAAACAAGTGGAGGTGGAAGTTTCAAAGAAGTAACATTGAATCCTATTTTTTATGTTGCCGATGAAACTATGGTAGAAAAAGCCATCGAATTACACCACAAAGCTCACGAAATATGTTACATAGCCAATTCAGTGAATTTTGAAGTGAAGTGTAATCCTATTTGCAAAGTATTATAAAAGAAAAATATAATGAAAATCTGCATCGCACAGACAAAACCAATAAAAGGAAATGTTTCAGCTAACATTGAAGCACACAAAAGTTTCATTGACCTTGCTTTGATATATAGTGCAGAAGCAATTTTCTTTCCCGAACTTTCACTAACAGGCTACGAACCAGAACTTGCTAAAAAATTAGCGACCAATCACAATGATAATCGTTTAGACATCTTTCAGCAAATAAGTGACAACAACCATATCATTATCGGACTTGGATTACCGACGACATCAGAATCGCAAATCCGAATAAGCATGATAATTTTTGAACCCAACAAACCAAGACAGACTTATTCAAAACAACAACTACATTCAGATGAATTTCCTTACTTTGAAAATGGTGTTGGACAAGTAGTAATAAAAACGGGCAATACGAATATTGCGCCCGCAATTTGTTACGAAAGTTTACAGCCGACACATGCTGAAAACGCATTTAAACTAGGTGCTGACGTATATTTAGCAAGCGTAGCAAAATCAGAAAATGGCGTAACGAAAGCCTTTAACCATTATCCAAGAGTAGCAAAACAATACGCAAAGCCGGTTTTAATGTCAAACTGTGTAGGATTTTGCGACAACTTTTTAAGTATTGGTAAAAGTTCTATTTGGACAAAGGAGGGAAAATTAGTTGGACAACTTGACGACAAGACAGAAGGCATTTTAATTTTTAATACAGAAACAGAAGAAGTAACTGAGATAACAATAAAAAACAACCGCTAACTCGCGAATATTGTCATCTACTGGTTGAAGTGCATTTAGCCGGTTTTGCGCCAGCATTAGTTAATTCACTTTATCGTTTTATGACAGCAAATACTCCCGCATCCTCCTATGCCCAAAGCCTCGGTCTTTACGCGTCAGCTATGGAAAAAAATGAAGAAAAATGTTCTGTCCTTCGCGCTGCGATGGGTGAGGGATAGAAGCGGCGTGGCGCCGTATTTCGGCGGCACAAGAGCGGATAGCCCGACCCTGCCTGCGGTAGGCAGGCCGTAGGGGCACCCCCGAAAAAAGAATTAATTTAGTATAATTTTTTTACTCAGGGTATTGCCGTCGTTGTTTGTTAGTTTGTAAAGATATACGCCTTTATGCAATTTTAAATCGACAACGCTTTTTGTGTTTTTGGGATAATGTTGATTTAGGAGTTCTATTCCGTTTATGTCGTAAACCGAAACAGTACCATTTTGAGAGGTATTGTTGCAAATAATAAGTTTGTTGTCGACCACCACAGCGTTTAAGTTTGAATTTACATTTTCGGTTCCGGTAGTGACACCTGCCGAAGTAAGAATTTTGAAACGAGGTTCGGATGAGGTATTTGTCATTGTAAAATTATATTCGTTTACAGTTTGACTAATATCGACTAATGCGTTCGTTTTCAAATCGAGCAAATAAATACTGTTGTATTTCGAAAGCATGTTTTCGTTTGTGATTTTCAAT
>CAMBSB010000315.1 GCA_945870155.1 Paludibacter jiangxiensis | reverse complement strand
CACAAACCATCCAGACCTTTACGCAAATCAACGCCTTGCAAGCATACTACAAACCGATTTCCTTCATTCAAACAGAACATAACTTTTTTCGACAAAGATCTGAATTTGATCTTCTTGAAAAAATACGGCTAATTTGGGATGCTTACGTTCCTGTCTTATCTTTAGGAGATTAGTGAGCTGATTAATAATAGATTAAACAATAAAAAAGCCGTTTCTTTTTTGAAACGGCTTTTTTATAATAGCTTTAGTTGCTTATAAAATTGATCTGAATAGAATAAAGATTATAGCAGCTAAAGCGCCACTAACCGGAATGGTTAGAATCCAGGCAACCAGCAAACTACGTGTTACACCCCAGCGTACTGCCGACAATCTTTTTACTGATCCTACACCAATAATTGCACCTGTAATGGTATGTGTAGTACTTACCGGAATTTTCAGAATCTCGGTTAAATACAAGGTCAGTGCACCTGCAGTTTCAGCTGCAACTCCTTCGAGTGGTGTAACTTTAGTAATGCGCGAACCCATAGTCTTAATAATTCTCCATCCACCTGACATTGTTCCGAGCGAGATAACACCAAAACATGCAAATGCAACCCAGTTTGGTAAATCGTCTATTGATTCTATACCCATATCAACTCCTTGTACATGTGCAGCAATCATAGCAGCAGCAATAATCCCCATCACTTTTTGAGAATCATTCAATCCATGACCGATACTAAATAAACCAGATGATACTAACTGTAAGCGTTTGAACCAAACATTTGCTTTGTGTGGATTAACTTTTTTGAAAGTATATAAAATTAAAATTGTAAGTATGGATGAAACTATCATACCAATAAGCGGAGCCAAAACGATAAATGAAGCTATTTTAATAATTACATCGGCTTTAATTGCTTCAAAACCACTTGTTTGAAAGCCTTTGGCTATAATTGTACTCATTACAGCAGCACCGGCAAAACCACCAATAAGTGTATGCGACGAAGAAGAAGGAATGCCAAACCACCAAGTTGCTAAATTCCATAAAATTGCTGCAACAATGCCGGAAAAAATAACAGGTAAAGTGATAAATTCCGCAATAACCGCTTTAGAAACAGTATTGGCAATTCCAAATTCACCTATAATATATTTTGCAATAAAAAATGCTACGAAATTAAAAAAAGCTGCCCACAATACTGCTTTAAATGGGCTTAAAACTTTAGTCGATACAATAGTTGCTATTGAATTGGCTGCATCGTGGAATCCATTAATGAAATCGAAAATTAATGCCAATGCAATAATTGTTAATAAAAGAATATATGGAGTCATTTTTGTATGTTAGGTATTTTAATTATTTAAAACACTGTTAAGTGTTAATTGACAATTAGTTATAAAACACAACTGTTAATTAACTACGAATACTTTACGATTATCGTTTTAATAATTTTACCAACATATTCAGCGGCATCGGTAGCTTTTTCAAGCTCGTACATTATTTCTTTCAATTTAATAACTTCAATAGCATCTTTTTCTTTTGCAAAAAGATCTATTAAGAAGTTCTCATATATATCATCAGCTCTGTTCTCAATATTATGTAATTCTACACAATATTCCTTGATTTTTTTCGACTGTTTTTTCATAACATCCAGCTCATCAACAGCTTTTGAAATAAATATTGCACCTTCTTTAATCAAGGATGCTAATTCAACAGCTTCTTTGGGCATCTGTTTTGGATTGTAAAGCACAATACGTTTAGCACAACTGTTAATGTAATCGGTCACATCATCGAGTCTATCTGCTAAATGGTGTATATCTTCCCTGTCGAATGGGGTTATGAACGTGGAATTTAATTCATCAAATATCTTTGCCGATAAAACATCACCTTTTTTCTCTTGCTCTTTAATTTTTTTATAATACTCTATTGTAGTATCATGATCTGAATTTTGAACACATTCTGTAATTAAATCGGAAGCAACTAAAATTACTTCGGCCATTTCTTTAAGTATTGGAAAGAATTTTGGTTCCTTTGGTACAAATTTGTCGAAAATATTGTTCATAATTTTGTATTTATTAGTATTTTTATTGTTTTAAGTGGTTGATATATAGGTATGTATAATAAAAATTTTACTATTTAGTTTTTTTTGAAATTATGCTGTAAAAGTACAAAATAGTTTGCTATAAACACAAAGTTTCATATATATTTCACACAAATGTAACATTTTACAGTTAATGTAACTGCTTGTAAACTGTTAAGTTGTATTGTTTATTTATATGTAATAATACCATAAATATTACTTAAAAAGCTATAAAACACTACTTTTACATTTTTGTAAAGTGACATATTATTTTAAATTTTTACTAAAAAATATGAATTTGCAATTTTTATTTGGGTTTTAAATTCTTATGTTTTATCTTTGAGAGCTCACTTATATAATAAACCATGTTTGAATATATCGAATCGAAGACCATTCTTTCAAAACTCAGGCAAACCGATACTCTTTTTGGTATAAATTACAGTATGAATTTGTATAGAGGCTGTCAGCATGGGTGTATTTATTGCGATACGCGTAGCGATTGTTATCAGGTAGGTGATATTTCGAATATCAGAGTTAAGAAAAATGCTGTAGATTTACTAAAAAAAGAATTAGCTGCCAAACACATCAAAGGTACAATAGGAACCGGTTCTATGAATGATCCGTATATGCCTCTAGAGGCAAAACTGGAAATTACCCGTCAGGCTCTGCAAGTTATTGCACAAAAGCACTTTCCGGTACATATTATCACAAAAGGTAAATTAGTAACACGCGATATTGATATTTTGAAAGAAATAAATAAAACTTACTGTGCTGTAAGCCTCACCATTACAACTGCTGATGATAATTTAGCTAAAAAAATTGAACCCCATGCTTCAAAAAGTTCTGAACGTTTTGCTACAATCGAAACGCTGGCTTTACAAGGCATTTACTGTGGTGTTACCTTAATGCCACTTTTACCCGGAATAAATGATAATTGGCAAAATATTGAAAATATAATTCGAAAAGCTGTCGATTCAGGTGCGTCATATATCATACCCATGTTAGGTGTTACATTACGAAAAGGTTCGCGCGATTACCTTTTCAAAGCTTTTGATAAGGATTTTCAGGGAATGAAACAAACTTATGAAATACAATTTGGTGAAAATTATATATGTTACGGGTCGGATTATAAAATATTATACCAAAAATGTTCCGATTTATTTGCCAAGCTGGGCATTTCCACAAAAATGAATTTTTACGAAGGTAAAAAAGACCAACAGTTAAGTTTGTTTTAAATACATTAGCCTTTATCAAATTGTTGAAGAACAGTTTAAAATATTTTTTTAGATCTCAACTCTAATCCATTTGTATAGAACATTGTTTTTTAGTAAACTTCTAATTAAAATTATTGGTATAGGCGCTTAGACCGCCCACTATTTTTATAATTGCTACTTTTGTAGCATGAATCAACGAAATCAATTTTTAGGTGTGAATTCAATAAAGTTTCACAAAGCATTTTCAACAGATGAAGATTGTTATCGCTATTTATCAGAG
>CAMBSB010000314.1 GCA_945870155.1 Paludibacter jiangxiensis | reverse complement strand
CAGAACAAAAAAATCATATCTTTGTATTGTTAAATGCTTCTGAAAATATTTTAAAATTATTCAACTTTCTCATGTATATTTAATTGATTATTAAGTTTATATATATACCAAGTGCAATTATTTGTTGTGGTAAACTATTCCCCTCTCCTCAAGGAGAGGGGTTAGGGGTGAGGTTAAAATTTATTAAACAGTATACCTCACCCTAAATCCCTCTCCTTTAGGAGAGGGACTTTGCCGACTGCAACGTAAAAACATTATAGGAATAAACCAATTTCAATAACTTATAACCAATTGATTATCATACCTAACATGTTTTAAAATTGTTGAAAATTAATTGACTTCATGCGAAAGTTAAACGAAATTGATTGTAGTTTGCAAATTAACCACATCAGAACAGAAATAGTTGAAAAGAAAACCTAACAATTTAATTATTTATTTAAATGAATATAAATGAGAAGTTTATGATTAAAGCGATTGCTTTATCAAAAGAAAATGTGCAGAATAACGGTGGCCCATTTGGTGCTGTGATAGTAAAAGATGGTAAAATAATTGCAACGGGCGTCAATGGTGTTACACGGCACAATGACCCTACAGCACATGCCGAAGTAAGTGCGATACGAAAAGCAGCAAAAAAACTTGGAACTTATGACCTAGAAGGTTGTGTTATATACACCTCATGTGAACCTTGTCCCATGTGTTTAGGAGCAATTTACTGGGCACACTTGGACAAAATGTATTATGGTAATACAAAAACAGATGCCAAAAACATTGGATTTGATGATTCATTTATTTACGAGGAAATAGATTTAAAGCCAGCTGACAGAAAGCTCAAATCGGAACAATTACTTAGCAATGAAGCATTTAAAGCATTTGAAGATTGGAAAAATAAAACAGATAAAATAGAATATTAATTTATCAGATCAAAAGTAGAAAAAATCGGCAAGCTCTTTATTACTAAAGAGTTAATTTGATTTCTAAACACCTAAAGTTGATTACAAACAAGTTTAAGTTGATTTCGGACTACAGCTAATTCTTTATCAATCGGTGGTAGTTTATGAAAATCTACCGGTTGTTTGTGACAGAACAATGGTAATTTTTAGTTAAACCTTCCGAAATTATTACCCATTTGTTTCGTAAACTATGGATTATAAATCCATTTAATACAAAAGGTGGAATTGCATACCCACCTAACATGTCTTAACTATTAGTTCGTATAAATTAAGTTTTTATATATCCGTTAGGACTGGGGAATTTTATATTGCAGCTAGGTCAGATTAAATAAAATTTTATATATTTCAGATATTACTTCTTTTCCAATTGCTTTCATATCATCTTTATTCTTTAGTTTATTTGTATAATAGTTTAAATCTTTTTGTCCTTCGTTATTCCATTCATTTTTTTTAATATCCATACTACCTTTGCTTATAAATAATTGGAAACTCCCACATTCATTAGCTTTCACAGCAATTCTTATATTAATATTATTTTTAAACTCAAAAATTATCCCATAATTACGTTGAGATTTATTATTTTGACATTTAAGTATTTTATTGTAACTGTAATACCTTTTATTACTTATTGCTAAATTACTACTGCCCACATATTCAATAATTCTTTGCTCAATAAATTCCCAGAACTTCAATTCTAAATATGATTTTTGCTCTAGTGAATTTACATCTTCATTGGAATTATAAAAATTTTCAAGATCACGCCACATTTTAGTTAATTCATTAATTATCTGCAAATAATCAATAATGTATATTTTAAGATCTTTAGCTATTTCAGTTGAGATTAGAATATCATTCAACCATTTCTTTATATTTTCATTATAGCTAATCAGATAATAATCTTCTTTCTCTTTAAGGTGTACTTTTGAATCAAAGTTAAACGTACTATAATTAGATGGCTTCTTACCCTCTAAGGTCAAATAAAATAATGCTTTATGTTCATAATTTGTCAAATGCGTATGATATCTGTAAAGTTGTGCATTTTGGTCACCAGCATAAATTTTATTTTCGATGATTATTCTTGTATTTTCTTTCTTTTCATTGCCATCATAGTCAGTCAAATATATATCAACACGACCTGTTTCATTTGTGGATAACGAAACTTCTGTTTGTGCTTTTAGATTAGGAATATCTAGGTCTTTTTTGCACACATCTTTAATCATTTGAATAAATGCTTCTTTTGCAAATTCATTTGAGTTAATAATGGAGGCAATGAAGGTAGAATGAATATTCTCATTTGTTTCAATTTCAAGTAGTTTAAAAATATTTTGTCCCATTTTATAGATTCTATGTGGTTAATAATATTTTATTACATTATTTTGTAAACCGGCTATAAAAACCCGATTCGTTAAATGAAAAGTTACAATTAAACTTTTTTTTCGGGGTGGGATTGCAATTCCCACCTAGCGTGTCATAACTATTAGTTAGTATAAATTAAGTTTTTATATATCCGTTAGGACTGGGCGATTTGTATTTAAATGTCAGAAGATGAATTAAATACAGTCAACTAAATTGTAAGACAGATTTGTATGTTGTTGTCATCAAAATTAAAATAAATATTTGAGACCAACAGAAAACTATCAATTTCACAGTTTTTGTAATCAACTTCACTTATTTCATCAGAACCTTTATCGAACGAATCCATATAAAAATGGGCTGAATAACTTTTTGCGACTTTTATATTTGCAGTGATTTGTTCAATCAGACTTTCATTTTGCTCTTTTGAAAGAATTATCTTGCTTCCTAATGGTGGTAGAAATGGAACGTCAACAATTACAAACGGATACTCTTCAATTGAAATAGAATTATCCTTTCCAGGCTCTAAACTAAGTTTTACGGTCATAATACAAAGAATTTTAATTTATTCATGATTGGATTTAACAAGACCTTCTAAAAACTTATCAGGATTATCAATCTTGAAATCGTGTGCAAAATCAAGAATAAGTTTTTCCATATATTTTTTCCTTTTGCTAATGAATAAATCTTTTTGTTCATCGGTTTGAAGTAATATTTCACGCAATGCAAAAATGCTGGCTATTGCTTCTAATGAGTTTGTAAATGATTCAGTTAATACATCATCTTTAATCGGTTCCATAATAATCTTTTGTTGTTAATGTTTTAAATTTCTATTGTAAGTTGGTTTATGTTTGAAATATGTCATCAAACGACAAAAACAAGAATTACGTACAATTTTAACAACCTAACGCAATATATTTTTTTCGTAATCCCAGAAAAATCGCGTGTCTGAAATATCTTTTTTATAGTTCGCTAATTCGGATTTTGTGATTGTATTACTTTTCATTTCCTGCAATGGAACAATAAATAATTCTTCGGGCATTTTGGGTTCTCCACCTACGCCAATCACAACAAATACAGGGATGTTGAGTTTCTCGGCATACTCTTTATAATTATTAATTTGGTAATTTTCCGCCCACTTAATTTCATTTTTATAGTAATACCCACGCCATTTACATTCTATGGCAAAAGCTTCATTTACGTCTTTTTTCTTGAAATTAAAAACTACTTCCAAATCTGGAAAATGATTAGA
>CAMBSB010000313.1 GCA_945870155.1 Paludibacter jiangxiensis | reverse complement strand
CTCTGATAAATAGCGATAACAATCTTCATCTGTTGAAAATGCTTTGTGAAACTTTATTGAATTCACACCTAAAAATTGATTTCGTTGATTCATGCTACAAAAGTAGCAATTATAAAAATAGTGGGCGGTCTAAGCGCCTATACCAATATGAATTTATAAGTATGGACAATGCATTGAAAGATAAAGCTTATAATACTGCCATTACAGTTTATGGAAAATGGGGAATTTCGTGGATAGATAAATGTGCTATGTCGGCAGGTAAAAAAGGTGAATTCTTTAAAAATGATCCTGAAACGCCTGAATATATCAAATTACTTTCGAATTAATAAAATTTTATGCATTTTGCAACTGGAAGATCTGGGATAAAACATCAACTTAGAGCAATTCAGAAACGACAATCATCTCGAAAATCCGGAAATTGGATGTTTAACAGTTTTAAATGAAGAATAATAATTTGCCCAACAATAATCAAACGACAGATAAGCTACACCCTCCCGATAGCTATCGGGGTGGAGGGGCTGGTGGAGGTCGATACTCCTAAACGTGCTGAATACAATGCATTATATTTTGCCTTATCAGGGCGGATGGAATCGCAAAGGATTGATTTCGGACAAGGGACAATAAAAAAAAGCATGGTATTTAATGAATGAACAATACGAAAGAATAAAAAACTAAAGAAACAAAATTAAATCAATACACGCATGAAATTATTATTGCACAAAATCACATTGAGTTTGATTTTTCTGTTGTTTGTATTCAATATTAATGCCACCGCGCTTCCTAAAGGGCTTTTAGATATTACTTCAGCTCCATATAATGCCGATCCAACCGGTGTGAGTGATTGTACTGCTGCCATTCAAGCTGCCGTAAATTATGCACGAGATAACAACATGGTGTGTTTTTTTCCCATTGGTACGTATCTTATTTCCGAAACAATAAATTGTGAACAGCCGGTTTATAAATCGTTAACCGGACCATTGAGTGATGCCTGTGGGAAATATAAGTCAACGGATGGCAAAAACCAACATTACTGGAATGATACCAATGATATGATTTATCTTCTTGGGTCAACAAAAGGTGGGTCGCGACCTGTTATTAAATTGGCTCCCAACGCTGCTGGTTTTGGAGATGCTGCTAACCCAAAAGTAGCAGTGAAAATTTGGGCACAAACCCGCGATGACCGTGGCGGAACAGTAGACCCGCTAAATCCTTGTCTGGTTGCTACTCCCGTTTGGGGAAAGGAACAGACAAATATAAATTTTAATCATACTTTCAAAGGTATTGACATTGACTTAAGCGCTAATCCCGGAGCTATAGGAATTCGCTTTACCGGCTCGCAAGGTTGCTATATGATGGATTCGAAAATTATTGCCGATGGTGCTTTGGCCGGACTTAATAATTGTTGTGGTCAAGGCGGTGGAACTTATAATATCGAAGTGCAAGGTGGTCAATACGGCATTCGCCTTGATGTAGAAGCTCGATTTCCCATGCTTGCATCGTGTATTTTCAAAGGACAAACAGTAGCCTGTGTTCAAACTTCGCAAATTTCAGGTGGTTATGTACCCTTGGTAATGGTTGGATGCCTTTTGGACTCAAAAAGTACTCAGGCCATCGACTTGACAAATCCAAACGGTTATCCGGGAATTAATATGATTGATTGCGTAATTAACCTCAATCAACCGGGAGTTCTAGTCAAAACAAAATCATCAATTGAAAATGTGTTTCTCGAAAATGTAACCGTCAATAATATTACAAAGGTACAAACCTATGATAGTCAATCGTTAAATGGCACCGGTTGGAAAACAATTTCTTTGTATTCTAATGCAAAAAGTAATACCAGAAGTTTAGTGGATGGTATTACTTCTACTTCGTCTTCTATTTTCAATTATGGTCAATCAACCCAACCGGATTATGCATCAATTCATAATAAACATTGGTCGGCACTACCTTCTTTCGAAGATGAAGATGCTGTTAATATAACAGATTTTGGTGCGGTTGGAAATGGTTCTACTAATGATATTGCTGCATTTAAAGCTGCAATGGCTGTCAGCAAAAAGATATTTTTGCCAAAAGGAAATTTTAAAATTGCTGAAACGCTTGTTTTAGGTGCTAATACACATATTTTCGGATTAGATAAATTCAGTATTATTGGTGGCAATATTACAACTGTGGACGATTCAAATGCTTCTTCCAGTGTCTCTCTTCTAAATATTGCTGGGGATGTAAACTGGAAAGCGGGAAAGAGTGTTTTTGCATTTGCTTCTGACAAGTACAGTACTAACCCGAAAACATATAGTCTCACAGGAAATGCTGGTGGACGTTTTTATGGTATTGCTGTTGCCTTCAATGTAAATGGAACCACAATGCCCATGAACTTCTATGCTTATAATATAGAAAGATCACAAGCAAATCCAATGTCGATCATACAAAATGCAAAAAACGTAAAAATTTTTTACCAAAAAAGTGAGGCTGGTACAAATGGAACAGGGCTGGATACCAATACACCTATTCAGATACTCAATTCATCAAATGTCAGAATTTATTGTGTGACCGGTAATATTGTAGATACTGGAGATAGACCAATGGTCGATGTAGTCAATTCGACAGATATATTGATTTCGCAGGTAAAATCATTTACTACTACAGGCGCATTTCCCAATATTCGGGAAACAATAGGAACTACAGTTTTTGAAATTCCAACTACTTATATGGCAGCATTATATGTTAGAAATTTGGCTACAGATATAACAACTATAAATGAAACTTTACCACTGGTTTACCCCAATCCGTTTGTTAATTGTTTTTCAGTAAATGTTACGGATGGGTATAATAATATTGATATTTATAATAGTTTGGGGCAAATATTATTTTCACAAAATGTATTAGAAGCTAAGCAATATTCTATCAATGTTTTGGCGGATAAATCTCCTGGTATTTACTTAATGAATATGAATGGCAAGGAAGCAAAAAAAACATATAAAATCATAAAGCGATAATTCTCATGTTTAAAAAACCAAGCTCTATTAATTAGTAAATAACTGTTGATTGTGCAAATTGATTTCATAAAATATTAATCTATAGTAAGTTGTAAAAATAAAACATAAAATATTTAGTATTGAAGATAATTAACGTATTTTTTACCTTGTTCGACGTAGTTTTGTTCGTGAAGTAAGTTCGATGTAGTTCCAAACTACGTCGGGTTAAAAGGATTCCAATAGCTATCGTAATTCTTTTAACTTTGACATAGCGAAACACTATTTCAAACATTGGCTAGTAAAATTTTATACGCTACAAAGAACGGTGCGGTTGCAAATGGAACATCCCGTGAAATGGTATCTGACAAATACGCTTTACCTCGGTCGTTATGTCCAGTTAAAAAAATAAAGGAAGTTTATATAGAAATTAAAACAATATGAATATAAGAAAACTCAGACCACCCCTAGCCCCTCCAAGGAGGGGAATAGTTTAGTGAAATGAAGGATTTTGTATGTGAAATAGGTGTTTTAAATGAAGAATAATAATTTGCCCAACAATAATGTAATTAGCAAATAAAAAACCACCAATTTTTCGCAATTAATAATCACCAGTTAAAAAGAGATTAATTTGCATGTTATAAGCAGAGCGGTGTTTTATCCCGGAGCTTTAGCGGAGGGATAAAACACCGCTC
>CAMBSB010000312.1 GCA_945870155.1 Paludibacter jiangxiensis | reverse complement strand
GCCCAAACGAAAGCCGAATCGATGTAGTCGTCGCCAATAATGCTTTGCCAGGGACTTTTACGTAAGCCATTGGGGTGTCCATCGCCTAATGCTATTCCTTCGTTTACCACATCCCATTCTGTAATTCGACCTTTGTAACGACTAACAACAGTAGTGATGTGCGATTTCATAATTGATAGCAACTCAGCTCTTGTCCAGGGACTTGTACCGTACCATTTATCGGTTAGCCATTTGGGGTTTTGACTGTAACTGTGCCAAATAAGACAATGTCCACGTACTTTTTTCCCATGTGCTTCAGCATAAGCAACTATCGAATCAGCCATTGCAAAGTTAAAGACTCCACGTGTTGGTTGCACATTCATAAATTTCAGGTCGTTGCCCGGAAAAAACATATTAAACTCGCCTACCAAGGTTTTCATGTAATCAAATTCTCGGGCAACGAACTGATTATTTTGCACCGGAGTTCCAAAATTCAGTCCTGCTTTGCCAGCCAAATCTCCCAATCCCTGTGCAAAAAACGGAGTGCTTGCCTGAAAAAAAAGCAATAATGTAAGTATGTGTTTTCTAGTATTCATTTAACAGGTAACATTGTAAAAAATTTCACTTTAAATCGTACACAATAGTTGTAACCGACCGGGCCGGTAAGAGAATGTTCGAATTGGCCGAAACTATCGAACATTTTAAATTTGAACTGCTATTGGTGAGATAAGTTTTGACACTTTTAAGTCGTTTCGAAAAGGTATTTGGCAACGAAAGTGCAACATTTTTCGATACTTTGGCATTGTTTGTAAGCACTGTAACAATTCGATTTTTGTCGGGCGAAATAAATGACAAACCCATAAGACCGCTCAAATTTTTAGCATTGGAAATAGAAATACGTTTAAAGCCGGGTTTCACAAAAAAACTATAATTCCCCAACACCCAGAGGTTTTTCATAGCCGAAACTGTTCCACCTGCTGCAATTGTGCTTGTTGAATCGCCTTTTGTATGCAACCGAATTAAGTTAAACCGGTTTTTGAACCCCCACATCTCCACATCCATGCTTGTCCAGTACGACCACGAACTAACCTGAGCATACTCCAAATCGGCATAAATAATTTTAGCCATATAAAGTGCTATGTCCGTATAAGTTGCATTTTCGTAACTTGCAGGGAAGTCGGAAAGTGGCGGCACACTCAACATACTCCATTCTGTTTGATGTAGCTTAAGCCTATATTCTGCTGCAAGTTTGTATGCTTTTGTACGCACTTCGACAATTGTATCGTTCGACCTATCGGTCCAATAGCTATGTACGCCCAAAATAGGCTCAACCGTTTTCAGATTACCAACATAGTTTTCGCTCTTTTTATCAAAAAATTGATATACCTGATCTGAAGCTCTCTCTTTTTTTGTATAAAGAAAATCCCATTTTGCTGCTTCGCTAATCAGAATTTTCGAGTTCAACTTCTTGGTTTGTATCGATTTATCCAGCGCCAGAATTATTTTCTTTATTTCGGAATTTTGCCACGGCGAACCTTCCTGATAATCGCCATTCCAATTCCATTGCGGTTCGTTCACGGGACTGATATAGTCAATTTTAATATTATATTTTTGGGCTAAATACACCGACACATCCACCAGATAACCGGCAAACTTATCGTAATTTTCGGCTTTAAGGTTCGAGAACCCATCGTTTGGGGCGTAGCCAAGTCCATTGCGGGTAAAGTTCACAGGCGGTGAGTTCGAAAACAGCACATACGAATTACATCCGTACATTTTACTCTTCTTAATAAACCATTGTTGCCCTGCTTGTTTTGTCCAATTATAATTACCGTTTTTATCCAAAAAACTTTCAGCCCGGCGTGTAATATCCTTAATTGTACTTTTTGAGCCCTGCTCCAGTGTACCGGCACCAAGATTCATGCGCCAAATCGATAAACCAATTCCTTCCGGATTTCCCGTTTTGTCAACTTTAGTACTAAAAAGCCATTTAGCGGCTTTTTCTTTCTCAGCCAACGGCCAATATTTACCTACATAATTTACTGTCCAACAATCGGATGCACCAAAGCCCTCCATTGTTTGATAACTTACAGTGGGATCGATGTGAAGTTTCTCAACTGAAAAAACCTGTTGATTTATGCTGAAAGAATATACGAAAAATAAAAACAGACTATATACAAACCTCATATCCATCTCAATATGCATTTTTTAAAAAAGGACTATCATTCAATATTAAATGATAGCCCTTATTAACCGGAACAAATTCTTTAATAATACCTTACTAAATGCACCTATAAAATGAAAAATTACCTGTTAACTACTTTGAAAAATTTATCGTTTACTTTTACGATATACAAACCCGAAGTCAATGCTATTTTTTCTGTTTCGGTTCCAATCGTAAAACGTTTAATCAGTTTGGCATCGGCTGTAAAAATTGACACCGGTTGATTTGTACAGTTTTGGAAAATGATTGAGCCATTTGTGCAGAAAACATTGGCAATATTAAGACTATTTTTCTCAACGCCCGTTCCTAAATCGTAATTTACAGTATATTGTGTGGCGGCTTCATTGTTGTTACCGGCAAAATCAACTGATGCAGCAGATGCAATATTTACATCAACATTGCCCATTGCAACAGGTGCTACATTAATTGTAAATACTTCCGAATTAACAGCAGTAAAGCCTGAAGCAATACCATTTGTAACAATAATATCGGATAGTTCGAATCCATTTACCGGTTCGCTGAAAGTAATGGTGTATGGAATGCTGTTAAGTGCCGTGGTACCATTTGCGGCTACTGTAGAACTTATAGTTACAGTAGGCGCAACTGCATCAGAAACAAAGTTATATGCGCCAAGGGTGTTTTGTGTCATTATCCGACTAACTCCTTTTATGTCAATTCCAGGCAATGTAGCAGTGATACTTACTGTAAATGGAGTTGTTATGGCAGTATGAGTAGCGGGTAACAAATCTAAACCATAATTGGTTGCTAAATAAGATGATGCTTTTGACGATGAAAAGTTGGCTTTACGAATTTCAGCAATTTTGATGTCGTAATCAGTTTCTCCCGGAAAAATAGCACCATTAAATGTAGTAGGACGTGCAAAACCGAAATCGGCAGAGGCATTAAAGGTTACAGTTGGATAAGATGTTGCAGCCATATCTAAGTTTGCAACATTTGAAATACAATTCATGAGATAATAATTGGCGTTTGTGGTATTGGCTCTAAAACCTTTTGTTCCACCGGAATTTATACAGTTTGCTATAATACCGCTGGATATTACTTCCACACTACCACTGGTAGTTGATTTATTATCATTGTTTGCAAATGTACAATTGATTATTTGAGCACCACGGTAACCTGCAATACCATTTGTTCGTACTGCACCACCATAACCATTTGAAGTGCTAGTACCTCCCTGAGCTGAATTATTGTAAAAAAGGCAATTGTCTATTATTACATTGGCATTTGTTGCTGCAGGAGGAGTTTCGGCAAAAACAGCTCCACCATTTCCATAACGGCTACCTGTTGAAGTGGCTTTATTATTTCTGAAAACAGAATTTCTGATTTGTCCACCAATATAATGAATGTAAACTGCACCACCAAAACCATCATAACTTGAACTTTGTCCAATCGATAAACACTGTTCAAACAGGCAGTTTTCAATTTTCGAATCAGCATGTGTCAT
>CAMBSB010000311.1 GCA_945870155.1 Paludibacter jiangxiensis | reverse complement strand
TTATTGTATTGCGAAATTACGCCATCTATAAACTTTCTTCTTTCCTCACTTCCATCGCTTATCAAAGCATCATCATCGGGCGAAACCAAAACCAAAGGCATCAGGCCAATATGATCGGATAATCGTTCATATTCTTTTTTATTGCGCTTAAATTGTTTTTTTTGTTTGCGCTTCATGCCACAATAAATTTCTTCGGGTAAATCATTCAGTGTATACTGCCCATTGAGCATAAAGTAGTCAGCATCGTGAAGAATATTTTGTGAATCTATTGAATTTGAATGACTTTTACAAAATGAAAGAAAATAAATCGCGTCTAATAAATTGGTTTTTCCCATGCCGTTGTCACCTATAAAACAATTAATTTTGGGAGAGAAACTAAGTTCAGCCTCGCCAATATTTTTATAATTGAGTATGTTTATGGAATTTAACAGCATTGGTTTGTAAATATTTTGAACATGCAAAAGTAATAAAAAATATGCTATTTAAAACTTAATAAATACTATGTTTTGAATTCAAAGTAGAATAATTGGTGTTTTTTAATTGTAAATTTGCAAACTTTTTAAAAATGGATTCAATAATATAAATTTTGAATGAAAATCAATAAAATCTTGATTAGTTGTCTGATAATAAGTGCTATATGTTTTTCGTGTAAAAAATCAGAAAAGAATAAACCTTCAGATAACCAAATAGTTTGTAATAAAATAATTGACACCGTAATTGTTGATTGTAATTACACTTTTGAACAAGCAATTTTTGGAACAAAAGCACCCAAATCGATAATCGACCAATTGGAATTAATTAACGTACAGTATTATTCAATGGATGGTAAAATTCATCAAGGTCAGATACTTACTAATAAGGCAATCAAAAACGACATAGTGACGATTTTTGAATATATTTTAAAACAAAAATTTCCAATTGCTCAAGCTATTCCTATTGTTAAATATAATTGGAACGACAACAAGTCAATGGAAGCCAACAATACTTATAGTTTTTGTTACCGCAATGTAAGTTACTCAAAACATGCTCAAGGAATGGCTATAGATATTAATCCTTTTTTAAATCCGAATCGTTGGAAAAAAGAATATTCCTTTCGAAAAAACAAACCCATAGAGGCGGTTTATAATCCTCAAATTCCCGGAACCTTTAGTGCTGAATGTAAGGTTGTTACTAAATTTAAGGAATTAGGTTTTTTTTGGGGTCGAAATTTCAAACGGAATTATGACGATCATCATTTTGAAAAGTAGTGTTTTGTACACTGTTATTATTTCAAAAAAAATAGCATATTGATATTATTATTTGTATTTTTGCAACGAAAAATAATTATAAATCAAATATCACTTACAATATAAAATCAATAATTGTAAAATGGCTAAATTAACAAGAGAAGATGCATTGTTGTATCATTCACAAGGCAAACCCGGCAAAATTGAGGTTGTTCCAACAAAACCTTATAGTTCACAACGCGATTTATCATTGGCTTACTCACCGGGTGTAGCAGAACCTTGTCTCGAAATTGAAAAAGACCCGAATGCTGCTTATGAATACACATCGAAAGGAAATTTGGTGGCTGTAATTTCGAATGGTACAGCTGTTTTGGGTTTGGGTGATATTGGTGCTGTGGCTGGTAAGCCTGTTATGGAAGGTAAAGGTTTACTTTTCAAGATTTTTGCAGGAATTGATGTGTTTGATATTGAGGTGAACGAAAAAGATCCTGAGAAATTTATTCAGGTAGTTAAAGCCATTTCTCCTACTTTTGGAGGTATTAATTTAGAAGATATTAAAGCTCCTGAATGTTTTGAAATTGAAGAAAGACTGAAAGCAGAATTGGATATTCCAATTATGCACGATGATCAGCATGGAACAGCAATTATTTCGGCTGCCGGATTAATTAATTCGCTTGAGCTGGTGAATAAAAAAATAGAAGATGTAAAAATAGTTGTGAATGGAGCAGGAGCTGCGGCAAATTCGTGTACCAAGCTTTATATGATGTTAGGTGCAAAGCTCGAAAACATTGTTATGGTTGATTCGAAGGGGGTTATAAACAAACAACGCACCGATTTGAATGACCGAAAAAAACCTTTTGCAACAGACAGAACTATTACTACTTTAGCTGAAGCAGTTAAAGATTCTGATGTTTTTGTTGGATTGTCTATTGCAGGAGTTTTATCCTCTGACATGGTTAAATCAATGAACATTAATCCGATAGTTTTTGCTTTGGCCAATCCAAATCCTGAAATTTCGTATGAAGATGCAATGGCTGCTCGCGAGGATATTATTTTTGCAACCGGACGTTCAGATCATCCTAATCAGATAAATAATGTATTGGGATTTCCATATATTTTCAGGGGAGCATTGGATGTGCGTGCTAAAAGTATTAACGAAGAAATGAAACTAGCAGCTGTTTTAGCCATTGCTGAATTAACAAAACAACCCGTTCCTGATGTTGTAAATGCGGCATATAATCTTAAACGATTAAGTTTTGGACGTGATTATATTATTCCTAAGCCTCTCGATCCACGTTTACTTACCATCGTAGCTCCAGCAGTTGCAAAAGCTGCAATTGAATCGGGAGTAGCTCGAATTACGATTACTGACTGGGATGCCTACAACGATAAGTTGCGTGCAATGATGGGTCACGACAATAAAATGCTTCGCAGATTTTACGACACTGCCCGTTCAAATCCGAAACGTGTTGTTTTCTCCGAATCAAATCATATCAATATGCTTAAAGCTGCCGAAGCTGCTTTGGCTGAAGGAATTTGTTTTCCTGTTTTATTGGGAAATGAAGAGAAAATCGGAAATATTGCTGCCGAAAATCATATTGACCTTACCGGAATTGAAATTGTAAACCTTCGTCACGATAGAGAAGAGGAGCGTAGGATTAAATTTGCGCATAAATTGGCCGAAAAACGCAGTAGAGACGGAATGACATTTGATGAAGCTTACGAGCGCATGTACGAGCGCAACTACTTTGGAATGATGATGGTTGAATTGGGTTATGCAGATGCCTTAATTACAGGAGTTTATACAAAATATGTCGACACAATCCGCGCAGCTAAAGAGGTTATTGGTATACGCGATGGGTTGAAACACATTGGTGCAATGCACATAATGAATACCAAAAAAGGTACATTTTTCCTTGCCGATACACTTTTCAACAGGCATCCAACTACCGAAACATTGATTGATGTTGCCAAATTGACTTATAATACGGTTAAGTTTTTCAATCACGAACCGGTTATGGCTATGCTATCTTATTCAAACTTCGGATCAGATAAAGAAGGAAGTCCTGCAAGTGTGCATCAGGTAGTTTCAAATTTACATACCAATTATCCTGAAATGATTGTTGATGGCGAAATGCAAGTAACATTTGCGCTCAACAAGGAATTGCGTGATGCAAAATTTCCATTTTCAAAGTTAGCCGGAAAAAATGTTAATACACTGATTTTCCCCAATTTAAGTTCAGCAAATACTGCATATAAAATGCTGATTGAAATGGGACTAGCAGAAACAATAGGTCCAATTCAAATGGGATTGAACAAACCGATACATATTTTGGATGTTGAAAGTTCAGTGCGCGATATAGTTAATATGACTGCCATTGCTGTACTTGATGCCATGGTTCAGGAGCAAATTGAATGGAACAATAAATTACAGGAAATTTAGAAAT
>CAMBSB010000310.1 GCA_945870155.1 Paludibacter jiangxiensis | reverse complement strand
GCACGCTCCGGGCATTGGGTTTGGAACTATAAAAAAAGCAGTTGTAAAAGTTTTAAATAATGTGAAATGAAGAAAGATGTATTAAATGCACTATCTGGAATTTATCCGAATACGATACCGTCAAAGGAAACGTTGAATCACCCTGGTATAATTCACCATGTTACTGGAATAGATCCCTTTGAAGATACACCCAAAGCCTTCGAAATTGCATGGGAAAAACTGGGAATTGACATACATGTGGCAAAACCAAGAGCAAATGCAAAACGTCCAACCAAAGGTGTTGATACATGGAAAGATGGAAATCTGCGCTTTTCGCCATTAGGGATTTATCCAACTTCAGCTTGGATTGAATATTGTCCACACATTCCAAAAACTGATATTGAATGGCCGTTTCAGTATGATGCAACAAAGGATGGTTTCCTATCAGAAGACAAAGTTGGAACAATTCCTGATATGGAGATGCACGCAACTTTTCGACCTGAAGGCGGATTAGCAGGAGAAGGAAATCAAGGTACAATCCGACAATTAAGAGAAGTCACATCCGATTTTAATCGGTATTTTGGTAATAAAGCAGTACAATACCACATTTATTATACTACTTTATTTATGTGGCCAATCGTAAAATTTGGTTGGGAACCTTTTGTAATGGCTGCCACCTATAATCCGGAAAAGTTTAACGAACAGCTTTGGAAGCCATGGAGTGAAGCAAGTCGTAAATATTGCGAGATCGCAGCAACACTCGATAGTGAAGTGATTTTTATGCATGATGACATTGTATCTGGAACAGGGCCCATTTTTCCCCCCGAATTTTATGAAGAATATATTTTCTCCCGATATAATTACATACTTGATCCCCTTGTGAAAGCAGGAAAGAAAATTGTCTATGTCTGCGATGGGAATCTAGATTATTTTTTGGAACGTTTACTCGATTTCCCATTTGATGCTTTACATTTCGAGAATCCGGCAACTCCTTTCGAAAGGATTTTGGAAACATGGGGGAAGGCTGGTAAGGGATTCATTGGAGGAATTTCTACAGAATTACTAACTAATGGAACACCGGAAGATGTAAAAAAACATACTCGTAAAGTAATTGAGGCAGGGAGAATATATCCTGGTTTTATAATCAGTTCGTGTGGTGGGTTACATGGTGATATACCTCTACAAAACATAATTGCATATTTTGAAACACGCAATGAAATGGGTATTCCAGCAGATTTAACTCAAAATATTGTTATACAATAACTTATTGTTTTGATGTGATTTATAACGAAATTATGAAAGCAATCATACAAAATAGCATTTTGTTATATAAAAACTTAAATATTTGGATGTTTGTGAATGCTAGCCATTTAAAATATACATTAAAATACAATACCCCATGATTCTAGGATCGCTAAACAGCACCTCATATATAGAGAAAATCAACCCCTTGTTTAAAACGGCATTTGATTATATTCGCAATACCGATTTCACAAAAATGGAGATAAGTACGGAAAGAATCGAAATAGAAAGAGATCATATCTATTTACTGCTATTCGAATATAAAGGAAAAAAACACGAGAATGCAAGTCGCGAATCGCACCGGAATGAGATTGAGATTCATTTCCCAATTGTTGGAAGAGAGATATTTGGATGGATTGATAAAGGAGAATGTGAAACGATTGCTTCTATCGACAGCAAAGAGGATTTGATTTTTTACAAAGACTCTGTGGATACCTATATTATGGCTTCTGCTGGTCAGTTTGTAGTATTTTTCCCCGAGGATGTTCATGCACCGGGTATTGGATTTGGACATATTAAAAAAGGTGTAATCAAGATAATAATTTAATAATCATACAATTACTATATATATAGATGAAAAAGCAATTTAAGACAATCGTTACAGGTAACATTCCAAAAGAATGGACAATCAAATTAGCTGAAATTTCGGAGGTGATGATATGGTCAGGCAAACCACAATTTCTTATGCCTCGCAATCAATTAATCGAATTGTTGCCGGAAGCTGACGCAATTATCAATTTTGCAGAAGTTAAAGCAGACACAGAACTGCTCGAACAGGCACAGAATCTTAAAATTATAGCCAATATTTCGATTGGTCACGACAACCTAAGTTTGGATGAAATTACTCAACGAGGTATTTGGGCAAGCAATTCTCCTGGTTTTTTCAATTATCCAGTAGCTGAGTATATTTTTGCAGGAATGTTTTCGGTAGCACGTAGTTTTGGTGCCGCCGATCGTTTTGTAAGAAGAGGTGAATGGAGCACTTTTGAACCCGGAAGATGGGACGGCCGCAGTTTACGTGAATTGTCGATAGGTATTATCGGTATGGGTGCCATTGGTAAAGAACTTGCCACACTTACGCGAAATATTGGAATGCAGGTAATGTATTACGATGCGTTTAACAAATCGGAGAAAGGATTTACGGAACTGGATGAAATGCTTGCAAAGAGTGATTTTGTTTCTATCAATGTTCCTTTGACGAATGAAACCAGAAAAATGGTAAATCAAAACTTTATTGATAAGATGAAAGATGGTGCCATCTTCATAAATACTTCCAGAGGTACCATGGTAGAACAAGACTTGTTAATTAATGCACTTCAATCGGGTAAACTTGGAGGAGCAATTCTGGATGTATATGAGTTTGAGCCTGAAGTGCCTGAAGTTTTGAAGGTAATGGATAACGTATTCCTCAGCCCTCATATTGCTGGCGGTACCAAAACAGCCCGTAGGTTGTGTGTAGAGAATGCAGTGCTAAATGTTTATAATGCGTTGTCAGGTAATAAACCTCAAAATGCATTAAATAATATCAATCAATTTGCTGAGCAACTTCAATGAAAATAGAAAAACTGGAACTGTTTAAAGTTCCGCCACGCTGGTTATTCCTGAAAATTACGACAAGCTCCGGTATTGTGGGCTGGGGTGAGCCGGTACTGGAAGGAAAAACTGACTCCGTGGCAGCTGCTGTCCTGGACATGGAGGAATTCCTTATTGGCAGGGATGCTTCCCGCATTGAAGATATCTATAATGTGCTGTCAAAAGGCAGTTTTTATCGTGGCGGTGTGGTCATAATGAGTGCTATATCGGGTATAGAGCAAGCATTGTGGGATATTAAAGGAAAATACCTGAACACGCCTGTTTATAACTTATTGGGTGGAGCAGTTCGCGATAAAATAAGAATTTATGGCTGGGTTGGAGGTGACGAACCGGCCGAATTGGTTACTCAGGCCGAAGCACGAATTAAAGCCGGATACAAAGCCATAAAAATTAATGGTTGTGGAAAAATAGAGTGGATTGTAACGCCGGCCGAAGTGAAAAAGGTAAAGAAACGGGTAGAGGAATTACGCACTGCCGTAGGTGATGAAATTGGTATCGGAATTGATTTTCACGGTCGGGTGCATAAGTCGGCTGCCAAACAATTGGTGAGAGAGTTGGAGGAATTTCAACCCATGTTCTTCGAAGAACCGATACTTCCTGAATACACTGATCAACTAAAAAGCATAGCAGCATGCACCACCATTCCGTTAGCTTTGGGTGAACGTCTGGTGGGCCGACGGGAATACAAACGTTTGATTGAAGAGGGTGTAGTGGATATTATTCAACCGGATATCAGCCATACGGGTGGAATCTGGGAAATCCGAAAAATTGCCGCCATGGCCGAAGCTTCAGACATTGCATT
>CAMBSB010000309.1 GCA_945870155.1 Paludibacter jiangxiensis | reverse complement strand
TTTTTTTGTATATGTTAAATCAACTATTTTTTTTAATAATGAACTAAGTTATACATTATGAATAATATACGAGTTGGATTTGGTTATGATGTTCATGTTTTTGCTGACGAAAGAGAATTGTGGTTAGGCGGCATAAAACTTGAATATATAAAAGGTTTACTTGGTCATTCCGATGCTGATGTTTTAATTCATGCCTTATGCGATGCGCTCCTAGGTGCAGCAAATTTGCGGGATATTGGATTTCATTTTCCGGATACTGCCAGCGAATTTAAAAATATTGACAGTAAAATACTATTAAAACAAACTATGTTATTGTTGCGAAATAATGGTTATGAATTTGGGAATGCTGATTGTACTGTATGTGCTGAGGAGCCAAAAATAAATCCATTTATTCCTGCTATGCAACAATGTTTATCGCAGGTTATGGCTGTAGATGCAGACTTAATATCTATAAAAGCTACAACTTCTGAGAAAATGGGATTTGTAGGCAGAAAGGAAGGAATAGCTGCTTATGCTACAGTCCTGATTTATAGAATCTAATAAGTTTATAGTAATTATCTATCAGAAAATATATATATTCAATCTAAATTTGTTTTGATTACAAAGAATAAATATATACTTTTGTATCATAAAATTATAAATCATTTAAAAACAGAAATTATATGTCAGTATTAGTAGGAAAAAAAGCACCTGCGTTTAACGCAAAAGCCGTTGTTAACGGTGGAGAAATTGTAGAGAACTTTTCATTAAGTCAGTATGAAGGAGATAAATATGTAGTATTTTTCTTTTATCCAGCCGATTTTACATTTGTTTGTCCAACAGAACTTATTGCATTTGAAGAAAAAGCTGCCGAATTTGCTGCTCGCAATGTAGTAGTTGTTGGTGCTTCAACCGATTCGGAATTTTCACATTGGAAATGGTTGCAAACACCTCAAAATCAAGGTGGTATTCAAGGTGTAAAATATCCTTTAGTAGTAGATCAAACATTGAATATTTCAAAAGATTATGATGTTTTGATTGGTTCTGATGAGTATACTGAAGAAGGTGATATTACTTTTGTAGGTGAACCTAAAGCTTACCGCGGACTTTTCTTAATTGACAAAGCTGGAGTAGTACGTCATCAATTGGTAAACGATTTACCTCTTGGACGTAATGTAGATGAGGTTTTACGTTTGATTGATGCATTGCAGTTTACTGAAGAGTTTGGTGAAGTTTGTCCTGCAAATTGGAAAAAAGGTGAAAAATCATTGAAAGCTACACAAGAAGGAATAGCTAGTTATTTGTCAGAAAAATAAGATTCAAGAGATATTAAAAAAATATTCTAAAAAAAGTCACAATTTTGAATTGTGACTTTTTTTTTGCAATATACTTGTGTTTTTTATCAAAATGTAATTTTTTTGAGAATTAAAAATGTATTTTTGTAATATAAACGGAATTCATTGTTTAAAATAGAATTTTTAATCTAATAGCATAAATATGAAACGATTACTTCAAGCTTCGGTTTTTTTTGTATTTATTCATTTTTCTATTTCTGCTCAAAAGGTAAATTGGGGTGTTGATTTCAATTATTTTTTTGATAATACTGAATTTGCAAAATCAAAATTAGTAAAAGACCAAACTATGTCGGGGGTTCATTTTGTACCAAAACTCGATATAAGTATAGATACTACTCAGAGTATAGTGGCTGGAATTGACATACTTATGTTATCGGGTGCAACAAAGCGATTTCAGGATTTTTTCCCTATAGCATATTTCCAATTAAAAAAAACTAACCAACAATTATTAATAGGGTCATTTCCAAGATCAAAATCAATTTCATACTATTCTGATTTTTTATTTGCTGATTCAATTCAATATTTTCGTCCTAATCTACATGGTATTTTTTGGAATATTGGCAATACAAAAAACTATTTTAATATTTGGTTAGATTGGACGGGTAGAGATACTGAAATTGACAGAGAAACTTTTTATGCAGGTATTTCAAGTCATTCTCAAATAGCAAAAATATTTTTTGTCGATTTTCAATCTTATTTATTTCATTTTGCCAATACAAATCCCAGAAAACCATTAAATAAGTTATGCGATAATGCACAAGCACTTTTAATGGCAGGTATTGACAGTGAAGTGTTTAATAACAAGGCGAATATAAATTTATCAGCCGGCCTGTTTGGGGGGTATGAGCGCGAACGAACTCCCAATTCTGTGGCAAATTTGCCCCTAGGATTTGTATCTGAATTGAAATTTGATACTAAATATGTGGGTGTTAATATGAAAGTTTATACGGGTTCACCACATTTTATTTTTTATTCCAAATATGGAAATCAATTATATTGGGGTAATCCATTTTTAAGATCGAAATCGTATATGGAAAATAAAGTTTTTTTACGTTTTTTGAATTCGGAATATATACAAGGGAATGTTGCTCTTAAATTTCATATTTCCGAAGGTCAATTTATGCACGAACAAGTTTTAACTTTGAATGCATCTATAGATAAATTAATTTCTAAAAAACGATTTGAACACCTTTAAATCTTGAAGCTTATGTTAGTAAAAACTTACGGTTCTGCTGTTCAGGGTATTAATGCTACTATTGTCACAATTGAAGTTAATGTAAATCAAGGTATTAGATTTTTTTTAGTAGGTTTGCCCGATAATGCTGTAAAGGAAAGTCATGAGCGAATAGCTTCGGCTTTGGACTACAAAGGTTATAAATTACCACGCAAGCAAATTACAATCAATATGGCTCCAGCCGATATACGGAAAGAAGGATCAGCTTATGATTTACCTTTGGCCATAGGTATGTTGGCGGGTGCTGAAACTATCCAAAGTGAAGAATTGGAACGATATGTAATTATGGGTGAGTTATCGTTGGATGGTAGTTTACAACCCATTAAAGGTGTTTTACCTATAGCCATAAAAGCTAGAGAAGAAGGATTTAAGGGTTTCATTTTACCAAAACAAAATGCACGTGAAGCCGCTGTAGTAAATAATTTGGAAGTTTATGGAGTTGAAAGTATAACTGAAGTGATTGATTTTTTTAATGGTGCTTCAAAGCTTGAGCCAACTATAGTGAATACGCGTGAGGAGTTTTTCAATAATTTGAGCCATATAGAAATTAATTTTTCAGATGTAAAAGGTCAGGAAAATGTAAAACGTGCCTTGGAAGTGGCTGCTGCAGGCGGTCATAACATTATTATATTTTGCACAATTATACAGTTGCTAAAAATATACATATATAATTGATATTCAATAAATTGCATTTATGTTAAATCTTGTTATTTCATTGTGATTTGCAAAAGTAGTAATAATTTTGTGTAATGTTTCCCACTTCAAAGAAAATTTGAAACAATACAACTTTATCAACATGTTTTTTTTAGAACCAAAAAAAATATCTGTACTTCCTAAAAAAGTACAGATATTAAAAAGGGGGCTAAAAAATATGGAAAATTATTTAATAAAAACTACTTTTTTAGATTACCCCCCTATTTTGAATTATGTTAATTTCATGCAATTAAATTGTTATATATTTCAATTTCGTTTAATTTTCTATTTTCTGCATATCTTTCAGAAGTAAAACAATTCATAATATTTCGGTAAACATTATATGTTACATTGTCCCCCCTATCATTATAATACTTTTTAATATTTTCAATTTCTAAATTAATTTTATTCATTGAATCATAGAT
>CAMBSB010000308.1 GCA_945870155.1 Paludibacter jiangxiensis | reverse complement strand
ATGAAGTAAGTGCAGCTGCAATAATGATTATAAAGCCCACAATCTTTATTAATCGACTGTAAGGAGTTAAAAGCGTGTTGGTTTTATTTAAATTAAAACCGACAATCACTACTATTATACCAATAACAATTAAAATTACCATGATTTTTTAATTAAATTTGTTGTTTATAAATGGATTAATTTGAATGACAAATGTAAACAAATAATTTCAATAATATTCACAAGCTATTAAAATTGAAATGTCTGAAACTTCAAAACCTAAATTATGCAATTATTCCAGTTCTAAAACTTCAATTTCATGTATTTCATTGTTTAATTTTTCAAATTGATTATGTATTATGTATTTGAAAGTTATAAAAAATGAAGCCACAAAAACCAGTAATATCAAAATAAACAGAATAGCAGTTTCGGCATTAAATTTCAATGTGCGTATAAACATTAAAAATATTCCAATTATAGCCAAAGGCATTAAAAGATATTTGATTCGAGTAGTCATTATTTTGTACTTCTCAATTGTAGCAATGTCTTTTTTGATACTTAACACGGGTAATGAAAAATCTATTTTTTGAATAAGCAAATAATACCTTATTTCCCAATAGTATGAAATGCTAATCATTGATGTGAATAAAATTAAACCAATATAAAAATTGATTGTATTTCTGAATTCTACCCGGAGCAATAAAAATGGTATTAAAATAATGAAGGGTAGTATTAATTTCAATACAGATTTAATTTTTAAACCGGTCAATCGTCTTTTCGGATTAGCCAATAACATTCTTTTCAATATTTCTTTGTTTATATGGGTGTTTGTTTCAATTTTCTTATCCAAACCTATCCATAAATTCTGTAACTCATTGATTTCCATAATTTCCTAATTTTTACTGATTGCTAAATTTTTTATTTCATCTTTTATGCGTCCAATGCGTGTGCCTACATTGGTTTTTGAGATTCCGGTTATATCAGAAATCTCTTCGTGCGATTTACCATCTAAATAGAGCAGGATAATCGCTTTGTTAATTTCACTCAATTCATCGATACATTCATATAAAATTTCGGTTTCAGATGAAAGATCATCTTCATTTTCAAATAACCAAATACCGACTTCTTCATTTTTGAAATCTCCTAAAAAAGAGAAAAACGAATCCTTCGATTTTTTACGCCTGTAATTCATCCCTGTATTTAAAGCAACTTTGTATATCCAGGTTGAAATTTTTGATTCTCCTTTAAAAGTTTTGAAAGATTTCCAAAGTTCCAGGGCAATATCATTTGTTAAATCTTCTCTATCATGCTGATTGGAAGTATAAACTCTCGATATTTTAACTACTATTCCCAGATTATCTTCAAATATCTTTAAAAACTGTTCGCTAATTAAATCATTTGTCATTTCCTTTTATTGTGATTTTTTTATGATTATCCGCAAAGCGTCCTATTAATAACGATGACTTGAAAAGTCAAATTTACATAACCGTAGGTCAATGACCTACGGGAAAAAAGACGTACAATAACTGCCTGTAAGGCAAGACAAAGTTTAATCTTGCCTTTCAGGCAACTATTTTGTGTTGATTCGATCCGTAGGTTTTGCTACACTTACCTACGGATATGAAAATTAAATCATTCGGATTATTTAGGTCGCTTTGCAGATAATCATATTATTTTTAATAAAAATCGAATTAAACCTTGTTTTATAAATAAGTAACACAAGCATAATAAAAATCACAAACTGAGAAAAATATTTTCTCATACAGCTATTTTCACAATAAATTTAAGCAACTAACTGCAAATCTACTCAAATTTTAATTATTTGTCAGTATCTTTGCACTCGCTTTTAACATAAGATTAAATAGTAGATTCGATTTAAAAATTCAATCAACTGATTAACTTATCTACTAATTAACCTATAAACTAATATACAAACTAATTAACTAATCCACAAATTAACTAATTAACCAATTAACTAATCTACAAATTAACTAACAAACAATATGACTAACTTTAAACGCACTACCGTTACTTCTGCTCTACCTTATGCCAATGGACCAGTTCATATTGGTCATTTAGCCGGTGTTTATATTCCAGCTGATATTTACGTTCGTTATCTCCGTTTAAAAGGCGAAGAAGTGCTTTTTATTGGTGGATCGGACGAACATGGTGTGCCCATCACAATCAAAGCAAAAAAAGAAGGTGTTACACCACAAGATATTGTGGATCGTTATCATGGAATTATTAAAAAATCCTTTGCCGATTTTGGTATTACTTTCGATATTTATTCTCGAACTACATCGTCTACACATCGCGAAGTGGCTTCCGGGATTTTTAAAACCATTTACAACAAAGGTGGTTTTGTTGAAAAAACGAACGAACAATATTACGACGAAACGGCACAACAATTCCTTGCCGACCGCTATATTACGGGTAAATGTCCGCATTGTGGCAACGAAAATGCCTATGGTGACCAATGCGAAGCTTGTGGAACGTCACTTAGTCCAACAGATTTGATTAATCCAAAATCTGCCATAAGCGGTGCAGCTCCTGTAATGCGCGAAACCAAACACTGGTATTTGCCACTCGACCAACACGAAGCATGGTTGCGTCAGTGGATTTTGGAAGACCACAAAGAATGGAAACCAAACGTGTACGGACAATGCAAAAGCTGGCTCGACATGGGCTTGCAGCCACGTGCCGTTAGTCGCGATCTCGACTGGGGAATTCCTGTGCCTGTAGCAGGAGCCGAAGGAAAAGTGCTTTATGTTTGGTTCGATGCACCTATAGGTTATATTTCGAACACCAAAGAATTATTGCCAGACAGTTGGGAAAAATGGTGGAAAGACCCTGAAACACGTTTGTTACATTTTATTGGAAAAGATAATATTGTGTTTCACTGTATTGTTTTTCCGGCTATGTTGAAGGCCGAAGGTTCGTATATTTTGCCCGATAATGTGCCTGCCAACGAATTCCTGAACCTCGAAGGCGATAAAATTTCCACTTCGCGCAATTGGGCAGTTTGGCTGCATGAGTATTTGGAAGAATTTCCAGGGAAACAAGATGTTTTGCGCTATGTATTAACAGCGAATGCTCCTGAAACTAAAGATAACGATTTTACCTGGAAAGATTTTCAGGCACGCAATAACAATGAGTTGGTGGCAATTTTCGGTAATTTTATAAACCGTGCTTTGGTGCTCACTCAAAAATATTACGATGGCAAAGTGCCTGCTTTGGGCGAACTCACCGACTACGACAAGCAAACACTGGAAGAATTTGTGAATGTGAAAGCAGACGTTGAAAAATTGCTCAACAATTTCCGCTTCCGCGATGCGCAAAAAGAAGCTATGACATTGGCTCGTATTGGCAATAAATACTTAGCTGATACCGAACCATGGAAAGTAGCTAAAACAGATATGGATCGCGTAGCAACAATTATGCACTTGAGTTTGCAGATTGCTGCTAATTTAGCTATTGCTTTCGAGCCATTTTTACCATTTACATCGGCTAAATTACGTGCTATGCTCCATCTTTCAACTTTCGAATGGAAAGAACTTGGACGCATTGATTTGCTAAAAGCCGGAGACCAACTCGGAACGCCTGAATTGCTTTTCGAAAAAATTGAAGACGAAACTATTGCTGCACAAGTACAGAAATTGCAAGACACGAAAATTGCCAACGAAGCTGCGGCTTACAAACCCAATGCGGTAAAAGAAAACGTGTCTTTCGACGATTTTATGAAAATGGATAT
>CAMBSB010000307.1 GCA_945870155.1 Paludibacter jiangxiensis | reverse complement strand
AGAATATCCCGAAATTACAGGGATTGAAACTGAACGAACATACTCAGTTGATGAGGTTTTCGATGAGTGTGTTGATGTTTTAAGTAAACATTATCAAGTTGATGGTAATAAAATATGGAACAATATCAAATAGTTATAGGCGAAAATGCGAAAAAAGATATTGTTAATTTGTCAAATTCAATCATTTATGATTATGCATCTCCCATTACGGCATTTAAATATTTGAAAGGATTGTATCTGCAAATTAATTCTTTGAAGTCTGGCGCTGGTCTTTTGTAGTACAAACAAGTCCGTTTTTTCAACAATATGGTTTTAATGTACGTGCAATTTCATATAAGAAAATGACAATTATTTATGTTGTATCAAATCAATGTGTATTCATTAAAGCAGTTATTTCATATGCTACAATAAAAGGATTATAGGTTAATAGTATATTTATTTACCTTAAAATTGCCAAAAGCTAGTTTATTTCTTTGTTACAAACAAATTACCAATTACCCCTCGTTACAAACGAGGGGGAGTTTTAGAGTGAAGATTGGAACAAACATTTGCCAATGGCTGCTTCGGTTTATAATATCAAAAAGCTGTTGAGATTTAATAGTGTAAAATCTATTGCTGCAATAACAAAATTTACAGCGACAGAGATATTAAATGTTTTTTTCAATTATACATACTTCTTTTACTACTTTTAAAGCAATTTTTTTCAATAAAAACGAGAGTTTTTATTTTATCGGATTATTTTGTTTTGAAAGTCAGATTTTTTTAAAAGAAAACATGGGATTTTGATAAGGTTGTGCAACAGCCACGAGGACGCTATGCCGAACAAGGGTTAGATTTAATAAAAACACTTAGAGTAAATGGTTGATATTGAAAAACAGATAGAGTATTGGAGAACCGGATCATACGATGATCTACAAACGGCCAAAATCTTAATTGAAAAAGATCGTTTACTACATGGATTATTTTTCTGTCATCTTGTAATAGAGAAAATAATCAAAGCACATGTTGTTAAACAGTCTAATGATTTAGCACCTCGCTCTCATAACCTAATTCATTTGTCAGAAAAATCAAATTTATTTTTTAATGAGGATGATGAAATTTTTCTTGGTATTTTAATGAAATATCAATTACAAGGTAGATATCCTGATTATAATCCAATTGTACCGGAAAAAGTTAAAATAATAGGCTATTTAAACAAAACCGAAAAACTTTTAAAATGGCTAGAAGCGAAATTATAGAATTATTGAAAAAATATGTATTACTTTTAAATTCAGAAGGTGTTTCAGTAAACAAAGCATTTCTTTTTGGGAGTTATTCTACTGATACCGCTACTGAAAGCAGTGATATTGATGTTATGATTGTATCAAATAAATTTGATGAGAACGATGATTTGATAATTGGAAAAATATGGAAACTAACTCGGAAAATTAACACTAAAATAGAACCTTTTCTTGTAGGTAATAAAAAATTTAATGAAGATAATTCATCTCCTTTAATTAACATGATAAAAGATAAGGGAATTGAAATTGTATGATCTAGAGCCAAGCAAGTTCAAATTATTGCTCTCCCCCTCGTTTGTAACGAGGGGTTAATGGTCAAGCGTTTGTAACGCTAAAATTAGATATGACAAAAGTTTTATAATAAAAATAATATGTCATCAGAGAATTACCGGGTTGAAAAACAAAATGCGGTTTATTTCCTTACTTTTACTGTAACTGATTGGGTTGATGTTTTTACCCGGCTGAATTACAGAATAATTATTGCCGAATCCTTAGATTATTGCCGAAAAAACAAAGGATTAAAATTGTATGCATGGTGTTTAATGACCAATCATATACATTTAGTTTGTAGCATTGAAGAGCCTTTTAGAATGACTGACTTTCTTCGTGATTATAAGAAATTTACTGCAAAAGCTGTGCTTAATGATATACAGCAACTCCCTGAAAGCAGGAGAGACTGGATGTTGCACCGGTTTGAATTTGCAGGTAAATTTGATAACCGAATTGAGAAATATCGGTTTTGGCAGGATAAAAGTCATCCTATAGAGTTAACAACAACTGAAATGATAGATCAGCGCATTAACTATGTTCATGAAAACCCTGTAAGGACAGGATTGGTAGCCAAAGCTGAAGACTATTTGTATAGTTCTGCTCGAAATTATGCAGGGTTGAGCAGTATAATTGAAATTGATTTAATATAATTTTTTTCTTTGTTAGAAACAAATAACCATTTACCCCTCGTTACAAACGAGGGGGAGTTAGATAGATTTCGATAGAGTGCAAGTTGAACTTTGTTACAAACAAATAACCATTTACCCCTCGTTACAAACGAGGGGGAGTGTGTACAAAGAACAAAGAGCAAAGAACAAAGAGCAAAGAACAAAGAGCAAAGAACAAAGAACAAAGAGCAAAGAACAAAGAACAAAGAAATAGCTATCGGAATCCTTTTAGCTCAGAAAAAGTAAGGACCTTATGTCTATCGAGGTGGTGGACGCTTTGCTGAACTGCGACATTATAAAATGAATTATATGATACAAAATGAATTTGATACATACGTTGAATTGAAAGTTCAAGACTTAGTATCTTTAATTATAGAATATGAAAAATTAGAATTTGTTGATGCACTTCAATATCTTTACGAATCAAAACTTTACATTGCTTTATTGGATGAAAGTACTAAAATTTGGCATTTAAGCAATGAAAAACTTTTTGAAATGCTTAAAATTGAAAAACAAACTAACAAATTGATTTATCCCGATTTTGTTTAAACTGCTTATATGCTTAAGTAAAGGTTATTATTGAATCATTTAGTTTTCCTTGTAAACTTCCATTTGAACAATAAATTAATGTAAAAAAGTTAAGCCACCGCTCGGCTTTGCCGCTTGGCTCGCCAAGAATAGGCACAATAGAAGATATAAATATTTAAATAAGAACACAATAGATAAATACCTATCGGTATTTCAATGAAACAAGAATCGACAATAAAGCTATAATAATTAATTCTATTGTGTCTATTGTGGTTCGTTTTTCTTCAACTTGACCGAAAGGGATAAGCAGTTTGTTTAATATGCATATGTATACACTTAATAAAATTCAACATTTTCAAATATTTTGTTTAGAAAGTTACCGATCCTCATTAGGGATTACGGGCAATGTGGCATTAAATGAATTTAAACGTGCAAATGTTTTTGACTATTTAGCCACAGGATATGATGTATTACATACACAAGGTAAAAATTATTTAATTGCAGATATTAAAGAATTTATTGATCATAGAAAATGAGATTATTTCACGGAAGTACTGAAATTGTTCAATTTCCAACTATTCTTGATACCCAACGCTTACTTGATTTTGGAAAAGGATTTTACACTACAACAAATAAAGATCAAGCTGAAAAATGGGCATTAATTAAACGAAACAGATTAAATGTTGATGCTAAATCATACGTATCTGAATATGAACTCGATGATTGCTTTTTACAAGATGGAAGATACAAAGTAAAAGTATTTAATTTAGCAAATGAAGAATGGTTAGACTTTGTTGTTAATAACAGAAAAGAGGATAAATGTCATTTCTTTGATATTGTTATGGGAGCAGTCGCAAATGACACTTTGTATAAAACATTATCATTATACGAAACTGGAATTCTTTCAAAACAAGAAACAATTATTAGATTAAAAGTTCATGCTTTATATGACCAACTTTCATTTCATAATACTGAAATATTAAATGAAATTA
>CAMBSB010000306.1 GCA_945870155.1 Paludibacter jiangxiensis | reverse complement strand
AAAGCACGTCCAAGATTTGCCACCAACGAATCATGTCGCTCCAGAAAATAGGCATTATTCCAATCGGGAACCCAGCATTTTTTATTATTGCTGTACCACGAAGTCATTTTAGCATCGAGATAGGCAGGGTAGGCGTGATCAATACCTTCTACCACACACCTGAAAGCCAGTCCAAATGTACCACGACCATCGGGATCGGCATAAGCCGCCGCTGCTTCGTTATAAAGCGACGAGAAATTATAAACTCCTTCGGAAGTCTCGAAAACAGTCCAGTTATAGCGTGCATAGCGGTCGATACTTGGGAATGGTGCCATTTCGTTACCGTTCCAGCGACAAAAACCTCTATCGGGATTGGTAATATCATTGTCAGTCATGGGAATAACCGGAAGCGTATATTTTGTATCTGAAGCATCTGTAGTTAATTCAGAACTAAATGCAAACAAAACATTAAACTGTAAAAACAGCACAAAACATAAAAAGCGAAACATGTGATTCATTGTAATCGTATTTAATTATTTTACGGCTACAAATTTACGACACTTACAAAATTAAAAATGGGCAATTATTGTTTGAATAGGGTTTAGAAATTGTCGGATAATGTTTTTTTAAATTACAAACGGTGTTTTTAAACCTATAAGTTGAATAATCATTTGGAGATAAAATAAAATATATTTATATTTGCACGCAAATTGCAACCAACAGTTTCAATTTGCACAGTTATGTTAGAAAGAGGAATACAATCATTTGTTTTTGAAAATCTTACAGTTTTTCCAGCTGTAGCAATATTGGGCGCCCGTCAATGTGGAAAATCCACATTAATAAAAATGATGAGTGATAAATTACCATCTTTTATCTATCTCGATTTACAAAACATCGACGATCTTAACAAGTTAAATGAGCCTACACTTTTTTTTACAAATAATTCAACAAGTACAATCTGTTTAGATGAGATACAATTAATACCGCATTTATTTTCAACACTTCGAAGTGAAATTGATAGAGATAGAAGAAAAGGTCGATTCATTTTGTTAGGCTCGGCATCGCGAGATTTAATTCAACATTCATCGGAAAGTTTGGCAGGAAGAATCGGATATGTTGAAATGTCTCCCTTTGGAGTTAATGAACTTATATACAACAATGCATTTAATCTATCAACACATTGGATAAGAGGCGGTTTCCCTGATAGCTACCTTGCTTCGTCTGATAATGGGTCGTTATTGTGGCGTGAAAATTTTATTCGAACTTTCGTTGAACGTGATATTCCGCAATTAGGATTTCAAATACCTGCATTGCAAATGCGAAGATTCGTTATAATGCTTGCACATTTACATGGTCAACTGCTAAATCAATCGAAATTAGGTGAGTCATTAGGATTGTCTCACACAACAATACGGAAGTATATTGACCTTTTAGAGCAGTCATTTATAGTTCGTAGCCTTCAGCCTTACGAAGTGAATGTAAAAAAACGTTTAGTAAAAACGCCAAAAATATATTTTCGGGATAGTGGACTGTTACACTGTTTATTACAAATAACTAATTATAATGATTTGTTGGGAAATCCAGCTTTTGGCTCTTCCTGGGAAGGATTAGTTATTGAAACAATTATCGTAAATTTGATTAATGCTGAATTTTATTTTTATCGCACAAGTAGTGGAGATGAAATTGATTTAATAATTAAAAAGAACAACAAACTTTTGGCAATTGAATGTAAAGCATCCACTGCGCCTAAACTAACAAAAGGATTTTGGCGTGCGGTAGATTTATTAACACCAGACTTCTCTTTTATTGTTTCACCTGTAAAAGACTCTTATCTTTTTGCTGAAAAAGTCGAAATATGTCCAATCGAAATGATTTGTCAACGGATTGACAAAGAGCTATTATAAAATCAATCGACATGATTGGCTTTTACTTTTACAACTAGTTCGGCTGTATTAATTGTTAGATAAACACAAAGATCTTAGAATGAATAATTTTTAAAGTAACTACATGATATTTACTTCACCAGTTTAAAATACGGCAATCTATCCAACGGCACATAAATTTGATAGGTTTTTCCACCCTTATACATTTTTCCATCGTCCGAAAGCCACTTACCCTTTGGCAGAACAACAGTGCGCGTTAGTGCTCCTTTTTTAAGCATGGGAGCAACAAGAATGGATTTACCTAACAGAAATTGGTCGTTTACATTTTCAAAACCCTGATTCGGATAGAGTAATTCGAGCGAATACATAATGGGATCTCCTGTTTTAGCCGAGTTTTCGGCAAGTTTCAGTATTTCGGGAGTTAGTTTCATGCGTAAATCAACTACTTTTTTAACCGCTGCAAAATGTACACTATCCAACACACGCCAAGGTGCTGCCGAGAATTGCATCATGGGCATTAAGGCATGACATTGCGCAGAGCGAACAACTAAATCCTGATCAATTTTGGATCCTTCGAGAAACGAAACAAAATCGCCACCACCAATTAAATCGGGACATGAAAACGTATAGCCTACCAAATTTTCGATTAGCATATTAGGTATCAAAGTATGTAAATCTTCCCAATTGTGTTTTTTGTCGCGTAAGCGTTGAGCCAATGGCTGTCCGGCCATTTTCCAGCAAGCACGATATTCGTTGAGTGGATATTTTAGCCCAAATTCGGCAAAAAGCCGTGCATGTTCATTGGGTGTTACATCTTTCATGCTCACGGCATTTTCGTGAACAGGATAATATCTAAAGTCGCCGGCATCAAATTTAAATCCATCCACACCATAATCATTAACCAATCTGTTTAATTGATCATCGAACCATTTCACTGCAGCTGGATTTGTAAAATCCAGCACATGTGAATAACCATTCCACCAGTTAATCAATGCCGGTTGTTTTGCTTGTGCATAAGTTCCTCCCGTTTGATTTCGTTGCATCAAAAAGCCTTTACCTTTACCAATTTCGCGGCATATTTGGTATTGGTCGGGGCTTACAAACGGACAAATCCAGAGCATAACTTTAAAGCCCATAGCATGCAACTCGTCAATCATTCTTTTGGGATTAGAAAATCGACCCGGATGAAAATTCCACACACCATAAGCTTCTTGCCATGTATCGTCAATCATCAGCACACCAGCCGGTAAACCATTTGCCAGAATATTGCGGGCATATTCCAATATATCTTCCTGATTTTGATCGTATTGTAACTCAATCCATGTATTGTATTGCGGAGCAGAAAAAAGCAATTTATCCGGCATTTTTCCCGAAGCGGGGAAAAAAGTCCGCGATACATATTCACGCACTTCCGAAAGCGATTTTCCAATTCTACCGCTTTCAATTTTACTTATTACATTGCTGATAATTAGTTTGTTATTAAGAATCTGAAATTTAAACGGGTCTTCGCTCCACACATATTGGCCTTTGCTGGTCAGCAATAAGGGCTGAACCTGATTGCCAAAATTATCGCCATACAATTCGAATGATTTACCCTGATTCACAGGCATATTACTTCCTTCGTTCACAATGCCCGACCATACTTTTTCCCCAATTTCAAGCGGGATTTCAATTGTTTTACTTTGTGCATGCGCTGTTAAGCTTATCATTAACACGCAAATATTAAAAATCAGTTTTCTCATCTTTATAAATTATTAAAAATCAACAGCAAAATGCTTAACTATGAAACAGTCTCTTTTTATATACTCTAAAAAAAATTATTGTTTGAATGGAGGCGCCAATTCCTGACGAGGAGTACCTCCACCGCCAATGGATGTTGCCGAGTTATTTGTTACAATATTCAACGCTTTGTAAATCTTCACAATATCGCGG
>CAMBSB010000305.1 GCA_945870155.1 Paludibacter jiangxiensis | reverse complement strand
GGAACTGAAGTAGCCAAAGTGTTTGTAAAATAAAGAAATAGCCTATTGGTTTTAAAATGAAAATTCTAAAAGCCTGTTGGATAAATTGTCTGACAGGTTTTTTTATACAAATAATTCATCTTGTTATTATTTTACACCCCAATAGGTTTTATTTTATACCTATCGAATTAATGCAGTGTATTTATCTTTGCCCTAATTAATTATTTAAACAAATATTATATCATGAAAAAATTATTTACTTCAAAAATTCTTTTGGCTGCAATGGCCATAGGTAGTTTTGCCACACTCAGTGCGCAAACAGTTATTAAAGTAGGTGCTTCACAAGAAGCCTATCAGAAAACTATTCAGTTGGCATACGATTCGATCATGCCCGATTCAATAACGGGAGCATATATCCTCGAGTTACAAGCCGACTACGATCCTACAACTGAAGTTTACCCAATTGTAATTAAAGCAAAAAAAGGTGCTAAAGCCGAAAATAACATCGTTATTAAACCGGCAGCAGGGGTTAAAAAAGTTATTTCTTCAACCTTACAAACAAAAGTTGTTAGTGGACTTGGATTCGAAAGCGGCTCACAAAGCATTGTGTTACCTGACGTTTCAGGCATTGCTGTGGATGATATAGTGTATGGAATTGGCGTAAAACCTTATGACACAAACACAACTTATGTAAAAGTAACTGGTGTAGACGAAGCGACTAAAACAGTTACTATATCGGTAGCCACTACTTCGCTTCAAACAGCTACCACATTATTTTTCGGAAAAATACAAACAGTGGCTTTGCATCTAAGTGGTGCCAAATATGTAACCATCGATGGTGTTTCGCGTACCGGAGATACCGGATTAACCATTCAGAATCCAAATAATATTTATGCTAAAACGATATTATTGTCGCTTGGTGCTCAATACAATACCGTAAAGAATTGCTATATTAAGGGTTCGAATGTAAGTGGTGAATATAACAATGGTACTTGTGGTACAATCTATTTTGGTGGTGGCGAAAACGATTTTAATACATTTGAAAAAAATGACATTTGCGATATCGAAGGACTTCCAATGCCAAACTCAATGGTGCTTTTTGCAGGTAATTCGAACGACAATACTTTTTCGGAAAATAATTTATACAATATAGGTTCAGGTTTGTCGACAAATGGCAATGCTGGCTTTTTCCAATTCCCAAGTTACCAAGGTACTTCAAAAAACTATGCATTGAATAACCGTTTGTATTGGACCAAGCCTGCTTTGTTCAGTGCAAATATTAGCTTAATTGGTATAGGTGGTAACAGTGGTGGATTAGGTAACCGTGTCGAAAACAATGTGATAGGTTACACAAGTGCCGATGGAACAGGCATTGCTGAACTTACTGCACTTCCAACAGCTACTGCAATTTCATTTAAATTTATTGATGTTAAAAATGCCACTGTAAAAAATAATATCGTTAGCAATGTAAATGCTACTTTTAAAGCGGTTGTAGGTATAAATGTTGTAACATATTCAGCTCAAACACCAAATGCTAACGATATTTGTAGTGGAAATACCATAAAAGATATCACAGTAAATGCTACTGCTGATGGAAGTACGTTTCATGGTGTTGTTGTAAGTTCGACTAATCCATTCAACTTTAATGTGCTTAATAACAGCATAAAGGATATAGTAATTGCTGCGCCGGTTGCCGGAAACAAATGCTCAATTATCGGTATGTCGGTTGCAAATGCAGCACACGCCACAGCCAAAGTAAGTTACACAAGTAATCAAATTATGAACCTTACTGCTGGCGACGATCTTTCGACGAAAGCCAACGAAGCTTATGGTATTAATATTGGTGCTAATACCACAATATTCGAGCGCAATTTGGTTACAAATCTACGTGCCATAAGCACTGTAAACACTGGATTCATAAGAGCTTATCAAATTTCGGGTAGCAACGCAGATGGCTTAGTTTTCAAAAACAATATTGCTCGTATCGGAACTAACGTATTAAACGATTTAAGTATTTATGGCATATATCAAGGTGCAGCAGTTGATGCAGCGCATCCAATGAAAATTTACAACAATACTATTTATGTAGGTGGAACTGCTCCTGCTACAGCTGCTAAAAATACTTGGGGATTTTTCCATACAGGTATAGCTGCTAAAAACGATTTGAAAAACAATATTATCGCCAACAAACGTGCAGTAGGCAATACAGAAGCGCATTATGCTATGCAAGCTAAAACTTCAATAGAACTCACAAGTTCGGATTATAATCTGTATCAGTTTGGTAAGTATTTTGGTAATATTGAGGATACAAATGCTGATGATTTGACAGTTTGGGCTGAGTCATTCTCAACAGCTACGAATGTTTTTGATGCTCATAGTACAGTTGCCGATCCTAAATTTGTTGCTCCCGATGCTGAAATGCCAAACATGAATATACAGGAAACATCGCCAGCCAAAGGTGCGGGGGTTGTTCTTACTGAAGTTACAACTGACTTCAATGGATTTGCTCGTTCCACTATGGATATTGGTGCATTGGCTTATGGTTCGGTAGCTGGTGTAAAAACAGTGAAACCTGCAACACTTGGTGTTTATGGTACAAATAATAACATTGTTGTAAAAGACATGATGGGACAAACTGCTAGCATTTATACTATGAATGGTCAGTTGGTGAAATCAGCAAAATTGCTTTCGGACAAAGAAAATATTTCAGTTGCCAACGGACTTTATATCGTTCGTATTGGTGCATTTAGCTCTAAAGTTTTGGTAAAATAAGATAGTGTTTGATTAGGTTTTTAAGGTTTTGACATCCCTGATAGATTGAACTGTCTATCAGGGATTTTACTATTAAAAACAATTTATTATGAAACGTCTGATACTTTTTTATGCCTTATTTTTGCTTTCAAAAGTTTTCGCACAGCTTCCCTACATTATGGATATGGTACATCATAATCCGGGCGAAGTACGGTTTGTAACCAATTACGACAAGCCCGAAGTGGTAAAAGATGCTGGTGCGAAAGGCAAAGTTTTCTTTTTATTCGATTCAGGGGTTTTGGGTGTAAACTGGGCAAGTTTTGATTCTACTGCTTTGCCCATTGGTTCGACCGACAGAACATGGATTGATACAAAAGCAGCTGCAATAACCAAAAGTTACAACGAAGCCAAAGCTGCCGGTCTCGAAGTGTATTGTATGTCCGATTTATTGCTTTTCCCCAAAAAGTTACTCGAGAAATACGGCATGACAACCCGTTTTAAAGACATTAACGATGCCATGACGCAGCAATTGTTGCGTGAGGAATTGCGCATGATGTTTCGAGACTTTCCGCAATTAGATGGCATTGTGGTACGCATTGGCGAAACTTATATGCAGGATGCACCCTATCATTCGGGTGGTATAAATAATAAAACTTCGTCCACAGTCATTATTCCGTTGATGCAAATAATGCGCGAAGAAGTGTGTGTGAAACTGAATAAAAAAGTGTTTTTCCGCACATGGTGGAGCTTCGACTCCGATCAGAATACTTATAATGCTGTGAGCAATGGTGTAGAACCCCACCCAAATCTGATATTCAGTGTAAAACATTGTGAAGGAGATTTTCATCGTGGAAATCCGTTTAGCAAAGTACTTGGCACTGGCCGACACAAACAATTAGTGGAAGTGCAATGCGCCCGTGAGTACGAAGGCAAAGGTGCTTTTCCAAATTATGTAGCTAACGGCGTGATTGAAGGTTTTGAGGAATACAAAAATACCATGCCCACAGCGCCTTACACTAGTCTGCGACAATTGCACAACAATTCTCCTCTGTTTTCGGGTGTATGGACGTGGTCGAAAGG
>CAMBSB010000304.1 GCA_945870155.1 Paludibacter jiangxiensis | reverse complement strand
AGGATGTTTCTAAAAATGCTTCCTGTGGAGTTTGTGTTGTAGAAGTGAAAGGAATGCGTTCGTTATTGCGTTCATGTATTACAAAAGTATGGGAAGGAATGGAAATTACCACCAACAATCAGCGGATACAAGATGCTCGAAAGATGAATGTTGAATTATTGTTGGCTAACCACCCACAGGATTGTTTAATATGCGACCGCAATCAGAATTGTGAATTGCAAGAACTTACCTATACTTTCGGGATAACTGAAAAACGCTTTGTCAGAACCCGAAAAGAGCATTTGAAAATTGATGATTCCTCACTTTCTTTGGTTCGCGATCCCGAAAAATGTATTCTTTGTGGTCGTTGTGTGGCAGTTTGCAGCGAAATGCAAACGGTAAATGCCATCGATTTCTCTGGACGTGGTTTGAAAAGTAAAATTTCGACTTATCTGGATCAGGGCATGGGTACGGTAGCTTGTACCAATTGTGGCCAATGTGCATTGGTTTGTCCAACCGGTGCAATAACCGAAAAAAGTGCCGTAGCCGAAGTTTGGGAAGCCATACATAATCCTGAAAAAATTGTTTTGGTTCAAACAGCACCTGCCATTCGGGTAGGTATTGGCGAAGCGATGGGCATGCCTTATGGAAGTTTGGTTACCGGAAAAATGGTGGCAGGATTAAGGCGATTGGGTTTCTCGAAAGTATTTGATACTAACTTTACAGCCGACTTAACCATAATTGAAGAAGGAAACGAATTGCTCAACCGTATAAAAAATGGCGGTACATTGCCTATGATAACTTCTTGTTCGCCTGGTTGGATTAAGTTTATCGAACATTTTTTCCCTGCTTCGCTTGCACATTTATCCAGTTGTAAATCGCCTCAGCAGATGTTTGGAGCTATAGCCAAAACCTATTATGCCGAAAAAACAGGCATTGATCCCCGCAACATTGTGGTTGTGTCAGTAATGCCTTGTACTGCTAAGAAATATGAAGCCAAACGCCCTGAAATGGACGGAGCGTTTCATTATTGGAAAGAAAAAATGAACTTACATGAAAATGAGAGATTTTTTGATGTGGATGCAGTATTAACAACCCGTGAATTGGCTAGAATGTTAAAAGAGACCGGAGTGGATTTTGAACATTTGGCAGAAGAAAATTTTGATCATCCCTTGGGAGAGTCAACCGGGGCTGCAGTTATTTTTGGTGCAACTGGTGGAGTAATGGAAGCAGCATTACGAACTGCTTATGAAGTGTATACCGGGAAAACACTGGAAAATATCAGTTTTAATATGGTGCGTGGTATGACTGGAATCAAAGAAGCCGAAGTGGATTTAGACGGAACAAAAATAAAAGTGGCTGTGGCACACACCCTGAAAAATGCCCGAATTTTACTTGAGCAAATTGAAGCCGGAACTTCACCTTATGCTTTTATTGAAGTAATGACCTGTCCCGGCGGATGCCTAGGTGGTGGAGGACAACCCATACCTACAAATTTTGATATTAGAAAAAAACGGGCAGAATCAATCTATTATGAAGATGCACATAAAGACTTAAGAAAATCACATCAAAACCAGGAAATTCTAAAGCTTTATTCAGATTTTTTAAAAGAGCCACTGGGTGAAATTTCACATCATTTATTACATACCAAGTATTTGGAAAGAACAAGTTGATGCGCTTTTAATGAAACTAACTCCCTGTCAATAACTTATGTATATTGCAAGGGAGTTGGTTTTTAAGTAAGAATGGGTTTTAATGCTTTAATTAAAGCTTTGTTTTTTATCAAATAGACTTACAAATAACTGATTACAATCAATTAAAATGCTCTTTCAAATTTTCCTGAAATGACATTAAGTCAAACGCAGCCGCATCCCAAATATCTCTGGGGCGCAATCCTAACCACTCTTTCATGTCTTTGTGTTCGAGATGTTTTTTATCGGACACTTCTTTCAGTCCTTCGTAACCCCAGGAACCTCCACAATCTTCGGGTGGACAAGCCCCTTCAACTGCAAGTAGGCTGGGTTTTTCTTTTCATCCTTCAATATTTTTTTCAATGTTATTTGATGCATCCAATCATCGCCAAAATATCATTTATTTATTTAAAACGAATTATTATAGATATGCCTTAGCACCAAAACTTTAAAGTCTAAATATTTCAAACAAACCGTTTTACTGTGCAGTTCTTTATAAATCAAAAAGATTAATTTTTTATCAGAATTTTAAAACATGATTTTTGCCCAAAATTATTCATGATTTTTACAAAATATACTCCACCAGGCTTATCAGACAAATTAATATTCAATTTCGAAATTGTTGAATCGATTGAATCGGAGTGAACCACAACACCATTTGCCGAAACCACCGAAACTTTCAATTCGTCTGATGCTGAAGGATTCGTAATTTGTAAAATCCCATTTTTCAAGGTGATATAATCCGGCAATTTATCGTTGGTATTTAATGGTTGAATTGCACTGGTATTGAGCGTAAAAACATCATTATAAGTGTCGTACCCGGTTTGATGGTCGGAGTTTATCGACGAATTTATTATCAGCACATGACTGTATGCCGGAATAGTAGTGTACGGAATGGTGCCGTTGCCATTGTTAATTGTAAGCACGTTCAACGCATTTTCGTCCCAACTTTTCAGCATTCGCAATTTAGTGTATGGGCATGCCATTGTGTTTGTGTTCAGAGCAATAGAACTTCCGGTTGTGTTCTGAATTATCCGTATCTTTCGTCCGGCACTTTCGGTAAATTCAAAACCTTCGAGACCATTTGCCAGTGTGAGTTTTGTTACGCCGGTTGCATAAGTACGTGCATTATTTGTTGCTTCAATCAGCGCATACCTACGCGTTCCGGCATTATAATCAACCGATTGGTCGTTTCCGCTTGCAGCATCATGCAATTCAATCATTACCGACCTGTTATCCAGTGAATCATTCATCACGCCATGATAAATTGTATCAACGATTCCTGCAAAGTTTTTGCTGTGAATTTTCACCCGTAAATCGCCATATTCAAATTCATTGTTGGGTTTTGTGTTTAAAAATTTATAAGCACCCGAGGCATTTCGCCGTCCTGCCACCAACTGTATGCGCTGGGCTAAACCGTAAGCAGCGGTATTGGTGGTTGCTTCAATTTCGCACATACCAATTATACGGTCGGGCGTAACTACCCACTGCTGTTGTGCTTTCCAGGGAGTTTCAACAAACCGCGACTTGCTGACCTTATAATTAGTTGATAATCCGTACACAGATTTGCTTTTTGTTTGTGCATCGTTGCGATCTTTTCCAGTTAGGAACGCCCATTTTTGGCCACGTTGCCAGTCTTTTTCTTTTCCGGCAGTATATTTTATTTCGGGGGCTGTTCCCTGAAATGCCGCATTGAGCGGATAAGTAGTGGCATTTGAATTGGCATTTAATGTGAAAGCACCCACAAAAGTATTCACGCCATCCATCATTAAATAACGCGTTTCGGTAAGTTCCGGAGCCGGTATGCTTGGGTCACGTAAGGTGCCAACAACACCCCAGTTACCATATCGCCCACGTGGTCCGATGCAATTTCTGTCGAACAACATATAATTATCCGGCAAGGTTTTTCCACTTAATCCCGATTTGTAAATATACACCAAATAAGGTTGAGTGCTTCCTTGTCCGCTTTCGAAATTGTAAGGATCGCCACATAAATAAGCTTTGGCAAGTGCTTCGTTTTTTATCGGTGTGCGATTGTAATAGGGTTTCCAAGCTGGTGAAGTGCTCCATTCGTGAAAACCTTCGCCAACGGGAATACGCACCAAAGGAATGTAATTTTTGGTGGCGCAAATAAAATCGCGAATAACCT
>CAMBSB010000303.1 GCA_945870155.1 Paludibacter jiangxiensis | reverse complement strand
GACTTTATTGGTAAAAACTACAAAATTGAGTTTTTGAATACTTGTCAGGCATTGGACGATTTTGGTACAAAAGCAACACTTACCGACAAATCGTTTCAACTTAACTCGGATTTATTAGATGCCAAGCCGGTAGAAGGATCAATGAATGTTAACCAATCGAAAGTCTTTACATTGTCGAACAGCAAAACAAAAACTTCGGTTGAAGTAAGTTCTAATGTGGCTCCAAACTCTTTTTACTTGTATATATGGAGGATGGCATTTTGTCCGGAAGCTATGATTGTTATAGACTTGAAACAAGGAAAATCTATAACATGGAGCACAACATATAAGTTCATTAAACCCTAGAGAATTAATAAATTACCTCAATTGTCACTTAATAAAATTACAAAAAACAATGTCATTCAAATCAAAAGCTGCTTTTTTACCGGGAAACAGCACCGTAGTTTTCAAAGATGTAGAATTTCCAAAACCCGGACATGGAGAAGTTTTGCTGAAAATTAAATCATCAACTATTTGTGGTAGCGATATCCGCGCTATCTATCGCGAACACCTTGGAAAAGGTCCCGAAGGTTATCAAAACAAAATTTGTGGTCACGAACCATCTGGTCAAATTGTTTCCTGCGGTCCGGGCATGAAACTTTTCAAAGAGGGCGACCGCGTCGTTGTATATCATATTTCGGGCTGCGGATGTTGTAACGATTGCCGTCGTGGCTATATGATTTCGTGCAAAAGCCCTTCACGTGCAGCTTACGGTTGGCAACGCGACGGCGGTATGTCCGAGTACATGATTGCTGAAGAAAAAGACTTGGTTCTTTTGCCTGATAGCCTTACATACACTGACGGTGCTCAGATTGCCTGCGGTTTTGGTACAGTGTACGAAGGTTTGGAAAAAATTGGTATTTGTGGTAACGATGCAGTGTTAGTAACCGGTCTTGGTCCTGTTGGTTTGGCTGCTTTGATGCTTGCAAAAGCCATGGGTGCTCAAAAACTTATTGGTGTTGACACTGTTGCAGAGCGTTGTCAAATAGCTATAGACCTCGGTTTGGCCGATGAAGTTTTCGTATCAGGTCCAGACGTGATGGAAAAAGTAATGGCAGCAACCAACGGTAAAGGCTATGAGCGTACTGTTGACTGTTCAGGTCATACTTCCGGTCGTCAACTTTGTATCCGTGCTACTCGTCAGTGGGGAAAAATGGTAATGATTGGCGAAGGTGGAACCGTTGAGTTCAATCCAAGTCCGGACATTATCCACGATCAAAAAACCATTTACGGTTCATGGGTAACTTCAATCTGGCGTATGGAAGAATTAGTTGAGCGCATCGAGCGCTGGGGAATTCACCCTGAAGATTTGGTTACACATCGCTTCCAGTTACAACAAGCACCAGAGGCATACTCGCTTATGGCCGAAGGAAAATGTGGTAAAGTAGCCATCGTTTTTGACGAAGAGGTGAAATAAAAGAAGCCTCCTAGCCCCCTGAAGGTTAGCCCCCTAACCCCCTAAAGGGGGAATTAATATTAGTATCGATTATTTCTATAAAACATTAAAATAAAATGAATAAAGATAAAAATAAGCAAGACGAAAGTAACTTCGACTCCCCCTTCAGGGGGTTGGGGGGCATTTCTCCATCATTAGTTCCTTACAAAACACTTTATACCGGCGATAAAATTCCGGTAATCGGGTTGGGAACATTCGGCTCGGATAATTACGATGCCGAAACCATTGCGCAAGCAGTGAAAACGGCTATAAAAATGGGTTATCGTCATATCGACTGTGCCTCGGTTTATGGCAATGAAAAAGAAATCGGTGTAGCTTTAAAAGAAGTTTTTGCCGAAGGAATTGTAACACGTGAAGAACTTTGGATTACTTCTAAAGTGTGGAACGACAAGCACAAACAAGTAGTGGAATCGTGCAAACAATCATTAGCCGATTTACAATTGGATTATCTGGACTTATACTTAGTTCACTGGCCATTCCCGAACTTTCACGCACCAAAATGTGATGTGACAGCTCGTCAGCCGAATTCAGTTCCTTACATTCATGCCGATTATATGAAAACATGGGCACAAATGGAAAGTTTGGTTGAAGCTGGTTTAGTAAAAAATATTGGTACTTCCAATGTAACTATTCCTAAAATGAAGTTGATTTTGCGCGACTGCAACATCAAACCCGTATTGAACGAAATGGAAATTCATCCACACTTTCAACAACCAGAATTGTATCAGTTTATGAAAGACAATGGCGTGGAAGTAATAGGCTACAGCCCGATTGGTTCACCAGGTCGTCCAGAACGCGATAAAACTCCGGAAGATACCGTCGATATGGAAGACCCAATTATCGTGGCTATAGCTGAACGATTGGGTGTTCATCCGGCCGTTGTTTGTCTGAAATGGGCGGTACAACGTGGTCAGATAACTATACCATTCTCGGTAAAAACTGATAAAATGTTCAATAACCTGAAAGGTATCACCGAAGGTACGTTGACAGAAAAAGAAATGGTGGCAGTATCGAAAATCGACAAACAATGCCGGTTAATAAAAGGTCAGGTTTTCTTGTGGGAATCGGCTAAAGGATGGGAAGACCTTTGGGATTTGGACGGAGAGATAACCAAATAAATTCAAAGAAAACACGTTTTTGTATGTTGATTTTAAACCAAATACAAAGCCGTGTTCAATTTTAAACCAATTCATTGAATCGAAAAAAATCATGTCAAAACACAAACTTACAACAAAAGAAAACCTTGTTCCTTTTATACTTATTTCGTCGCTTTTTTTCTTATGGGGAAGTGCACACGGGATGTTGGATGTGCTAAATGCACATTTTCAAGCTGTTTTAAAAATATCAAAAGCTGAATCAGGATTAATTCAGTTTTCGGTGTATATGGCTTATTTTTCGATAGCACTGCCTGCGGGATATTTTATGCGCCGCTTTGGATATAAAAAAGGAATAATCGCGGGCTTATTATTATTCTCTATTGGCTCTTTTATCATTGTCCCAGCATCCATTAATGCATCATTTCATTTATTCCTGATAGGATTATTTATTCTTGGTTGCGGCTTAGCAACACTCGAAACAGCTGCCAATCCGTATACCACCAAATTGGGCGACAAAGAATCGGCTGAAAGACGTATTAATTTCTCACAGTCTTTCAACGGATTAGCTTGGATATTCGGACCAATTTTTGCTACCTATTTTATACTCGGCGGCGAAAAAGGAAATGTCTCTAGTGGACTTGAATCCATGATTGCTCCTTACGCCGGTATTGGTATAGTGGTATTTATTATTGCAATTATCTACATGTTCGTAAAGTTACCCGAAATTACAGAAGAAGATGTGGAAATAGCTCATGGTTTGTCAGATGGTGGTCAAGTTACAGAAACTAAACCATTATTTAAAACAAAACATTTAGTATTGGGTGTTATTGCACAGTTCTGCTATGTAGCTGCACAAACTGGAGTATTTAGTTTTTTTGTTAATTTCCTTACTGCCGAGGAGTTATATCTTGGAATTTCAAAGACTCAAGCAGGATATATGTTGGGCTTAGGTGGAATGTCGCTCTTTTTTATCGGTCGATTATTGGGTAGCTGGATGATGAGCTTTATTGCACCTGCCCGATTATTGGCAATTTATGCCTTTATGTGCGTAATATTACTTCCGGTTGTAAGTATAGGATTGGGTATGGTGTCGGTTGTGGCTCTGTTTGCAATCTTTTTCTTTATGTCCATCATGTTCCCAACCATATTTGCTTTGGCGATCAAAGACCTTGGACCACAAACAAAGAAAGGTGCTTCGTTTGTTATAATGTCCATTGTTGGAGGTGCCATTT
>CAMBSB010000302.1 GCA_945870155.1 Paludibacter jiangxiensis | reverse complement strand
TGTATCGTCCTGAAATTTGTTTACAGTTTTTTGTTTATAATCCTATATTTACTTTACATTTAATTTTTATCTTTGTGCTATCATATTGAAGCGGAGTTAGGCTCTGCTGAGGAGCAACCTAACAAGGATTAGATATGATTAGCGACAAGTAAGTCAATAAAACGGGATAGTTGATTTTCAGCTATCCTTTTTTTTATTGACAACGAAGAGCTACTTATGCCTTGAAAACCTAATACGAGACTGCGGTTTTAGCAGTTTTATAATATGTTTTCCAATGTTTTTTGAATTCACCTGATTGACTGTGAGCAAATTCAGGTGTTTTCATATCCAAACTGGAGTGAGGTCGATAATTATTGTAAATCATAATTATTCGCTTCAATTCCACCATGGCATGCTCAAGTGATTTCAATTTCATTTGATTTAGCCATTCATCTTTTAAAATGCCATTAACACGCTCTGCTATTGCATTTTCGCGAGGGTCTCCATTCTCAGTCATACTAATTTGAACATGATTCTTTTTCAGAATCTTCACATAATCACCACAACAATATTGAACTCCTCTATCAGAATGATGTATCAAACCTACAATTCCTTTGGGTACTTGTTTAAGAGCCATTCGTAAGGCTTCAATCGTATATTTGGCCTCTAATGTTTCACCGATTGCCCAACCTATGATTTTCCGGGAATAAGCATCAGTTATTATATTTAAATAAACAAAACCAGTTGCCGTTTCAACATAAGTAATGTCGCTTACCCACGATTGATTGGCTCTTATTGGCACAAGCTCTTTAATCAAGTTTGGATACTTATGCAACCAATGATTGCTGTAAGTAGTTTTAACGCGTCGTCGTCGTTTCCCAACCAACAAACCATGTCTTCGCAAAAAGTCAAAGAAACTATCTCTGCCAATGCTCAGCTCTGTGGGCAGACGAGGCTGGATGCGCTCCAATAACTTTCGCCCTCCAATCTTAGGCATCAAATCTCGCTCTTTATCAACTAATTGAAGTAAAATCGCCTCTTTTACTTCTTCTTTGTAATTGTATTTATTTCGCTGGTAGTAGGCTTGCCTACTTCTACCAAACAGGTCGCACAAACGGTCAATATCTTCTCCATAATGACTTGTGCGCAGCTCCGTTACCGTTTGGCTCCAGATTTTTTTCTTATATCAACTTTTAACTCACGTTCAGCAATATTTATCATGGTGTTTAATGCCAATGTTTTAAACTGCTCGCGTTTTAATTCTTCTTCAAGGTTCTTGACTTTCAACTCGAGTTCCTGTTCCGAAGATGACTTCTGTTTTTCGACTCTCATAGCTCGATGCAATTGTATTTGATCTTCATTGGGTTTTGAAAGTCCAAATTTACGCATCCAGTTGTAAATATTATTACATCCTGTAAAATTATATTTCTTTTTTAACTCTTCTTGGCTTATTCCAGTACTTAAATAGTCTTGGACAATCTTTAATTTTAAATCGTCCGTAAAAATGTTTACCTTTGTTCTCATAATCCTGAATTGTGTTTACTTTTTTGTAAACCTATTTCAGGACTAGACAAAATAAAAACAATACTTACTTCTCTTGTTCTCCTATTCCTCCCTCTCTTTAAGGAGAGGGTTGGGGTGAGGTCGGTTTAGGAGCAGATTTTTACAACATGAAAAAAATTCTTATTATCAACGCACATCCACTCAAGGATGATAGTTTCTGTGCTGCATTGGCACAAAAATATAAAGCAGGAGCCGAAAAAAGCGGTGCTACTTGCAAGTTAGTAAACCTAATCGATTTAGATTTCGACCCAATAATGCGCTTCGGATACAAAAAACGCATGGAAATGGAACCGGATTTAATTCAAATTCAGCAAGATATAAAAGATGCTGATCATTTGGTATTGGTTTATCCTAACTGGTGGGCAACCTATCCGGCTCAGCTCAAAGGGCTATTCGACCGTGCTTTTGTACCCGGCTTTGCATTCAAATACCGCGAAAATTCACCCATGTGGGACAAACTACTTACCGGCAAATCGGCACGAATGATAGTAACTATGGACACTCCGGGATGGTTTTACTCACTTATTTACAAAAATGCAGGACACAATGCCGTTAAAGTAGGTGTATTGGAATTTTCAGGTTTCAAACCGGTTAAAGTTAGTGCTTTCTCACCTATCAAATCTTCGACCGAAGCCAAACGAAAGAAATGGTTGGCGGAAGTGGAAAAGCTAGGTGAAAAAATGATTTAATTTTTCCGAATATTTGGGCTATAATATAATCTCAAACCAATATGAATACATCTAAATTTCAAGCCATTATCAACAAAACAATTGATAATAAGTCCATTTTTGGCACTGTATTGACAGTTGTAAAAGGCAATGATAGTTGGACAGGTTCGGCTGGTAATTTGACCAATGAGCAACCCTACTTTATTGCCAGTACAACCAAACTTTACATAACAGCACTCATTCTGAAACTGAAAGCCGATGGAAAATTGATGCTTGATGATAAAATTTCCAAGTATTTATCCTCCGAAATCATGCACAAATTGCATGTTTATAAAGCTGTAAATTATTCTGATACATTAAATATCAGCAATTTATTAGCTCATACATCCGGTTTACCCGATTATTTTGAAGATAAAGGTGCGGATGGAAAAAGTTTATTGCAGAAATTACAGGAAGGCCACGACCAAAGCTGGACTTTTGAACAAGCGGTGGAAATGTCGAAAAAAATGCCGCCTAAATTTGCTCCCGATACCAAAGGCAAAGCGCATTATTCGGACACGAACTTTCAGTTGTTGGGTAAAATCATAGAGAATGTTTACGGCAAAACAATAGCTGAAGTGATGAATGAAATTATCTTTCAACCACTTGCACTCAAGCAAACCTATATGTATGCCGATGCTGGTGACAAAACCCCTGCTATGATGTACTTTAAAAATAATCCTCTGGATATTTCCAAAGCCATGACTTCGTTTGGTGCCGATGGTGGAATAGTTTCTACTTCGGCTGAAACTATGGTTTTTCTGAAAGCATTTTTTAACGGAACATTTTTCCCAACAACATATCTTCCGGAACTTTACAAATGGAACAGCGTTATGTTTCCGCTGGAATATGGCGTAGGAATTATGAAGTTTCAACTTCCGGCAATATTTACCATGTTCCGTAAAATGCCTGCGTTTATAGGCCATTCAGGTTTGTCGGGAGCTTTTGCAGATTACATTCCCGATAAAGATGTATATTTGGCAGGCACAGTCAACCAAATTAATAATCCAGGCACTTCGTATAAAATGCTGATACAGATTGTAAATAGTATAAATTCTACTCCAAAATAGATATTAAACCACAAAAGGACACAAAAGATGCACAAAAGAATTTAATCTAAATTTAAAACTACACAAAAGTAAATTTTCAATGTAGAAAATTTTCACTTTTGTTTCCTTTTGTTCTCTTTTGTGGTTCGACTCTTACAATAAATTTTATTTATTATTTATTTGGCAAAATAGAACAAGTTTTTAAAATATGATAAAAGTTTTGATAATAGAAGACGAGCAACCCGCTGCTAAACGGTTGGAGAAAATGCTGCTGGAAATTTCGTCCGATTTCGAAATTATTCAGCGTTGCGATAGCATTGAAACGAGCGTACAGTATTTCAAAGGCGGTATTCAGCCCGATTTGGTAATGCTTGATATTCAGTTGGGCGACGGGCTTAGTTTCGATATCTTTAAGCAAGTGGAAATAGCTTGTCCGGTGATTTTTACCACCGCTTACGACGAATACGCCATTAAGGCCTTTGAGCTAAACAGCATCGATTATTTGCTAAAACCCATTAATAAAGAAAAGTTAGAGCGTAGCATCGAT
>CAMBSB010000301.1 GCA_945870155.1 Paludibacter jiangxiensis | reverse complement strand
ACTTTCAGTTGGACATTAACCACCCTGAAATTACATTTAACTACAGTGATACCCTTATCCTCTCCGTGGCCATAGAGTTTGGGGAATTGGATGCTTTTGGTAATCCTACACCGGTGAAAGGTGGTGGAGCAGGGAAGGTGCTGGGAGTGAGGTAGTAAATACTCTCAATTTAAGTAATAAAATACATAATGGGTTTTAGCTTGATTAATATTTTTTTTGATTGTAATTATTTAGTTGGAAAATTAGAGTTTTTATAAACAATGAAAAATTGCTGGCATATATCAGTTAAACATATAAAAAATCATATCTTTGCAAATTACAAAATACAAATTAACTTTGGTATGAGACTAGTGGTACAAGTTATAGTTTTATTTATATTTATTGCACACGCTCTCCATTCTGAAAATATAAGGTTCGACTATCTGAATGTATCGCACGGACTATCCCAAAATTCTGTTACTGCGTTGGCTCAAGATAGTATTGGTCGAATATGGATTGGTACGCGCGATGGACTCAATGTGTACGATGGCACCAAAATTAAAATTTATCGTCAGGCAAGAGGAAACTCAAACTCACTTCTGGGGCATTTTGTAAACGACATAAAAATTTACAACAGTAATTTGTGGGTGGTAACTAAATCGGGTGTTACACATCTGAATATCGAAAACTCTAAATTCACAAGCTTTCCGCGACAAGGAGTTATTTCCATTATAAAATACAAAGGAGTTATTTTTGTTGGTACAAAAACAGGCATGTTTATGTTGGATGAAACTTCCAAATCGTTTCAGGAAAGTCCTATACTGCCCAACTTCGCCGGTAGCGTTACGCATTTTAATATCGACAAAGACCAAACTTTATGGATTTCGACCAATAATGGAGTTTTTGCTCATTATAAAAGCGGTATTTTGGTAAAAGTAATGGATTGTATGGCAACAGTTACTTTTATGGATAGTCAAAAGCGGATGTGGATAGGCACTACCGACAATGGTGTGTTTGTATTAAGTAACAAACGCCAGATGTTGCATCATTTTGCACACAACAATAATAACAACGCAGGTTCAATTCCGAGCAATTTGGTGCGTGACATTGAGCAGGATGTGAAGGGCAATGTGTGGATAGGTACTTTCAAAGGATTATCGGTGGTAAATACAACAAATTTTAGCAGTCAGAATTTTACCAGCGACGACAAGAGAGAAAAATCCTTATCGCAAAACAGTATTTATGCCCTGCTACGCGATAAGCAAAACGGTATGTGGTTAGGTACTTTTTTTGGTGGAATAAATTATTTTAATCACGATGTTTATTCGCAATATGAGATTGTAAAAGAGGGCGACAGAGGCACTAGTTCGGGTGTAATTGGAGAAATGCTGGAAGATAATAACGCAAATCTTTGGATTGCAACCGAAGGTGGCGGTTTGAATTTTCTGAACCGACAAACCGGAAAATTCGTTCACTTCATGCATGTGGAAGGAAAACCCGGACTTTCGCAGGATATTATCCGCTCGCTTTATCTGAAAGACAAAAAAACATTATTGATTGGCACGCATTTAGGAGGATTAAATGTAATGGATATTCCGACGGGTAACATAAAGATTTTTATGCATAACCCAACCGATGCCACATCCATAGCGTCGAATATTGTGCGCGATATTTTACCTTACAAAGGCGCTTATTTGTTGGCTACCGAAAAAGGCGTGGTCAAATACGATGCAACGAATAACCGATTCAGTCTTTTCTTCGATAAAATAAAAAAACAAATTGTAACGGTAATGGCCAATTGCCTGCTCGAAGACAGTTTTGGAACACTTTGGATAGGTACGGAAGACTACGGTTTGCTTGCTTATGAGCAGAAAACGGGTGTGCTGAAACGCTATTATTCATCACTGACTAACTCAAATTCGATCGGCGACAACAATATTTCCTGTTTGTACGAAGACCACCTTTTCCGTTTGTGGATTGGTACCTCCGGTGGTGGACTGAATAAATACAACAGGGATAAAGATCGATTTGAAGTGTACAACATAACCACGCACAACTTTCCGAGTAACTTTATTTTGGGAGTCAGGGAGTCGAATTATGGAAGTTTGTGGATTTCCACATCCAAAGGGCTTTCGCTATTTGATGTTGACAGGGATAAGGTTTTTAACTATTCACAAAAAAACGGTTTTCCCATTGATGAATTAAATCAGAATGCATTGTATCTTTCGAATAATGGTGAACTGTTTGTGGGTGGTATTCACGGATTAGTGTCGTTCAACGAAAAGGCAATTCTGAACCAAAAGCAACAACACAACATAAGCTTTGAGTCGCTGTATGTAAATAACAAAGAAATCACTCCGCAGGATGAATCTGGAATTTTGGATAACACCCTGGCCTTTACCGACAAAATAAAGCTTAAACCAGGTCAGAATGTGTTCACAATAGATTATTCGGCATGTAACTACATTAAAACAAGTAAAAATACCTATCGCTACAAATTAGAGAACTTTGATGCAGATTGGATTGAAGCCGGTGACCAAGCGAGTGTTACTTATACCAACCTGAATCCAGGCAGGTACACCTTGCGGGTACAGGGTCTGAGTGGTGTAAGAGGCGCAGTAATTGGCGAAAAGAGTTTGCAAATCAGTGTAATACCGCCTATTTATCGAACTTGGTATGCGGTTGTTTTTTATATTTTGCTTGGTATTTTCATTTTTTTATGGGTAAAACGGATGTACCGAAACCGCATTGTTCTGGAAAACAGAGTAAAATCCGAACAACGTGAAAAAATACAGATTAACCAGTTGAATCAATCGAAATTAGAGTTTTTCACCAATATATCGCATGAATTCCGTACGCCTTTAACTCTGATTTCCGGCACGTTAGAGTCAATTCTTGAAAACCCCAAAACCTTAAAAGAAAATCAGGCTAAAATAATCAGTACACACAAAAATGTCCTCCGATTGAATAATTTGGTAACCGAACTGCTCGATTTCCGGAAATTGGAACTTGGCTACAACAGTCTGAAAGTTCAGGAAGTTAATTTCGATTCCTTTTTAGACGATATTTACAAAGCATTTGTCGATTATGCAAAATATCATGCCATTGAGTTTAATTACAGCAAGCAAAGCGATGTTACGCTATGGTTGGACAGAACTCAGATGGAGAAAGTGTTTTATAATTTGCTTTCGAATGCATTTAAGTTTGTGGACGATGTGCATGGAAAAGTGTCGATGTTAATTACCGAAACTCCCTATTTGGTTCAGGTTCAGATTGAAGATAACGGTATAGGTATTTCGAAAGAGAAAATTGACCATATATTTGATCCGTATTTTCAGATTGACACCATACAAGTTAACCCGAAACGCAAAGGTAGTGGAATAGGATTGGCACTTTGTAAACAAATTCTGGCCGAACATGCCGGCGAAATTTCGGTACATTCTGACGAAAATGGAACTGTATTTACCATCAAATTATTAAAAGGCAACGCACATTACAAAGAAAGTGATTTCGCCACCGAAATGCACGAAAACTCAGGTTCAACGCTGAAATCCTTCGATTTAATAGAAGTTGACGAAGCCGAAAACAGAGCTGAATTATTTGATTTGACTGATAATCAGCATTTATCGCTATTGATTGTAGAGGATAATGCAGAGGCTCGTAGACTGATACGCAGTATTTTCGAATCGACTTATAAGATTTACGAAGCCGAAGATGGTGAAGAAGGGGTGCGCAGAGCCATCGAAATTCAACCATCAGTAATCATTTCGGATGTGATGATGCCAAAAGTTACGGGCACGGAACTTTGTTCGAAACTGAAACGCAATATCCAAACCAGTCATATTCCCATTATATTGCTTACGGCGAAAGCCACTGAGGAATTTAAAATTGAAGGATTGGAAACTGG
>CAMBSB010000300.1 GCA_945870155.1 Paludibacter jiangxiensis | reverse complement strand
TACCTTGATGAGTACCACTTTAGGTACAACAGGCGCTCAAATATGGAGACAATCTTCGATTTACTCATAAGAAAGATGGTTTTAAAAGAACCTATACGTTTATAATCAATATATTAACTCGGGCGGTCTAAGCGCCTATACCAATAAATCAATTCTTATGAACAAGAAATTTTTAAAACTGATATTATTTTGTATTATATTAATTACCAATAGTTTACTTGTGAAAGCAATAGATGTGCGTGGATATATTTTAAACGAAAATCAAGATACAATTTTTGGGATAATACAACTGAATAAAATTGATCAAATTACAGGAGCTTTATTTTTAAATGATTTTGATAGACCATCCTTGCATAACGGAATAAAATTTAAAAATAATATACACTATAAATATAAATTTTATTCACCCGCAAAAATTCTTGGTTTTGGATTTACTTATAAATCAATTGACTATGTATATAGCCGATTTACATTGAGTTATAACAGTATTTTTAAAAATGAAAGCAAAAAGCAACAGTTTTTGAAATTGGTTTATCATGGATGCATGGACTTATATCAAAATACTATCTGTGTAAACAATGTTTCATCACGTTCGGCATTGAATTCATATACAAGCTATTATGACAATTATATGTATAGCACAACAAATGGGTTAATAAAAATCAGAATAAATGAGAAAATCCAAAAAATACGTGATTTACTGCGCCAGTTTTGTATAGATGAAAAATATATTCAAACTATACCGGAGGATACAGATTTGAATCAAATAAGCTCTGTATTAGAAAATTACAAAAGCTGGAATACAAAATTATAAACTATTGTATTGTTTGTTTTTTTGACGTTTTACAAATTGTGGGCCTGTTTATGCGCTGAATTTAATAGAATATCAAATAGGTCTTTAGCCAAATAGTTAAAGGTGTATATCTAAAGCCAATTTAGTTTTTAAAACATTTTTGGCTTAAAAAGAAGCAAGAAATTCAAAGATAATTTAATTTCTCACCCGGCCAAAGATACACCAATTAATCTTCCTATACTGAAAGTGATGGCAGCAGCTATCAGTCCAAAAACTACTTGACGGAAACCTGAAAACCAAATACTTTTGCCGGTAAATAAGGTAATAGCCGAACCTATCCCAAACAATCCCAAGGCACTAAACAAAGCACTTAAAACAATAGCTTTCAAATCGCTGAAAAAGAAAAATGGAATAACCGGAATAATTGCACCGGCAGCAAATAAGATAAATGATGTTACAGCAGCTTCCATGGCCGAACCTTTTAAATCTTCAACATTAATGCCTAACTCTTCTTTTACCAGAATTTCGTGTGCATTATCTTTGTTTTGGATTATGTCTTTTGCCATTTCCATCGCCTGTATTTCGGGTATACCTTTCGAAATATATATCAATGCTAATTCTTTTTCTTCCCCTTCAGGATTGGTTTCTATTTCTTCCATTTCCAGTTGCATTTGGTTTTCATATAGTTCTTGCGAGCTTTTTACCGAAATCCATTCGCCCAATGCCATAGATAGTGCCCCGGCTAACAATCCGGCAAGTCCGGTAAGTAAAACTTCGCTTTGACCACTTGTTGCACCCGCAATACCCATAACCAAACTAAAATTTGAAACCAAACCATCGTTTCCACCCAAAACGGCAGCTCGCAAGGCATTACCTCCAACCGATCTGTGTCTTTTTTCGAATCGGGCTAAATTTGATCCTGAAACATTTTTATTGTAGTTAAGTATGTTTTTTAAAATAGTTACATGAGCAGTATCTGAAATAGAATCAGCCGTTTTTTGCTTTTTTCTACCTCCAATTATTGCATTCGAAATACTTTTTTCGGTTTCGAGCAATACACCCAAAACATAATCATATCCAAACAATTTCCCTATTAATTTAAGTGTTTTTGCTCTGTTCGAAGGGGCAGGAAGTTTGCTGAGTTCAATATTATTTTTGTTTGCAAAAGCTATGGCATGACTTTGCTCTATTTCACTCATTTGACGAAATACATTGGCTACATTTGTATCTTCCTCGTTTTCAGCGAGTATTTTGTATAAATAGCTGGCATCAATTTCTGTCTGTATGTTTTTTAAATTTTTCAATTTTTCGGGTGTTTTGATTATTAATAATTTGAACAACTGTGATATAATAATACAAATTTCAATTTTTTCAAATTTATTGATTACTTTGTTTTATAGCCAATGTATGACCATAAGGTCGCTCTGCTTGATATTGAATTAGAAATCCGGCTTCAGTCATTTCATTTTTTACATCATCAGAAGTAAAATAATGGCCAGAAAATGGAATAAGTCTATCACCTTTTTCTATAGCTTGTGAGAAAAATAATTTTGAAAATAATTGATTATACTTTGTTAGTTTTTTACAATATAAATCCATAGATTCATTTGCCCACCAATAGGATATTAACAAAGGTGCTCCAATTTCTAAATGTTTATTGATTTGCTTTAATAAGTTTATTCTATTTTTCTTTCCTTGAATATGATTGTAAGCACCCCAACCTAATATTATGCTATCATAAATTTTATTATTATCTGGACATTGGTTGGGGGCTACATATTCAAATGTAGTATCAAAACCTTCATTTTGAAGAAATAATTTTGCATAATCTACAAAATTTTTATTACAATCATAGCCATCAACATTAAAATTTCTTTTTAAAAGTGCATAGACTTCTCTGCCTCCGCCAGCTGCAAGAACTTGAATTTTATTGCAGTTTACAAAATAATTATCCACCATATTTGTTTCCCAATCTTTAAGTAAAGAACGGTTATAATCATCATTAAGATATTTTGAAGAATTGTTATAATGATAATTATCAATAGATTCTATCGTTTTTTTACTGAAAAGGCTTAATAACAATGCTTCTCTAAAAATTTGAGAAAAAATTAGAAGTTTATTGAAAATTCTAATTATTTTTTGATGTATTTTAAATTCAAAAAAATAAAGGGAAATAAAAGGTGAAGTTTTATTTGATTTCATAAATGAAAAAACTGATATTCAATAGATTAAACTTTACATAAAAAACAAACTTACACCGATAATGCTAACTACTGCACCGATAATTTGCTGAATTTTTATCTTTTCATCGAACATAATAGACGAAGGCCAGATAATAAAAATAGGTACTAGTGCCATCAATGTTGATGCAATTCCGGTTTTGGTATGCTGTATGGCAAAAAGCGACAAAGCAACACCAATAAATGGTCCAAAAAACGAACCAATGCTAACTGCTTTCATGCTACTTTTATTTTGAAAAGCCTCTTTAATTTTATGCCAACGTCCTAATATTGTTATCATTATACTAAAACTCAAAATTCCAAAAAGTGCACGAATTTGAGTTGCAGCTATTGGATCATAATCGCCCATACCTTTTTTACTGAGTATAAGTCCCACAGCTTGACCCAAGGCTCCTCCAAAAGCCAATAAAAAACCTTTTAAAGGTACATTGAGTCTCATTTGCCTGTTCGAAACGGCAATAATAATACCCAATACGCTGATTAAAATAGCGATAATGCTTTTTGTATCTAATTTCTCGTCCAAAAAAAACCAGCCAATTATTGCAGTAAGCATGGGTGCAAAGCTCATAATCAGGGCCGCTGTGCGCGAACCAATAATCAAATAGGATTTAAAAAGTACCATATCACCGAGATAAAAGCCTACAAATCCCGAGAGTCCAAGCCAAAACCATTGATATGGACTGGCATCTACGGGCAGAAAAAATCCCCTGGTGAAAAAACTAGTGATCCCTAAAAAGATGATAGCCAAAAACAACCTTATAAAATTGACTGACAATGAACCAATCTTTGTTCCGGCTTTTTCAAAAAACAAAGCACTCATAGTCCAACACACTGATACTCCTAATCCTGCAAATTCTCCAATATGTGATTCAAACATTTTTTTTAATTTTTATGCAAAGATAGGCAAATTACGAATAAGGAAATAACAGAAATATTTTAATTGGTATAGGCGCTTAGACCGCCCGAGTTAATATATTGATTATAAACGTATAGGTTCTTTTAAAACCATCTTTCTTATGAGTAAATCGAAGATTGTCTCCATATTTGAGCGCCTGTTGTACCTAAAGTGGTACTCATCAAGGTATC
>CAMBSB010000299.1 GCA_945870155.1 Paludibacter jiangxiensis | reverse complement strand
CTATCACATTTCCTGCTCTTACACTAGCAATAGGCATTTTGTATGAACGCCTCCAGGATGCGATTGCAATTTCGGCTGCGCCTTTGCTTGAGGAATAAGGATCAAAACCACCCATTGCATCACCCTCGCGATAACCCCATAATTGCTCTCTGTTTTCGTAACATTTATCAGTAGTTATAAACACACCAGCTTTCACACTAAGTGTTTTACGAATTGCCTCCATAACATGAATTGTACCCATTACATTGGTTTCGTAAGTGTTTACAGGCTCTATATATGATAATCGTACCAATGGTTGTGCCGCTAAATGAAATACAATTTCGGGCTGATATTTTTCAAATACTTCATTAACAATTTCAGAATTCCGAATATCTCCCCGAATATCAATTATTTTATTTCCGATACCAGATAAAACAAAATTATCCTTGTCGGAATATGGATCAAGACTCAAACCTATTACTTTCGCTCCCAATTCGTGTAACCAAATACTTAGCCAGGAACCTTTAAAGCCCGTGTGACCTGTTACTAGTATAGTTTTGCCTTTGTAAAATCCATTATATAAATCCATAATTATTAACTTATTAAGGGCTTAGAAATTAGGTATGTTAAAATATATATAAATAGTTCGGTAAAAAACACGATCAAAAACTTGGTTTCAAGTTAATTACCAAACTTTCCAACTTGCATTGTCCTTTTCCCACATTTCATTCAGTTCCACATTATCACGTAAAGTGTCCATTGGTTTCCAAAACCCTGTATGCTTAAATGCAGCCATTTCTCCAATTTGTGCTAACATTTCAAGCGGTTTACGTTCAAATATAGTAGCATCTCCTTCGGTTATAAAGTCGAAAACTTTGGGCTCGCAAACAAAAAAACCTGCATTTATCCATGTACCATCACCTTCAGGTTTTTCCTGAAAAGAATTTACTTTATTGGTTTCCGGCTCTATTTCAATTGCACCGAATTTTCCGCTTGGTTTATATGCTGTTAGTGTTAAAGTCGCACCTGAATTTTCGTGAAATTTAATGGTTTCTTCAATATTCTGATCTGTTACGCCATCGCCATAAGTTAACAAAAAACGTTCATTTCCAATATATTTTTGAATACGTTTTATACGTCCTCCTGTCATCGTATTTAGCCCCGTATCAACCATTGTTACTTTCCAGTTTTCTGTGTGTTTATTATGTATTTCAATTGAATTGTCAGATAAATCAACTGTAATATCAGAATTATGACGCAGATAATTTGCAAAATACTCTTTGATAACATATTGCTTATAACCGCAACAGATTATAAATTCATTGATTCCATAATGACTATAAATTTTCATTATATGCCATAAAATAGGTTTACCTCCAATGTCTACCATTGGCTTGGGAATTGAATGCGTGGCTTCGCTAAGTCGAGAGCCTAATCCACCGGCAAGAATAACTGCTTTCATAATTTAACCTTTTGAAATCTATTTTTTATGCTTCCAAAAAAATATTGGGAAATTTCATTTGGATTGTTTTTTATCGAATGAAGTGCTGATATTAAGGCAACATTGAATTGCTTGTTTTTAACAGCAAATTTAAATATATTTAAATAATGCTTAGCAATAAAGATTCGAATTTTTTTGTCATATTCATAATCGAAATATCTGTTAATGCAATTGTAAATATTAATACGACCAAGACTCATTTTAATAAACTTATAATCTATTGTCGATGAGCTTTTTGGATGATTTCGATAAACACTTGTATTGGTGTTAAAAAATTTTGCTTTTCCAAACTTTGATATCATCATATTCAATGGAAAATCAGTAACACCATCAATTTTATAAAACCAATCTGGATATTTTTCTATCAAATTATTTCTAAATACAAAGGTTGAAATATGTCCGGGAGATAACGGAATATTATCATTGTGAAAATCATCATGTTCCAACAGGTCTACTGACGAGGCAATGTCCCAAACTTGATTTTTTGCAACAACAAATTCACCAGTTAATTCATTTTTAATTAGAGAGTTTGAGTAACAACTTGAAAATTCAGAATTTGATTCCAAAAAATCTATTTGCATTTGTAATTTATTCTCATCTATCCAATAGTCATCTCCATCACAAACTGCTATATATTTTCCTCTTGCTGATTCTAATGACCAAATAAAATTAGGCAACATCCCCTGATTTTTTTCTGCTTTTAATAATCGAATCTTTTCGGGATAACTTTCAATATATTTTTCAATAATTTTTGTTGTATTATCTTTGCTTGAATCATCACAAATCACAATTTCATAATCAAAATTTGTTTTTTGATTTAACCAACTATCTAATGCTTCAGCAATGTATTTCTCTAAGTTGTAAGTTGTAGAACAGATACTTACTAGTGGCTTGTTTATAGTTTCCATATATAATTATTTACCTTGAAGCATAAAATTTCCAAAATAACTTTTTTCAAAAGCAACTCCGGTAACAGGACTTATATTTTTCTCAATGCAAATTTTTACTAATTTACTAATTTCCGCTACATGTTCAATATTCATTTGCGAAAGTCTCAAAGATAAATAATAGTCACCATTACACAATGTTGCAGGAAAACAGATATTTTCTTCTATTTTAAATTTACCTTCTTTCAGGTTGTGGGTGTGTCCAATTAAGTGTGTTGGTGAATACATGGCTACTAAATTTTCGGACTCATCATAAAGCATGGCTTCAACAGAAATATTAAATGGAATATCTATACTACCTTCGATTCCAATTTTTAAATCATTTTCTCCATAATTAAAACCGATAACAGCCTTATCATCTTCATTGATAGTTAGTTTTGAAATATTAAATGCTTTATTATATGTTTTTACTTGTAAGTTTATAGTTTCATTATCATAGTTTGAGTCATCGAGGTAATGTTTAATAGCTTCGTGTACATTTCCATTGAACGACACCATACCATCTTTGAGTATTACGCCATGTGTACACAAAGTTTGAATAGCAGCCATATTATGACTAACAAAAAGTACAGTTCTACCTTCACCACGTGCCACATCCTGCATTTTTCCAATAGCTTTTTTTTGAAATTCGGCATCGCCAACCGCCAAAACTTCATCAACAACCAAAATTTCAGGGTCGAGATGAGCTGCTATGGCAAATCCTAAACGAACTGTCATTCCACTTGAGTATCGTTTGGCTGGTGTGTCAATATACCTTTCCACGCCAGAAAAATCGACAATTTCGTCAAATTTTCTGTTAATTTCAGCTTTCGACATACCCATTATGGCACCATTCATATAAATATTTTCACGTCCGGTCATTTCGGGATGAAAGCCTGTACCTACTTCTAATAAAGAAGCAATTCGTCCATTGGCTCTGATAGTTCCAGTAGTTGGTGCTGTAACTTTCGATAGTATTTTTAAAAGAGTAGATTTTCCGGCACCGTTTTTACCAATAATACCCAGAACATCACCCTCCTGTACATTAAAATTTATATCGCGAAGTGCCCAAACATAATCGCTTTCACCTTTAGTAGTACGGTCGTTTATATCACCAATTATCAAATACGGATCTTCTTTTCCACGAATATTCATTTGAAACCAACGATTCAAATCGTGACTTAAAGTCTGCGTAGAAACCTGTCCTAGGCGGTATTGTTTGGAAATATTATTGAATTCAATCGCTACACTCATTTTACTAATTAAATCTAATTTTACGAATTAAAACGAATTCTACGAATTAATATATTGATTTACCATTTATTAATCTCTTGTATTTAAGGCTTGATTCTCCGAAATTTACGAGTAAACCCAGCTTAAATTGTGTTGCATTCAAATAGTTTTGTGTTTGCAAAAAGTTATCTCTATGAATAAATATTGCGGCTTTAAGTTCTAAAATAATCTTTTCGTAACAAACAAAATCAGCTTTAAATGTTTTTTTTAAAGTCTCACCGTCAAACTGAATTTTCAATATTTTTTCACGTACATAAGGTATTCCATCTTTAGTAAATTGTTTTTCTAAAGCTTCTTGATATACCGATTCAAGAAATCCAGCACCTAATTTAGCATGAACTTTCATACATGAACCAATAATTTTGTAACTTTCTTCTTTATAAATTATTTCAGTCATGTTAATAACAAATTTCTCTAATTATATAAATTAAATACTTA
>CAMBSB010000298.1 GCA_945870155.1 Paludibacter jiangxiensis | reverse complement strand
TAAATGACTCATAAATGTCAACTTTGGTCGGTAGACAATATAAGTAATTTTTCCCATCAGAGCAAGGGGGGACTGGTTCCTCCTGGCTCTGAAAAAACAAACTTTCCTATTTTGTCTGCAAAGTTGCATTTACTAATTGAATTTTCAGTGTATTTAAATTATGATTATTATAAGTTTGACTTTTCTGTGTTTTATATAAGTATTGTCTTAACTTTTATAATTGTTGTTGATATAACATTGATATTAAAAAAAGAGTTAAAGACGTATTTAACTCTTGTATAATACTTAATATGCTAATTAGATAAATAAGAGTGTAGGTTGGGCACAAAAATATAAATTCGAAACAATCATTCAAAATTCACTTATATTGTTATCTATAGCTAATCTAATAAACTATCAAATAGCCATTAATCAAGTCAATGAAGTAAACGAATTTGCCTATATTTGGTGAGTTTTAATCTAGTTGATGTTAAATATTAAATGGGTAAATAATATTATTTAATCGAATTTCTAGTGTACATACAACAATAGACATATTAACAGATTGTCTGTCAATATGTCTATTATGTTGAATACCATATTTTTTATCTGAAAGTATGGCTTTTTAATTTTATGTTTTCAGATTTTTAATAATTAATTTTTCCCCAATAATTAATTTATTGTTCGACTTGTCATTCCAATTTTTGATTTCGTTGATTTTACAACCATATTTAGCCGCTATCGAACTTAGAGTTTCTCCTGATTCAACTTTGTGAGTTTTAATTGCGGTATTTTTATTTGTACCTGATTTCAATTCAATGCTGGGCAAACCATTAATTATCAGTTCTTGTCCTGCTTGAATTTTATTTGTTAACAACTGATTGGTCTCAATTATTTCATCAATTGTTATGTTGTAAAGTTTAGCAATGCTAAAGAGCGATTCACCTTTCGAAACTTTGTGTTTTAAATTTGAAGCCACACTTTTTTGTCCCTTTTCTGCATTATTGATATCAAGCTCTACTTTTTTATTCTCAGCAATTTTGTTGCTTGGAGTTTTATCACTTTCTATTAAATATAATTCTTGTCCAACAATTATTTTATTTGAACTTAAATTATTCAAAGCTTTAAGTTTGCTTGCTTCAATATTGTAGATTTTTGATACAGAAAAAAGAGATTCCCCTTTTTTAACTATATGCGTTGTGTTACTCGGAATATTCTCCCCGTTTTTAGAATTAGTTTGCAAAGAGAGTGTTAAACTGTCATTATTTTGAGTTCTATTTTCGGCTAAAATTGGTTGTATTATTGAAATTACTTCTTCTTTTTGAATAATTAATTTCTGTTTTGGCTTTAGTATATCTTTATGCAAATTATTTTTTTTCTTTAAGTTGGCTATACTTAAATTGTATTTGTCTGCAATTGATGACAATGTTTCTCCTTTTTTTACGTAGTGAAATTTAGCAGGAATTGTTTTTTTAGTTAGTTCAGTAGGTGTTGCACTTACATATTCAGTTATATTAGTGTTATTTAGATTCACTTTTTTGCTTATGGTAGAGTCATCCAGAAAAACTCTACCAGCTTTTACAAAACGCTTAAGATAATAATCTGTTTTTGAATTTGAAATAATCACACCATCATGAACAGAAGCGTGAATAAAGTCAAACTCACCATCGTCCTTTGTTGCAACAACAATTCCAACATGTCCAACTCTTTTATTTCGACCTCTACCATTAAAAAAGACCAAATCGCCACTTTTTAAATCTTTCAGCTCTACTTTAGGTAGATGTTTAGCCTGATCGGATGAACTGCGTGGTAGATTAACACCAAAGTTTCGATAAATGTATGAAGTAAACCCCGAACAATCAAAGCTAGAAGCACCTGAGGAACCATAACGGTAAGGAGTATTCAAAAATAGTTTGCCATAATTAACAATTGAATCAGCAATATTATTGAGCAAATAATTTTGTTTAATATTTATGATAGAATCAGGTTTTGACGATTCGGATTCGTTTTGACTGTGAATATCAATATTTATAGTTAAGACGAATAACAAGGAAAGAATTATGTTTTTAAATAGCATTATTTTGAAAATATCTGATTATTATGTTGTTGCAAAGATACAAAAATATAATGATAATGAAAATTTCATCTTTAAGCTTTTTACAAAATAATAGGGAAATCAATCAATAATTTTCTAATATTTCAGAACAACGACATCATCATTCACATTTAATACTGTTTTTTTTCCTAATATTAATGGCAAATTATAATCTACATGACCTGCCGGAAAATTGAAACATACGGGGTAATTATAATCTTTTACTGAGTCTAATATTAATTCAGAGATACTTTTTTTCATTAGATTATCTTCATCACAATCTGAAAACTGCCCAACAATTAAGCCTGAAATATTAGCCAAAACACCACTTAAACGTAGATTTTGCATCATTCGGTCAATATGATAAGCCTTTTCACCAATATCTTCGATAAAGAGTATTTTATTTTTAAACTTTAAATCATACATTGTTGCTCTCATACCTAATAATACAGATAAATTTCCTCCTATTAATTGTCCTTGAGCAACACCTTTTCTGTTTTGAGGATGCGATTCAATAGTATAAACAGGTAATTTCCCAAATAAAATATCCCTTAATAATTTAATTTGAAGAGAGTTATCCGGTAATTCTGTGAGTTGTTTTGCCATTACAGCATGTATGGATGCAATATTCTTATTGTTTAATGCATTGTGTAATATTGTAATATCACTGAATCCGATTAACCATTTGGGTGATTTTGAGAATAGCGTAAAATCTAGCTTGTCAATAATTTGAGATAACCCATAACCTCCACGACTACAGAGAATAGCTTTTATTTCAGAATTGTCCATTGCATTTTGCAAATCGGATATTCTTTGATCCTTTGTTCCTGAAAATCGACCATATGCTGAACGAGCAAATTCACCTTCTGTGACTTTTAAATTCCAACTTGTAAATGCTTTTTTTGCACCTTCAATTAAACTTGGTTCAATTGCTCCAGAAGGAGATAGAATATGAATTGTATCATTTGGGTTTAAAAACTTTGGTGTCATGTTTTAAAATAACTAAATCGATGTGTTGATGTATAATAAATATCACTACAAATATAAGTAAAAACTCAATATAAAAATCGACATCAAAAAGTTTTTAAAAAAACAAACTACGTCAAAATTAAATTATCACTACAAGATAATATCGATGAACATTTTTATAAATAATAAGCTATGTAGTATTTTAATCTTAAAATAATTTAGAGAATCTCTATGTTTATAGTTTAGTATTCATATATTTAGACAATTAACGGCAATCTCAAAACAGTTATTTCATTGTTGCTAATCAACACTATTTATAAAAGATATAGGTATAATATCTATATTCCTATTTTCACAACCCTATAATTGACCTTTATTTCGTTTCTCGAAATGTGCTTTAGGAATTATTATTTCAACTTAAAGTAAATTCTACATCTTTTTTATATAATGCATTGGTTTCATATTAAATTCCATTTTGTGCTTAAGAGATATTAAAACACTTTACAAATTTTCAATGCAATATATTTTGTGTAAATTAAGTCATGGCAAGATAACCATGACATTTTTATTGCGATACGAAGTGTGAAGCATTAAACAGATTGTAATGCTATTTCGAAATGTTGCTGTGAAACAATAAAAAAATTCTTATGGATTCAGTTCAACATCTAATTATTGTATGCATTTTCGATAGATTTCTATAACTTGATTTTTTTTGTTTAATATAAAAATCTATTTTGTTAGTCCAACTGTTAATCAGGTCTTCTTTTCATAATCAATAATTATTTAATTTGTTGTTGTAAATAAATAAAGTTCAATGCTTTAAGTTTTAACATGAAATTTATTTCAAAAAAACCATAAAAACATTTGTTTAATCAATAAAAAGTATCTACTTTTGCACCCGCTTTGAGAGAAAGGCACAACACTTGAGAGAGTTTATGATTTTGAAGCGAAAGAGATTTGCTATTATTATTTATGCATAAGAAATAAAATAATTAAGAGTGATTTTTCATTTTCCAGGAATAAGAGATTAATAAACGCAATCAAAAAAAGAGCCGAAAAAAATAAATAAATTATTTTTTAAAAATCTTTGGTAGTTCAGAAATTTA
>CAMBSB010000297.1 GCA_945870155.1 Paludibacter jiangxiensis | reverse complement strand
TCTTTATAATCGAGACTCCATTCCTGCAAATTTCCCGCTTTACCAACCTGATAAGGCAACATTTTTGCCAATGCAGTTTTCATTTTAGTTCTAAATTCGGTATCAATATTTAGTACTTCTGATGCCTCAATGGTGTTTTCGAGCAAGTTGCGAATTAGTGCTAAATCCATAGTAGCACCTTTTGCAACAGCCCACGCTTTGCCATCCACGCCACGGAATCGGTTTTCGGGCGAAGTTGAAGGAGAAGTAATTAAAAACCCATTGCCATCGTCGACCATCCAAGCCAAACAAAATTCAGCCGCACTTTTCATTACCGGATAGGCTGTGTTTTTTAAGTAATTTTTATCACCCTGATAAGCGTATTTCTCCCATAAATGCTGCGAAACCCACGGCGCACCCAATATCCAGTTTGCCCACACAGGGTCGCCTTTGCCAACATGCCCAACGGGATTTGTCAACGCCCAGATATCGGAGTTATGTCCTGCTACCCAGCCCGGCATGCCGTACATATTTTTAGCAATGTCTTTTCCGGTTTTCGACATATTTACAACTTGCTGAATCATAGGCTCGTGCATATCTCCCAAGCCGGTTTTTTCTGCGGCCCAATAGTTCATTTCGAGGTTAATATTAGTAGTATAATTACAACTCCAAGCAGGACGTAAATCCACATTCCATTTACCTTGTAAATTTGCTGCAATACCTCCCGGACGTGAACTTGAAATAAGTAAATAACGCCCGTATTGATACAACAAAGTTTCTAACGAATGATCGTTATTTTCAGCCTTATATAGCTCCAATCTCTTATCTGTTGGTAAGTTGCTACGGTCTTCTTTACTCTCAATATTAAATTCAAACTTATTGAAATACTGCTGATAATCAGCAACATGACTCTTTTTAAGTTTGGCGTAATTTGTTTTTCCAAGTTTTGCAAAATAACTTTTTGCCAATGCTACCTCGTCGCGTCCATTGCTTACCGGACATTTATCAAAACCGTTGTAGCTGGTAGCAATCGAAACCACAATGGTTACATTTGTAGCGCCCGTAATTTGAATTTCGTTGTTGGTAATTTGTTCTGTACCATCGTTTTCAATTGTTTTTATGCGCGACTGTACCCGCATTCCTTTGCACGGACAATCCCATTGAATGGGTTTGTCGGAAGTGTTGATGTAAGTTGGGTCGGCATGTGAAGGTGCTCGCCCATTCATTACCAGCTCATTACCTTCGGCTGCGATTTTTGGTTTTAGTTGCGATTTTAGAGAAATGCTGAAGTTTAATCCTTTCGGCGTAGAAGCACTGAAATGCAACACAACAACCTGAGCCGGTGCCGAAACAAAGTTTTCGCGTGTGAAAGTAGTTCCTCCAATGGTGAATTTGGTCGTTGCAATGGCGTTTTCAATATTCAAATCGCGGTAATAATTTATTACTTTTCCATCGAATTTCTGTTTAATAATTAAATCGCCTACGGGTGAATACGACTGACTAAAATAGCCCTGCATTTTCCTACTCAATTGGTCAGCTAACTCGTAATTATTTTCATTTAACGCTTTACGTACAGGCTCTAAATATGATGCCGCTTCGGGGTTTGGATTTCCATTTACAGGTCCACCAGTCCAAAGCGTTTCTTCGTTCAGATTAATGGTTTCCTCAGCCGGGCGACCGTAAGTAACGATTCCCAATCGGCCATTACCCAAAGGTAAAGCATTGATAAAATGTTCTGCAGGTTCGTTGTACCATAATTTTAAAACACCACTTTTGTTTGTATTCGAAGCGGCTACTGATAAAGATGTGATAGTTGTTAAACACAACAAGTTTATAATTTTTCTAAATCTTTTCATTTTCAGTAAAAAATATTACAACACGATAGTATTGAATGAGTTAGCTTTAAGGGTAATGTCGATGTATTTATCCGATATTTTGAGAATTTGTTGTTTGTCGGTAGCTGAAGTATTGGCCACAACCATTACAATTGTACCGTTTGGGTTTCGGAATGCCAACAAATCGTTGTTGTCCAATACCGTAAGTAAAGAAGCACCTTGTTGCACGTAGCGGCTTAAATGCTTCATGACAAAAAATTCCGGCGTGTACCGCACTTCTCCGGTAGTTTTATTTATAGTAACCATCGAATTTTGCACCCATCCCCAATGACTAATGCCGGGTGTTTCGAGTATGAAATTCCAATAGATGTACGATTCGGCACCGCTGTTGATATAATGCTTGATAAGCGACCATGTATATTCTGCTGATTTCCAATTATTTTCGCCGCCACCACATTCGTTTTCGGTTTGTACTAAATGTAACTGAGGATAAGCCTGATGCACATCGGCAATGATTTTTTTACCATCCCACTGAAACCCACAACCTTTGATGTATTTAGCCGCTTTGGGGTTACTGAGAGCGGTTTGTACATACTTAAATTCGGGTACATTCAGCGTTCCGAGCCAGATATTTACTTTGCGGTTTTCTTTTTCGAAACGTGGTCCGAGGTAATCGCCAATAAACAAAGCTAAATCCTGCGGTTGCCAAATACAACTCGGGAAAATTTGCTCTGCCAATACTTCATTCTGCACATGGAGGTCGCGTATTACAATTCCTTCTTTATCGTAAGCATCAAAAAATTTGGAGAAATAGAGCGCATAAGCCTGCAGGATACCTTTTTGCATTTTGAATCCTGTAGTTCCTGTTACCGATTCCAATGCTTTAGGTAGTTTATTATATTTATCGCTTGAAATGCTTGCATAGTTTTCGTTGGCTTTCATCCACGAAGGCGGACACCATGGCGAAGCAAAAAATTGCATGGAAGGTGAATATTGTTGTGCTTTTTTAATATATGGTATCAGGCAATTTTTATCGCGTTCGATGCTGAAATTTTTCATTTCAAAATCATTTTTCGTTTCGTTGAACGAATAAAAATCGAGCGAATAATCGCTAGCGCCTATGGGTAGGCGGTTCAGACTGAAGTTAGCACCTTCGGGCGAGAATAATTCTTTAAAAATTTGTTCTTGTTTGTCGGCAGGTATAAGTTTGAGTGCTTCCCAACCAAATTCGTTGAAGCAACCACCGAAACCGGTCATGCGTTGCAGGTTTTTTTCTGTGAAAATTTCGATTATTCCATTTTTTTCAACCTGTGTTTTTTTAACAACAATTGGCTTCTCTTTTGTCCACGGATTTTTGTCGGTAGTCGATATCCATTCCGCTTTTTGCGCAAAGAGCGAAAAAGGGATTAGCAGCGATGCTAGTAATGTGAAAATTTTCATACGTAATTTAATTTATTCCTGATTTTCTGCCATGCATTTTGGTATGCATTATTCGTTAAGCAAAAATAGAATATATGCTTTTGCTAACTATGTCGAAAAAAATAACAACATACGTATGTAATCAAAATAAATCGTTTTTTTTGAGCAAAAAGGGGTTTTATGAGTAGAAACAAATGTTTGAGCAAGAATTAGGACAGCCTGAAAAGCCTTGTAATAAAAGAAATGGATTCAAAAATTTGGGTAGATTGTAATCAAAACATTTTAGTAAAACGAAATGCAAAAAAGGAGATATAATTCAGTTTAACAAATGAATTTAAATAAGCAGTATCTCAAATTTGAAAGAATTCTTAAATAATAAATTTTTGACGCCCAACCCTGTTTATTTCGTTCCAGAAACGATCTGGGAACGAAATATTAACAACAGGGTATGGATGTCCTAAAACACAAATCAAAATTTAAATAATTTAAAAATACTTGATAAACTTGATAAAAATCTCTTTAAAATTATCATTTATGATATTGATTTAAATGGATCATTTTTCAATTGAGGCGTTGATGTGAAATTTGGATCTCCTTCAGGACTTGGGTCGGAAGCTAAAGCCAACGAAATTTCATTATCAAGCTTTATACACAGTACATCCGGTGTGCTGTATGTTCTTTTTTTTGCCATTATATTTGTTGTTTTCATGGTTTTTTTATTAATTTTATCATAATTATTTGATAATGACTTTTTGTGTGGATTCATTTCCTTCTGCTGTAAGGCTTATAAAATAAACCCCTGCACCCAATGATTTCTGAATTACGGTAGTACTTCCTGTTATTGGCATACTTACAAGTTTCTGACCCAAAGCATTGCATACAGTTACCATGGCTTTTACGTCACTATTCCTATTGATTATAATTTGATTGTTTGCATTACTGTAAACAAACATATTGAAATTGTTTGCATTACTTAGGTTTGTAGATACTCCCGGC
>CAMBSB010000296.1 GCA_945870155.1 Paludibacter jiangxiensis | reverse complement strand
TTTTGGGTAATTCCGGCACCAAGGCAAACAAATTCGTCGTCGAAATAGAACCATGCTTTGTGTGCTTTCAGACTTCGACGGTCGAGAATCATAGCACAAGCTCCGTACGTACTGTCTGATACGCCTCCGGCATAAGCATTTCCGTTGTTGCCAAACTCACCCCAATCCGGAATGGGTAATTTTTCGTTGTCCTGTTCGGCTGTAATTCCCGGAAACTGACGATTATTGAATTTTTTAAAATAAGTACCATCGTATTCTTTCCCCGTCACAAAAAGGTAGTTCGTGCCATTTCCCGAATAATAATTGTATTCTCCATCTCCGTTACCAGCTTCAGCTCCAACGGTTCGTGTCGACGACATGCGGGTGCTGACATAATAATTCGTACGGCGGTTAATCATATAATCGAAACGCCAGAACATGCGGTTGCCCGATAGCGAATTTTCGCCGCCAATACGCCTGCAAACTGCCTGAATTTCATCTTTCTTAGTTACTTTTAGTTTTTGTAATCTGTCGGCCAGAGCTTTAACTGGCGCGTAATACTGCTCGGAACTATTATAACGTCCTGCGTTATTGGGGTCGTAATGCTTGCTGTAAAAAATCCATTGTACACCGTTGATAAATAAATCCTGAAGCAGTTCTACGCCCTCAGTCTGATATTTTGTGCCATTGCAGAATTCGAGATAATACATCACCGAGTTTACAAATTCTTTGCCGTAATTGGTAAAATACAACTGCCGACCATTGCCACAATGCTGTGCAAACAGGTAGTCGGGCTGTATTCCTTCCACTGGTTGAATAGTCAGTAATTCAGTTATTTTGTTTTTATAAATCATCATTTGCTTATCATTCTCCGTAAGGATACTGGCAGCTATCGAGCCCATTACAATGTCGGCACCATTGGCACCAGTAAGTCTGCTGCTGTTCGAATTATCATAACTCCATTGCAGGTATTTAACTGTTTTATCAAAAAGAGCTTTATCCTGTTTCAGTTCGTTATACATCAAAATTACACCTTTCGAAAGTTCTTTGGGATAAGGAATATAACGGAACCACCAGTTTGTTGACTCATTGTTGGTGTCAATCCAGAAATTCAGCGAACGAAGGTAAGCCGATCGCACTTCATCTTTAGCATAATATGCATTTTCGGGATTTTCGTAAGCACCTGCCAGCGAAAACAGGTTCAAAACATGTTTGCGTGGCGAACCATCTTTGGCAGCATAATTAATATCGGTAAAACTACCGTTACTGTTCATTTTCTTTAAAAGCGCCTCCACCGAACTCTTCGACGGATTGTTGAGGTACTCGTTGTACATTCGGTTGTAGATTTTTTTAAAATCGTTTGCCGTTGTGGTTTGCGAAATCAGTATAATTCCGAGTAGTGCAAGTTTTAATATTCGTTTCATATCGAGTTGTTATTTAGTTATTTTGAATACTGTCGGATGTCCGGCAAATTCTCCCTGAGGCAAATCTATAACGTGTTTTTTACGACCAATAGACAAAGTGATTTGTTTAAGGTTTATATTCATTGTTGGATCTTGTATAGCAATGCTGTAATTGTCGCTATTGCTTTCGAATAATAACACGCAAGGATCGGAAACGGTCAGAAAAACGCCTGAACAAATAAGTGACCCAGGTTTATAAAACACAGCTTCCACGGTTTTTAAATCGGCTGTTTGAATAGCTTGTATGTTGGTATCGTTTTTCAATACTGTAAACGGAAGTTCAGATGGAACATTCTCCTTTCCGGTATAAACCACATATCCATAAGTATCATTTTTCGGTTTCTGACCGTGATTTGTCCACAATCTTAATATATCAACCTCGGTAGGCAAATTTTTCAAATTTTCGTTCGAATTATTCATTTTTACCCAGTCGGTTTTCTTTTTTTCGACGATAAATAATGCTGAATTTGTAAATTCAGGTAAGATGGTATATGCAAATTTATCTTTTTGTTGCACCCAAACCGGTTTGTTGTTGTATAGGAAGGATTGTGGTCCTTTTTTCATTTTCACGGTTTTTCCACCCGAAATCACACTTATTTTTCCTTCTAACAATGTTTGATCAATGGTTGTCCGAATATTTCCATCCATTTGTGGTTTTAAATTGGTAATTCCGGCTCCCAAAGCAACAAAATAATCACCTATGATGAAGTAAGATTTATGAGCTTGAACCCCGTAAATAGTTGAGTCTTGACTGCTGTTTGAACCTTTGTCATTCACATTTTCTTTGTCCGAAGCATTCATTTTTTCAAACACATAACCAGCCACGGCATTCTCGCCACCAATAGTTGCTGCACCTGCAAAGTTGAATTTACTACAATAACCTCTCCAATTGGTTACAGGCAAAATTTTATCCATACCCTCACGAGCAGTTACTCCTGGCGAAGCAGTTACATCCCACGCACCATATATTGAACGATATTCCAATCCACTTTTTTGAAATAAGGTCATGCCATCGGTTGGGAATATATTATATTTATCAGCAAATTCAGCAGCACTTTCAATACCATCACATCGTTTAGAAGACATATTGACCAAGATATGATAATTTTCATTTTTCTTTATCAAATCGTCATTATTAAAAAACCAACGGGTTCCCGAATACATACCTGTTGCATAGTTGGGAAGGTTGATATTATTGTTGTTTGCTTCTAAAACAAACTGTGTTAATTCGGCTTGCTGAGCTGGAGTAAATGAATCTTTCCAATCCTTCAGCAATGTCCTGACCATTGCCTGCGATCGAATTGTTTTTGGATCTATACTGTACGCCATGGAGTTGCGGTCGAGGCATGGAAGGATGAAACCTTTGAAATAATACCAGTTACTTCCCCTAAAGAAATTCATTAGTGAATATATATTTTCTTCAGATAGTTTTTTTGCCCAGGGCGAACCTTTCAATATGCTAAGTATAGCTAGTGCATTGGAAGTTCCATCAATAGGATATCCCCAAATTAAGCATTGACGTCCATGTCCCCAGCCTGCACCATCAGCAGTAAATCCTTCTGTCCAAAAAGATGTTATGTTAGTATTTTGCGAAGTAGTACTCATGGCTTTCTGACAAACATCGGCCAGCAAATCCACCATTGGAACGGATTTATACATAATGGCTATTGGCAATTGCGATCGATATGCCAGCGCATTTCCGCCAACCCAAAACACATGGTTACGGAAACGCTCAATTTGTATAATATTATTGTCTGTTTCGTCATTTCTAAATGGTTGTGTCCATGCTTGTAGTGCAATAATCTTTAGCATGTCGGCTGCTTCGATAAGTAATTTATCATTAATTTTACTCGATTCCATATCGTCCATTTTCGACAGCATTGAGAAATAAATATTAACAGCAGCTGTTGGCATAGCAAAACAGGAGGAATGCCAACGACTCCCATTATTTGGGCGATTAATTTCGAGATTTCCGTAATAAATAATGGCTTTAAGTACCTTGGGTGAGAGTATTGTTTTCTCGTCGGCTTCTCCTTTTCGGTAAGCTTCAGCAATAGACCATATCCGATTGTAAGCTTCAGTCAGAAAAGATGCTGCTTCACTCTCGCTACCTCCAACAGGTTTTTCAAATAAGTTTCTGGACAAAATACTTTCTTCTTTTTTCACCATATCTGTAAACAAACCATTGTCGTTGAGCCGTTCATAACAAGCTTTCCACGAGTTTAAAGCAATCTTTAAGGTATATAGTCGGTATGGGTTTTTTGAAAAATAATTGCGATATTGCTGCACGGCTGCAACTTTGTCGGCTGTACCCGATGGAACCAACTGAAAGTATTTCTGATAATTGGCACGAGCTATGGTTTGTTCTTTTTCGCCACCAAAAACCTCCATAACGAATAGTAACAGTAATGCCTGAATAATAAATAATGCACATGGTTTCATGTTCTTGAAAATTAGTTGTTTGGAAATGGAAAAGTATTGTTTCATTATTGTGTTGCTATTTTATTAAACTAAAAAAGACTTCTAGTATTTCAAATATTCACAGCAAATTTTATTTGTAAACCATTTATCTTCAGTAGATTTCAGCTGTTTTATAAGTTCCGATTTTAGTGTTTTTAAAACTTTGGGTGGAATTTTTGAATCAACGATTCTATTTAGTTGGTATGGGTCTTTATGGTTGTCGTACATATAAGCATTCGCGAATTTGCCTTTTTGTTCGTTTACAACATAAGTGTACCGGCCAGTATGAACACCCCTTGCGTGAACGCCTATGTATAAAGCTGATGT
>CAMBSB010000295.1 GCA_945870155.1 Paludibacter jiangxiensis | reverse complement strand
GAACCATCTACAGCATTATCATAACATACATTATTAAATACTTTTACGTAAGGATATTGGAAGTTATTGTACTGTATGCCAATCTTTAACCCAGCACAGCCAGTTTTTGTTCCTTTGTTTTTAGCAATTGTACAGTTAATAATCGAATCAGACTGTGAATTTGCAGCTGCATAATTTGTAACCGCACCCGCATTGCCTAAACTATTGGTTGCACCCGTTTTGGGAATAAAAGTCATGTCATTATTGTGAATAATGGTGTTTTTCAATGTAGTTGGATAAGTAGCATGACAATCAATAGCAACAATAAGCCCACGTGCATTATTTACACTTGTCAATGCAGTTGCACTATAATCAATAGAAACTTGATTGTTGCGCACAATACAGTTTTGCATCACATTACGGGCTGTTGCTGTTGAAGCTTTGATGTAGATTAATGGCACTTGCTGATAATCATTTTGTGTTGCAGTACCTGTGAGAGTAACTGTATTTTTTTCGAACAAACAATTGTTTACATTTACATTATTTCCTGTTATCATCAGCACAGAACCTTGTGTATAAGCTAAAGTTAATGAATTGGCGACAGTAATATCGCTCACAATATTGTTTTGAAACAATACATTTGTTGTAGTACTAATAATACTTGGTCCAAATGTATAGGTAGGTGGTACAGCTCCAGTAGTACTTGCTGTTTGTGTCCCTGTAATTTTAAAACCATCAAAAACACGTACTGCTGCTCTGGAGTTAAAACTTAAACCATTTGTATTGGATAAGGTAAAATTCAAAATTGTTTGATTGCTAAACTCCCATGGCTCAACAATGCCATTATTATCCGAATCTGATTTTTGCCTATCTGAGGGCAATGCTTCGGTGCCTGCAAAACCGCCATAAAAGTTTCTGTCGTTTGTCCACAAAGCTGCGCTAAAATTATAGGTGCCGGCTTTAACAAAAACATTGTCGCCAGCAACACCAAGTGCATGAGCAGCTGTAATCGTTTTCTTGGCTGTAGCCCACGATTGTCCATTACCTGTATCGTCGGCTCTGGAGCCATCTACATAAAAATTGGCAGCATTTGCACTAGCTGTAATAGCCATTACACATAAAATGGAAGTAAAGATTTTTTTCATGATTTTAAATTTTTAAAGTAATATGAATTTATTCAGTTTAATGAGAACAAAAATACAATGTCTGAATTTTTACAATGTCAGTATTTCTGTTGTTATTGGTATAAATTATTGTCGAAGTGCATTTATTGCATTATTTAATGAGCACCTTGTTATAGTTTAAAAAACTTCGATGAAAAAATGGTATTATTCGAACATAATTTGATGATATAATAACCGCCCGAGATATTTGAAATGTCAATTTGATGGTTGTGCAAAAATGACTCATTATTAGCCGACTGAACAAGTTTACCCGTAATATCGAATATCGAATAACTGATTTTTTGCTCCGAATTGTTCATTTCCAGAAACAAATTATTCGTTGCCGGCACAGGATAAATTTTCAGTATTTCATTTGCGGTGTTTTTTTTTAAAGCATTCGGAGATACATCCACTGTAATGTTATAATTCCATTTATCGGTTCGGAATGGACAAGCTGTTAGTCCCTCGTTGTTCATTAAGTTTGGAACAGCCGTGGATGTATAGGCAAAAGCCACATTTACAGGATTTAGTACAGTTGATGCCGATACCAGAACATCATTTCCATCTATCACGGCCGTGGCAGTTACAAAATTATTATCGCTACCCGCAATCTGAAAATGTGTCAGTGCTTGTCCGTCGCGACTGGCTAAGCCAGAACCAATAGATGCCGCATGAAACCTGATTCTAATTTTATTTCCTTCCACCGAAAATGATTTAAGCATTGGACCGGCGTACACCACACTTTGTTGGTAAATTTTGGCTTCGGCAATTTTTGCCAATCGTATGCCCACGTCTTTTTTATTGCGGGGATGAATGTTGGTGAGGTCGGTATCTGCCAAATCAAGCACAACTGCCATTCCTGTATTTGGAACGGTGAGCATGTTGGTTTGTTGGTCGCGTAAGCCGGGCGACATATACTGATATGCTGGCATTTGTACATAGTAAAACGGAATATCGCCTTGCCCCCACAACCCACGCCAGTCGGCAAGCATGGTGCTGCAAAGTTTGCTGTAATAATTTTCGTAGTTGTTCGAACCATTGTTGGCTTCGCCCTGATACCACAAAAAAGCTTTGATAGAAAATGGCACTAAGGGTGCAATCATGCCGTTATAAAGCACAGTCGAAGCTGTAGCATAAGCCAAAGTAGGATTCTGGTCAAATGGGTCGAGCACGGTGCTTTTCAATACAGGGTCGGCTGCCAACGCTTCGCGACGGGTCCACGACTGCACAGAAGAACCTCCCACAGCCGGCACAAGCAAACCGATGGGAATATTTATATTCGCATTGTTGTACAACTGACGGGCAAAATAATAAGGAACAGCCGGAAAATTCGCAATGGTTGAAGGGCTGCATTCGCTCCACGAACAACTATTATTTTCCAAAGCTACGTATTGCGGATTTGAAGTGGGTCGGTTAATGCGGATATTCGGATAATTAGCTGCCGCTATTTCGTTCTGAAAATCGAGCACTCCCAATGTCCATGGAGAATTTTCCTGCATTACATAACCCATATTCGATTGGCCTGAACAAAGATACACATCGCCAATCAAAATATTCGAAAGTGTAACAGTATTATTTTTACCTGTAAAAGTAAGCGTGTGTTTTGTTTGATTTGTTCCTGCTATTGCTTTAGGTGTTTGAATTTTGGCGCTCCATTTGCCCGAAGCATCAGCAGTAGCATTGGAAGTTTGTCCCCAACTGGTCGAAATTTGAACCGATTCGTTTGGCGAACACCATCCCCAAAGTGCAGCCTGAATATCCTGCTGCATCACCATATTACTACTTAAAACACTTGGCAACGTCAAACTTTGACCATAAACCGTAGCCGTAAAGTTGGCTTTAAAATTCCCTTCCTGTGTAGTAGCTGTAATTACAGCGGTTCCGGGAGAAACTCCCGATACAATTCCCGTGGAACTTACGATGGCCACCGAAGGTTTATTGGAACTGAAAGTAACAGCCGTATTGGTAGCATTTATAGGAGCAAAAACGGTTGTTAATTGAATAGGCGTTCCGATTTGTACCATTCCCGAATTTTGACTGAATGAAACTCCGGTAAGCGGAATGGCGACTGAAATACTTGCTGAGGCTTTAAAACTCCCATCTTGTGTGGTGGCCGAAATAGTTGCTGTTCCTTTTGCAATAGCTTTTACTAGTCCATTGGCATCCACCGTTGCAACCGCTTCATTATCCGACGACCACGTTACCGTTTTATTGCTTGCACCAATTGGAGAAACAACCGCCGAAAATTGTTTGGTATCGCTGATATTGATAGACGCTGAAGTTGGGTTTATCGATAGTCCTGTAACAGCAATGGAACCGGTCTGAATAGTTATATCAGAATATGCCATTTTATTTCCATCTTCAGTAGTAGCTGTAATACGCACTGAACCAGCACTTTTTGCGGTTACTAAACCAGTTGCATCTACTGTGGCAATATTGGCGTCGGTCGATGTCCAGTTCACCATTTTATTTGTTGCGTCGATAGGAAATACTGTTGAAGAAAGCTGCACAGTGGCACCTACCGAAACCAATGCAGTAGTCGGACTTACAGAAACACTTGCAACAGGAATACCCATAGTAATGATCACATCGTCGAACCAAACAGAAACGCCGGCGGGCAGTTTTCCCATTCGGAAACTAAAAATTGCACGATTATCGGCTTGATTTATGGGCGTGGTACTTGTATAGGTAAATGTTTGTGCAGTTGTAGTTACAAAAACACTTTGCTCAGACAAATAATTGGTTACACCCCAATTGGTCAGCGCAACCCCTATTGAAGTAGCTACCGAACTTTTGGCTTTAAACGAAATAGTATATACTTTGTCCTTCACACCTGCAAAAACCCAAGCCAATTGTTGGTCGGTGGATATATTATTATGGGCAGTCCCATTGGCTATCATGGTATATTTCAACGATTTTGTGCCGGAAATTTTATCGGAGCCATTATCCATAATTACTGCTGCAGTGTCAGTTACCGTATTAATTTTTAATTTTGTCCAACCGGAATAATACTGATTCTCGGCAGCGGTAGAAGTTCCCGTTGTACGGAAATTATAAGTATAGCTACCAGGGGTGTACATGGCATTATTCATTAATGCTTCAAAATC
>CAMBSB010000294.1 GCA_945870155.1 Paludibacter jiangxiensis | reverse complement strand
GAAACAGAAATAATTACAGGACAAAGCGAAGTCAAAGGCAGTCAAAAGTGAAAGTAATAAATTTGGGACTAAATCGTAACAAAAAAGTAACAAAGAACACAATGTATTGATATGTAGGGGTATAATTGGATTGGTTCACTTCCCGTCCGATCGAACACCAACTCAAAGAATTTTTAATTAAGAGATAATTAACAAGTCCAATAAAAAAACATTAAAGTTTTTCATTAGACTTGTTAGATTTCGAAACATCTATAAACCATTTGAGCGCAGACGTTGTAAAGTATTTTCGTTTATTTTTACAGACGAGCAGACATCATAGTTATCAATGCATTTTTCATTGATATGAGTATCATGAGTATAAACTTGTTGTACAATTAAGAGTTTAGCAATTAAATTGATTTTTGCTTCCAACTCTTTAAATGCGTTTGATTCGATGGTGATGACTTCCATATCATTTTTTATGACAAAAGTCACTAAATCAAACATGCTGAGTTCACAAGTTGGGTAAGCTTATTGGAGTGGAAATAGAAATATATCTCATAATGAGACACTTAAAACAATTACAACTGGAGGATAAATAAGTATCAACTTGGGTGTTTTCTGAAACAAACACAATCTGTTTAAACAAATTGTTCATTCATTAATTTTAAAAACGAACAATAGTACTCTAGGAAATTACTTATCATTCAGTATTCGTGTGACATCAGAAAGTTTATAGCGCACTTTTCCACCAACCTTTTTGGGAACTAAATAGCATTTCTTCTTCCAATGCCATAAAGTCGCTAAACAAACCCCCAACATTTCACAAACATCTTGTTGACTCAAGTAACGTTCGGTTTTAGCGATTAACGCTGCCTCAGTGGCATCTTTTTTGCTTCTATTTAAAAGTATGTCGGCAAATGCCAATAAATCTTGTACAGTGGTTTCTATCCTCACACTTGCTGCAAGTTCCGGATTGTTTAATAATAGTGCTAAATTCATTTGTTAAAGTGTTTGTACTTTGTCCTTCCTCAAATACTAGCTAGTTCATTTGTATATTTGACTTTGCAAAGAAACTCAATACATTTCATTAAATGTTACTAACACAAATCTATTTCAACTGATTAAATGTCTTACTTGGGGTGGCAATGGGTGGTAACTATTGACAAAAGAACTGATAACATTAAGCTATCAGTTCTTTTTTAGGGTGGCAGTTATCCGCTAAACTATTTGAATTCTACAGGACTTTAAAAGTATAGAAATCTCATTATTCAACTTTCCCACAGTAGTATCGCTATCAATTTCGCAATTGAACATTAAGTTGATTGGTTTGGGCTTAACTAACTGGCCTGTAATCTCATTTACAAATGCTCTCAATTGTGCTTTACAGCCCCACTTTTTATCGAGCCATTTTATTCTGATTATACTTCCAACACCCATAACAAAGAATGAATCAAAGGTATTTCTATCGCATTTGAATATCCTTTTATTACATATTCTATAAATCAAATCGACATTATATTTCTGAGCATCTATAATTGGGAATATCCTATCTATCCTATTATTCTCATTAATGTAAGATTGGGTTAACGATTCTTTGTCTATTGAATTAAAGTTATCGTTACCTCTTATTTCTGTATCACTCTTATTTCTCATGAAATCACCCATCCATGTGCTATTTAAATAGTCATTAAATGACTGTAAATCGTTCCTTCTATAACCAAACAAATAATATGTGGACAAATAATAAACTTGACGATTATGTATAAAATTATATATCTGCTGAAAGTCTAAATTTGTGCCTACTAGATCACATGTATCAAACCATTCTCGGACACCCTGTAATAAGAGGATATTGTCCAATTCTTTTGTATTTAGTTCCTTTATCAGTGATTCAATTTTAGTGGTTACAAAAGTAACTTTTGAACGGTTTTCGTCAACAAGTGTACATATACTATTAATTATCATTAAAAGGTCAGAAGTCTTCAAGCCTTCTAAATTCATAATCAGCTTATCTACTTCATATTTAGTTATGTCAGCATAGAACTTGGCAATACCCGTATTTCTAATATATTTACCTACTTCCTCCTTCTCTTGAGTATCAGCAAGTTGTATGTTGGGCAATTCTTTTGCTGCATTAGACAAAATTACATCTTTATGTTTTATTCTTTTCATGGCTTTTCGGTTAGGTTAGTGTTGTATAACTTATTCCAGTGGTCTAACATTCTTTGAGCGTGTTCCTCTGGCTTTACTTTAATGTACTTCAGAAAAGAGCTTTCGGTCTTATGACCAGTTATTTTCATAATGGTGTAGGTGTCTAGCCCCATGCGGTAGTTATTCGTGGCAAATGAACGTCTACCAGTGTGTGAGCTAATTAGTTGCCATTTTTTATAATGATTAACTTGCTTAACACCTCCTTTAGTTATTTCCTTCTTTTCCTGTTCTTTAATTTCAGCTATATGGCAAAGAATCTTAATAACATCATTGAATCGTTGATTGCTAACCGGCTTTGGTGGGATGTAATTGTACTTTTCGAGTATAGCAATGCTCATTGGATGTAATGGAATTATAACTTCCGTACCAGTCTTCTGTTGCTTTAACGAGATTAAACCGTTTTTGATATTTTTGCTTGTAATTTTTCCTAAATCTGAGAAACGACAACCAGTCCAACATTCTAACAAAAATCCATCACGAACAATGTCCAACGTTGCCAGTTTGTAACTATCTGCTTCTTTGTCTTGAACAAGTATTTTGTATTTATAGACATCTTTTGTTGTAGCATTGCTAAAATCCAAATCAAATAGTTTTTGTAATTCAATTTCATCAAGGGCTACGTTATCCGATTTCTCTTGAATTCCCTCAAATGCAGACTTGTATTTAATTTCGGTGTGAAGTTCTAATTTATAAGCCTCATTTAACCATAATTTGAGGTGTTTAATTTTTTGCCCAATGGTGTTACTGGCCAGATTAAACGTTTGTAGATATTTCACAAATTCATCATAAAATGATTTATTCATGTCAGAAAACTCAAATTCAACCTTATTACTATAAACTGCAAATGTCTTTAAATAGTCAAATGTAATCTGGTGCTGAACAATAGCACGTTTATTCATTAATGCACCAGTTTTGCTTACCTTACGAGTTGGTGCAGTTTGTATGAATTTTTCAACAAATTCAAACAAAGTTATTTGTATATTTGATTCAACTGGTTCGTATTTTTCGGGGTGATAATATTTGTCTATTTCTGTGTCGAGCCATTGTTTATTTACATCAATCCTGTCCACAGTTTCAAATGATTTGATAATCGAATCTTTAAGGTCAACAATATCCTTATTAAAAGCATTCCGAACTTTTTCGGTCTTATACAACTCACTGCTTTTAAGTTCTTCTTTCCTATCATTCCACCTCTCTGGTAAAACTGTTTTGGGAATTACACTTGAAATATCAATACCACGACCACCATTTAATCTTAAATGGATGTTGCTTTCGGTATTTTTTTTACTCGTTCTTAGAATATATGCCTTTATAGTTGCCATTGTTGTACTATTATTGAATAGGTACAAACGTACAACATTATCCCAACATTATCCCAACATTATCCCAACATTTAGTAAATAGTTTTCAACAACACTAAATATAATTCAAAGCAACAAAAGTTGTATTTATTTGATATACAAATATATTATACATATTTAGCTAGTATCGACCATAATAAAAAAGCAAAGTATTTAATATGTTATTGTCCAAGAGGGAGAGCAAAAAGCTGTTAAACTTTGTTTAGCAGCTTTTTTTTGTAATAAATAAATCAGGAGAAGCGTTAATTGGGGTCAATGTAATTAAGTGGAATGGCAACAATAAATTCGGTTCCAACATTACGTTCACTACTTACAATAATGACTCCATTGTGCGATAATGCCATATTTTTGGCCACTGCCAAACCAATTCCTGAACCTAAATGCATAGAAGTTTTATTTTCAATCTAAAAAAACGATCAAAAATATGCTCTATAATCGCAATTCCGATATTGCTCTATTTATTGTTAGCATAAAACTCATTTTTACTTTCTTTCTGACTTAATTGTTCACAAAGAAATTGCAACTGAACTATTTCAATATGTCCTTGTTTATAGCTTAAGCCCAATAAAAATAAGATATAATCAATTGAAGTTTAATTAACAAGAAAAACGTAACTACTCAGCACCAATACAAATGTATCAATAGTTATTTGCCACGGCAAGGATTGCCAAGAAAGGATTTTGATTGTTCTTTTTGGCAGTTTGCGCGATAGAATGAATTTGACAGTAAGCGTTTGCACCCTGTTGGGATTTAAACAT
>CAMBSB010000293.1 GCA_945870155.1 Paludibacter jiangxiensis | reverse complement strand
GCACAACTAATGGCTGTTTTTTCTGTTAATTCATCAATGTTCTTTTCGATTGGAATAACTATTTCAACATCAAAGCCACGTCCTGAAAATGCAAATCCGGTTTTATCGCCTTTGCTTTGTGCTGTTTTAATACAAATACCACATTTAATGCATTTTAGCTGTTCTAAAATAATTCTTTTATGCCCCAGATTTTTTACTGTATTTTTAGGCTTATCTATGGTATAAACACGCTGACTGGCTTTGTGTTCAGTTGACAAATTGCGTAAGGTGCAATTATCTTTTTCTCGGCAATCGCAATGCAAGCATCGCTGTGCTTCTTTTATGGCTTGCTCTAGTGTAAATCCAGTCAGGTAATTGGATGTTTTTTCTTGCCCTGAATGATTAGTTGCTTCTTTTAAAAATTCCTCCCGCTCAACTTCGGCAATGCGTTTGTAAACAGAATTAAACTGGCGTTCAGGCGTTTTAACTTCATTATTTTCAATATATTCTAATGTCCATTCGCACAGTTTTCGACCTAAAGCCGAAGCTCTCACAGCCATTTTACTTTTGGTAGGAATTTGCTTCGGGGCTAAAATTGTACTATTGTTCGATTTAAATATTTCCAATCCATTGAGTTGCGATGAAGTCGTTTTCTTGAAAACGGAAGTATCAATCCACGTTTCAGCTCCAATTGTGAGCAAAATAAATGTATATTTTTTAGCTAATTCCTTTTCAATTTTGGCTGCATCTATTGTATGATTTTGAAAAAACTGAACTCCCAACGATTTTATTTTTTCAATTTCAGCATCAAGTACTTTGCGTGGCAGTTTTTCTTCTGGAATATCGGTGCGCATTTTGCCACCGAGCAAATCGTTGTTGTCGAATACATTACAATCGAAACCATTCAGCGCCATATAATACGCCGCAGCTAATCCGGCTGGCCCTGCTCCAATTACGGCTACTTTTATGCCATTTTGAGGTTTGATAGATTGCTTTAAATTCTCATTTTCACCTGTAAAACGCTTCAACAAACAAATGGAAACCGGTTCGTCAATATCTTTACGACGACAAGCTTTTTCGCAGGGAGCAGGACAAATATAACCCAGAATAGAAGGTAAAGCAATGGTTTCGGTCACATTTTTCAATGCTTCATTCATTTTGCCGGAAGCTATCAGTCGGTTCATCAATGGAATATCCATTTCGGCCGGACAAACCCGCTGACAAGGAGCTTCGCAATCGCCATAATGTTCGCTCAATAGCAATTCCAATGCACTTTTGCGCATGTCAAGCACTTCGGCATTATCTGTTTCTATGTCCATGCCGGCTTCAGCTTTAGCCGAGCAAGAAGTCAGAATTTTACCATTTCGCTTGTCCTGCACCACACAAACCATACACGAAGTCGACGGGTCGAATTCCTTTACCCAACACATGGTTGGAATATGAATTCCCGCACGCTGTGCCACGCTCAGAATGGTTTCGTTCTGTTCGGCAGTGTAATTTGTGTTATTTATTTTAAGTTCAATCATTATTAAGAATAAAGAGCAAAGATTAAAGATCAAAGATTAAAGAACAAAGATTTTTAATTAAAACAAATTCAAATCATTTTTAGCGTTAAGTATTCAAATTTAGGTGTTTAAGTCCCCCTTCGGGGGATTTAGGGGGCCTGTCAAAATCTTTACCGAATCAACCGGACAAACCATTCTGCATACATCACATTTTATACATTTATCTAAATCGATACTGTGAATTTGATGCGGCCGATTTTCGATAGCATCTGTCGGGCAATTTTGAGCACATTTGGTACAGCCAATACAGGTTTCATCAATGCTATAGTGTATCAAAGCCTGACATTTTTTCGATGGACAACTGCCGTTTATATGCGCAATATATTCATCTCTAAAATATTTTAACGAAGTAAGAACCGGATTTGGAGCCGTTTTCCCCAATCCACACAAGCTGCCTTTTATGATTTTTGGAGCGAGATTTTCGAGCGTTTCCAAATCTTCCATTTTTCCTTGACCATTGCAGATACGTTCCAAAATTGCCAGCATGTGTTTTGTCCCTGTTCGGCAAAAAACACATTTTCCGCAGGATTGGTCTTGCGTGAAACTCAGAAAATAACGGGCAATATCCACAGCACAGTCCGATTCATCAAGCACCACCAAACCACCCGAGCCCATCATAGCACCAATTTCCATTAAATGCTTAAAGTCAACCGGTGTATCACCCAATGAAGCGGGAATACAACCACCCGAAGGACCACCAATTTGCACGGCTTTAAATTTTTTACCACCCTGAATTCCTCCACCAATATCGTTTACTATCTCGTTGATAGTGATTCCCATAGGCACTTCAATCAATCCACCACGAGCCACTTTTCCAGCCAGTGCAAATACTTTTGTACCGCAACTGTCCGCTGTGCCAATGGAGTTAAATTGGTCTGCGCCATTTCGTATAATCCAGGCTATATTGGCCAGCGTTTCAGCATTATTTACAAGGGTAGGGAAGTGGTTCAGTCCTTCTTTGGCCGGGTAAGGCGGACGAATGCGGGGCATACCGCGCTCGCCTTCCATCGAAGCTATCAAAGCCGTTTCTTCACCGCAAACAAATGCGCCAGCACCCTGAAAAACTTCCATTTCGAGCGAAAAATCACTACTCAATAAATTTTCTCCTAAATAATGATTTTTTTTACATTCGATAATGGCATCCTGAATGCGTTTAACCGCCAGCGGATATTCGGCACGGATATACAAAAATGCTTTGGTAGCACCGGTTGCATAGGCGGCAATGGTTAATCCTTCGATAATCCGAAAAGGAAACGATTCGAGCAACATACGGTCCATAAATGCGCCAGGGTCGCCTTCATCGCCATTGCAAATTACGTATTTTTCGGCTGTTTGTTCGTTACGAACCATGTCCCATTTTATCCAGGTTGGAAAACCTGCGCCACCACGACCACGCAATCCGCTGATTTTGATTTGCTCCACCACTTCTTCGGGCGTCATATGTCGCAAACATTTTAGCAATGCCTGAAAACCGCCATTCGATTTGTATTCCTGAATATCAATAGGATTTAAAACTCCTTTTAATTCCGTGGCAATGTGTTTTTGTTTGTTTAAAAAATTATCCACTTGCTTTTCGCGCACATCCAAAAAACGATTTTCAACTGCTGTATAATTCGGGTTGTTATAAATATTTTCAATAGTGGATAAAAACCGACTTTTTATTTTCTGACCAAAACCTGTTGGTTTAAAATGTTTAAGGATTATTCCTTTCACATCTTCCGGCCGTACTTTGGCATATAAAATCGGCTCTTTATTTTCTTCCACAATCTCGAGTAAAGGCACTTGATGGCACATTCCCACGCAACCAACCTGCTTTACATTGGTGTCAATGCTATTTTTCGACAAAGTGTGTAGTACGCTTTCTTCAATTTCGGAACTGCCACTTGCCACACAACACGAACCCAAACCGAGGCGTATTTCGCCTTTTTTCAAGTCGCTGCTAACGAATTCGGTTTTTGAAGATTTATCCTGATCTGCTTTTCCCGCAAAATCTTCGAGCACATTCTCAATCTCACTCTGACTTACTTTACCATAAGTTACATCATCTATTTGAACCACTGGAGCCAGCGTACAGCATCCCAAGCAAGCAACTTCTTCCAATGTATAAAGTCCTTCAGCATCAGTATCTTCGCCATTTTCCAATTTCAAATGACGTTTGAAAGCATCGAAAACCTGCATAGCACCTTTTACGTGGCAAGCTGTTCCTACACAAACTTTTATGGTGTGTTTTCCGGCAGGTTTATGCCTAAATTGTGAGTAAAAGGTAGAAACACCGGTTATTTGCGACTGTGTGATATCAGTCAGTTCGCATACTTTCTCCAACGCTTCAACCGGCAAATAATTATACGTTGCCTGTATTGCCTGAAGTATGGGAATCAGTCGGTCGCGACCAGTGCCGGTTTCTGCAACTATCTTTTCTACAATATGTTGGGTGGTTTCAATCATTATTTACCTATACAATATAAATTCTTTTGTCCACGAATATACATAGTTCCATCGGCAAAAGCAGGTGTGCAATCCGATTTTTCGCCCAAAGTAGGTTGCCCGATAAGTTTAAACTCGCGTGCAGCTTCCACAATAACGGTTGTTCCGGTGCGGTCAATGCAATACAGTTTTCCATCGGCAACTACAGGTGAGCCGTAAAAGCCATTGTCGAACTCGTGATGCCAAAGCACAGCGCCATCTTTCTGGTTAAAACAAGCCAAATCGCCATACGAAGTTGTGAAAAATACCATATCTTTATATGCTACAGGGCTCGATACATCGGGCAGATAATCAAAGCCTTCCCATACAATTTTGCCATCTTTTATGCCCACCATTTTGGCGTATTCGTTGGCTGCAAACACCATTCCGCCACCATAAGCAGGCGAACTGCCCACTTCACCTGTAAGGCATTCCAC
>CAMBSB010000292.1 GCA_945870155.1 Paludibacter jiangxiensis | reverse complement strand
AAAGTAAAAGCCCACCATGTTTTCCAGAAGGGTGGTGAAATGTGAATTCTTAATATTACTGGCGTTTGGTTCCACAAACCATCATTGTTGGCAGCTTTCACCTTGAAAGTATAGCTTCCCGGGGCTAAATTGGCATAATTCATTTCGTTTCGTGTTCCAATGTTAGTCCAGTCGCGGTCAACTCCCTCGAGCATTATGGCGTAGGAATTATGTTCCGGGAAAATATAATTAAGTGCTGCAAAGGTGATGTTTATATTAGATTGATTATAATTGAGTTCAATTTCATCAATCGTGTTTAAGTTTTGAGTTAGTATTTTCGACGAATCGTTGACCTCAACTCGTGCGTTGTTAACCGAAAACGAAGTAAAAATTACAGGGGGAATAAAATTATTTGCACTCAATTTTTGAGGATAAAAAGAAATAAAACCATTACTGCCTGAAAAAAACAAACGTCCATCGCTGCTTTTAAATGCCGCTTGTTGACTTATTTCGCGTAAATAGATGCCATTGTTGTTGTTGTAATTAGTAATTTTACGTGTACTGATATTCACCTCCGAAATTGCATTTTTGGTAGCAATCCAAATATTCTTACTGTCCGATTCAATAATAGAGCAAACATCATCGTCAATTAAACCGGCTTTTTTATCATAGTGTGCAATAATACCTTCTTTTTCGGTGTAACAATACACCCCTTTTCCGTACGTACCAATCCATATCCTTTTTTTTGAATCTCTAAAAATAGATGTAATATGCTTATTTCCTGTTACATTCGGTTCGTTTTTTAATTGTAATGGAATGGGTTTTACAGTATTTCGAGCATAATCGAACAATAATAAACCATCGAAATGCGTACCAACTAATAGTTCATTCTGACGCAAAAGTAAAAGTGAACGAACATCATTAAAGCTATAGTTAGTATTTTTACCCGATATGAATTCTGTTTGTAATTCACCGTTTTTGTGAATACGATACAAGCCATTTTTGTCGCCGGTTGCACCAGCCCACAGGTTGCCTTCGCTATCTTTTACTAAATTGTAAATTACCTTTCGCTCATCGTTGAGTTTATAAAGAAATTTAAACAGTAAGCTTTTAGTATCGAAAAGGTAAATTTCGGAACGCGTAGTACCGCAATAAATATTTGTGCCATCATAAAACAGACTTTTTATGATGTTTCTGCTGTAGTTTTTACCGTTTTCGGGTTCAATTCGGTAATATGTAAACTTGCGGTTATTCGTATTCCAGCTAATCAACCCGGCTCCTTCGGATGCTATCCATAAGTTGCGATTTTTATCTTCGACCATCATGCCTATAACACCGGTATATTTATTACTTTCGGCAGGATTGTAATAACTAAACTTTTTATTATTAGGATGGTAATACGCAATTCCGCCGGCATAAGTTCCTACCCAAAGTGTGCCTGCATTATCAAATTTTGTGGTCAAAACAGAATAGTGATTTATTTCTCCTCCGGGAGTATAAAGCGATGCAAACGGTGTGAAATTGGTGGTTGCTTTATTGAATAAATACAAACCATTATAAGTACCGATAATTAAATTCCCTTTACCATCATCTTCAATTGCCCGAATATTATTGTCTTCTACTCCATCATTAATAGTAAATCGTTGCATGGTTTTATTGCCCGGATTCAATACGCAAAGCCCTTTGTTGATGCCCCCAAACCATATTAAACCGCTTTTATCTTCAAAAACAACACTTATCTGTTTCTCAACGGGCTGATTGTCAATTTTAAACTGATTAATTAAATTTAAATCTGAATCCACTTGAAATAATCCCTTCGAGACAGTGGCAATATAGATAGATGCATCTTTTGAAACACACAAACTTCGAATAGGGTTATTTTTTAGTTGACCATCAAAAAAATAGGATTTAAAACCGTTTGTTGATTTGTTATAAACATTGAGACCCGATTTTGTGCCAATAATAATACGGTTTTTATTGTCGGTTGCCAACGCGAAAATATAATTATCCGAAAGCGAAGTTGGATTTTTTTTGTCGTTAAGAAAGGTACTGAATTTCCCGGTATTGTATTCCATACACATTAAACCGTTAATGGTTCCAATCCATAGATTGCGTTCGGCGTCTTCACACATTGCAACAATATGATTGTCAATACGATTGTCGATTTGATTTGGTCTGTAAACCCGAAAAGTTTTACCATCGTAACTATTCAGACCATCGCGGGTGCCAAACCACATAAGTCCTTGTGAGTCCTGAAAAATGGCAGTAATGGACAATTGCGAAAGTCCATTTTGTAAACTTAAAGAAGAGAACCGCACATCTTGCCAATCCTGTGCCGAAAGGGCAGATTGAATAAGTATAAAGAAGTAAATCAGATTTTTTCTTAACATAATATTCGTTGCGGTAGAAGTAATAGATTTGTAGGAGTGCAAATATATGAAAAACTTATTGGAAATGCACTTTTACCAATAAAAAACAGCGTGTCGATATAATCAACACGCTGTTTGTAAATGAATTAATTTATTTAAATATTAATTTGTTTGTAAATACCTGACCAGCTTGATTGGTGAATTTAACAATGTATAATCCTGTTTTCAAATTGGTAGATAGTTGATTTACATTTTTAGCTTGTTTTACTAATGCACCCTGCAAATTATAAACATCAATATTCCCTAATTCAGCAACAAATATAGTTTTTCCATTTGCTCGTATAAGGTTTGAAACTGTAGGTGTATTAACAGCATTTGGCGAAGATTCAACCAATATTTGACCGATATTTAATGCACCACCTCCGGTATTTATAATTCGAAGTTTAGTACCAATACTACGTGTTAATGTTGAAACAAAAATATTGTCAGCATTAGCTACATCATTTGTAGTAAATAACTCACCAGTCGACCATGTACCATCACTTAATAATTCCTGAAGTAAAAATGGACGTAGTGCAGTTCCAGTCCAGGCATGGATTTCGACACGCGAAATTCTTTTCATTGATGGCAAAATTAACATGGCTCCACTACTACCCTTATCCAATTTTATTGAGTGTGTATGTACTTCAGCGTTAGGTCCAGTTTTGTTCGAATGACTGCATAATCCTTTAATTACATTAAAGCCATTGTTGGCGAAAGTTGGAAAAGAACCTGTTGCAGGCTCATCGATGCTACTTTCATAAACAGTACCCCAATTACCATCCGAAAAATCAGGATTTAATGATAATCTTCCGTCAGCTGTTTTAAAAATGGCAGATGCTGAAGATAAATCTGAACTCGCTTTCGATACATTATCTCCTTTAGCCTGAACTTTATAGGTGTAATCGGTATTGGAGACCAATCCTTCAATCAAAGCATTTGTTTTAGCCTGTCCATCAACTTCAACTTTATTACACATTACTGCACCATTGTAAACATAAACGGTATACCCAATAGCATCACTAACTGGTGTCCAATTTGCTGTAAAGCTCTCAACATCTACCGTTTGTGCATTTCCAATTGTTGGCGTCGAAATTTTTGGAAGCGATGTTTTAAACGCTGCAACTGCATCTGTCCACGATGAGCAAATGCGTACGCTAGAAGCATTATAATATGCTTTATTACTTCCTCCATTTCTAACCATTAAATATCGCATTGATGTTCTTGCAGTTCCTTTTGTATCGTCTATTACTTCGGCTGTAGCTTCAGTCGTTGTTCCAACTCCCGGGTTTATATATAGCGAAGCTTTACCAGTAGCAAATTCATACTTAAGCACAATAAAATAAATTGTACCATAAGTGTATGATTTTCCAGCAATATATTGAATATCAGCCGATGATCCGCTTGATCTTACAAGTCCTAATTTGTAAGTTGTTGCATCATTACCTTTCCCAATCCATGTACGCATTGCTCCTCTATGAATTGAATCGGTAATACCAAGTACTTCACCTTGTGAGCCGCCTTGTTTTATAGCTTGAAAAAGATAAGACATGTAAATTGAACCAGTTTCTACCGGTGTTGAACTAAATTCTTTATATGTAATATAATTATTGCCACTTACACCCGTATAATCGTTCCACAATGAATTGCCAAGTCCGGATAATGCAGTTAAACCTCCGGCATCGGAATAGGCTAAAGCCGAAGAGTTAACAGTTCTTACATCAGTCAAAGCAGGGCCAATATTAGACGCCCAATTTAACCAACCATTTGTTGGGATGCCTGTAACATCGGTTGATGTAGGGAATGCCGTAAACGTTTCGTCGTATATTACCTGTGCATTTGCAAAAAGTGCAAATGCGAAAAATGTAATAATTAAAGTAATTTTTTTCATGATAATAGTATTTTAATTGTTATTAGATAATTGATTTATTGGTATAGGCGCTTAGACCGCCCACTATTTTTATAATTGCTACTTTTGTAGCATGAATCAACGAAATCAATTTTTAGGTGTGAATTCAATAAAGTTTCACAAAGCATTTTCAACAGATGAAGATTGTTATCGCTATTTATCAGA
>CAMBSB010000291.1 GCA_945870155.1 Paludibacter jiangxiensis | reverse complement strand
AATTGGCAACTGCAAAATATTTCGTATTGTCAAAGAAGAAATCAGATCATATATAAATGATTTCCGTGATTTAGTTATGGTACTCGCTTGTGCCTTATCTAATTTCAAACTAAAATATCAATAACAAACTAACTTATATAATCTCTATTAAACATCACAAAAATATAAATAATTATAGTACTATGTAATACATAGTACTATAATTTCTATTAATACAATATATTTTATGATTTATAAATACTTATCTTTATCAATACTTGAATTGTATATTAAAATTTCATCAAATCATGCATTCCGAGTAATCCTTTTTTACCCGCTGTAAATTCAGCGGCTACCACAGCACCCAATGCAAAACCCTCACGACTTTTTGCATCGTGTGTTATCTCTATAGAGTCAACTTCCGATTCATAACGAATGGTATGAATGCCGGGCACTTGACCTTCACGGATTGATTTAATTGCCAAATCAGTTGGTTTAGTTTCGACTTCTTTTGTCCAATTTGTTTTTCTTTCCAAATTTTCCAAAATTCCTTCAGCTAATGTGATAGCTGTGCCACTTGGAGCATCCAATTTTTGTGTGTGATGTATTTCAGTCATTTCTACATTATAGTTAGGATAACTATTCATGAGCTTTGCTAAAAACACATTGGCAGCAGCAAATATATTCACTCCTAAACTATAATTCGATGCCCAAAAGAGCGTGTAACCGTTTGCATCTATTAATTTTTTCAATTCCGGTAAAGCATCCGACCATCCTGTGGTACCCGAAACTATGGGAACACCTGCTTTAAATGCACTTTTAATATTATCAACAGCCACTTGTGGTACTGAAAATTCGATTGCTACATCTGCACTTTTAAAAGCTTCAGAATCAAAGTCTTTTTTGTTATCAATGTCTATTATCGAAACTATATTGTGACCACGTTCCAGGGCAATTCTTTCAATAATTTTGCCCATTTTTCCATATCCTATTAATGCAATCTTCATGTGTTAATTATTTTAGCTGCCCCCTCACCCCCTAAAGGGGGAATAAGATCGGTATTTTTGTTATTCTTAGTAATGTTAAATCACCCTCTTGTTTGAACTAAATATATTTTTGCTTGTAAGTGTTTTATCTATTTGTGTTTTAATAGATTTATCTCGTTCAAAACTCATTTTTTATTTGTTTTCATTCTTCATATTGCATTAAAATGCTGTCTTTAACAATGCCTAACTAATTAAAAAGAAAATTTTATAAGAATGTCAGTTTTTGTATCTACTATGAAGTTATTTTTTATCTAACTGTATATTCCCCCTCAATATTCCCCCTTTAGGGGGTTAGGGGGCAGGTTGTGATTTAAGCGTTTAATATTGTCCTGTTCCTAGCAGTACCAATGTACAAGCTTCTTCGGCAATAATATTGTTTTTAGTGAGTAAATCTTCAAATTCTTCATTCTCAGTTCCCGGGTTAAAAATCACTCGTTTGGGTTGAAGCGACAATATGTATTCATAATAATCCGGCTGCCGTTGTGGTCCTATATAAAGTGTTACTGTATCAATTCCTTGGTATTGTTTGCGGTCAGTATCAATAGTTTTGCCAAAAATATTATCGTTTCTAAGTCCCAGCATTTTTATTTCATGTCCATGATTTAGCAACCTATCAGCTGCTTTGTAAGCATATCTTTCAGGATTATTGCTTGCACCTATTATCAATGTTTTTTTCATGCGTTTATAATTTATACCTGCCCCCTAACCCCTGCCTACCGCAGGCAGGCCCTAAAGGGGGAATTGGTTGGGTTATGTAGTTTTTTTATTTATATTTAATCTTATACTTTAGTCCTAAATTATTGATATAAGTTATGATAAATTTATATATAAAAAATATCAATGATTCATCATGTTTTGTTCAGCTTAAATTTTATAACTGACTTGTAAACCAATCAAAACATTCAAAAATTTCGTTTTTACCAGCGGTTTGATTTATTTCTATTTTTCCAATATCAGATAACAATGTGAAATTTATTTCCTTCGAATCATTTTTCTTATCGTGGGTCATCAATTCAAAAAGAGGCTCATAGTCATTACAATCAAAAATAAATGATCCATAATGTTCTTTTGTTAAATACTTTAATTTCAACAAGTCATCTTTTGGGAAATTAAGTTTAATATGAGATAAATAAAGCTCGCAAAGCATACCCCACATCACTGCATAACCATGTAAAACAGGTTTTTTTGTTTTGTAAGAATAGCTTTCGAATGCATGACCAAAAGTATGTCCTAAGTTCAATGCTTTCCGAATATTTGCTTCGTGAGGATCTTGAGCAACTATACGTTCTTTAATTCTGAAACTCTTTGTTAGTAAAGGTCTTAACTCCTCTAAATCAATTTTTTCAAGGTCAAATTGCAATATCTTTTGCCATTCCTCTCTGGTATCAATTAATGCATGTTTTATCATTTCGGCAAAACCTGAAAGCAAATTTTTATGATCTAAAGTTTTAAAGAAATCAATATTGATAAGTACTTCGTTAGCGGGAGAAAAAACGCCAATTTCATTCTTTAAACCTAAAAAATTAATACCAGTTTTACCACCTGTAGCTGCATCAACAGCACCAAGCAGGGTAGTTGACACATTGATATATCTTAATCCGCGTTTAAATGTTGAAGCTGTAAATCCACCTATATCGGTAATCATTCCACCACCAACATTGATTAACAGAGACTTACGCGTCGCGCCATTTTCGCTCAGGTATTTCCATATTTTTACAGCCGATTCTACATTCTTATTTTCATCTCCACAAGTTATGGTGATTATATTACTTCCAATAAGTTTCTCCGACTTCATTAAAGTAGGTAAACAATATTTTTCGGTATTATTATCAACTAAAATAAAAATAGAATCGCCACTTTGATTTCCTATTGCTTCGTTTAGTTCCGAAACAAAGTTTGTGCATATTTTTGTAAGCTGTTCATTCATCATTTTGCAATTAGCTTACAAAGATACTTTTTTCTTTAAAAACCAGCGCTACAAATCTTTATTATCACATCTTTTTTTTAGTTTTTAAGGCATAAAATATATTGTTTCTTAATAATAGTAAAATAATTTTTAAATATGAATAAATGTTCATATATTTGCACGAAATATCAAATATGAATCAGATTATTGAAATAGAACGAATGGAAAAAGCAGCTTACACACTTAAAGCTATCTCAAATGGTACGCGTTTATGTGTCATTTCTTTGCTCTCGCAAAAGGAAGAAATGAATGTTTCGCAACTGGGAGAGGAATTGAATTGTGAACAATCATTATTATCACACCACCTTACGGATATGCGTGCCAAAGGGATTTTAAATTGTCGACGCGATGGTAAAAATTGTTATTACTCTTTGAAAAACAAGCAAATGATACAGATTATTGATTGTATTCGTACTTGCAATTGTGTGTAGATTTATATTTTTTTTGGATTATATATGAATACATGTTTGAATGAACATAGAATAGAATTTTAAAACAAACTAAAATGATAAAAGAATTTTTAATTAAACATCTCCTTAAAATTATTGGCCTTACAGTGGGCGCAATAGGAGGATATATGTATTATTATTTCATTGGTTGCTCAAGTGGCACTTGCCCCATTACGTCAAATCCTTATATAAGCATAGTTTATGGCGCGATTATGGGTTATTTATTATTAGATTTATTCAAAAAGAAAGAAAATAAAGTTGATGGAAGCAATTAAAAAATATTTTACGGCCTGGGATTTCTCAAGAGGATTTAAAATGATACTTGGATTGTTGATGATAATTGGCTATATATCAACCAAAGAAAGTATTTATTTGATGGGAGGAGTTTTTTTTGCATTTCAAGCAATTTTAAATATAGGCTGTCCGGGCGGTGCTTGCGCTGCTCCACCTGCCAAAAGCGACCAGAAACAAGTAATGAAATTTGATAAATACGAACCAAATAAAGAGCAAAAAAATGTATAGTACGTTTTACGTTTCAAAATCGCAATGCATGACTTGTGATAATAAAGTACTTAAAACTTTGGGAACTCTACAAGGAGTTTTTGGTGCTGAAATGAATAGAATAGATGGTCAAATTACTGTAAATCATACCGATGAAGTTACACGTGAGCAAATTGGCAAAACGCTTGATGAATTAGGCTGGAGTGAAATAGTTCAGGAAGATTCAGGAAATCAATATGATGAGCCATCTATTTGGGGATGTGCTTTGTAGAGCAAAGAATAAAGAATAAAGACAAAAGACAAAAGAGCAAAGACCAAAGAATATAGTACAAGAATTAAGATTAAAGAGCCTAGAAGAAGAAGTCAAAATTAATGTAAAAATATCCACAAATTAAAAAACAAATAATTATTCAATAAATTAAAAAATATCAGCATGAAGAAACTAATCGGTGCCACATTGATGTTGGCAGTAATTGCTTTTACCGCATGTGCAGGTAAAACAAAAGAAGAAAATCAAAATCAAAACACACAAACAAAAGAAGTAAAAAAAATGGGAACTATTCATTTAACCAAAGC
>CAMBSB010000290.1 GCA_945870155.1 Paludibacter jiangxiensis | reverse complement strand
GTAACACCCGAAATTCAGTTTCAGAACACCAATCCATCCGACAGTCGCATCGACGATTTAATCTTAGGAAAAGTGGGTATGCCACGCGACTCGCTAACAGGAAAAATAAAACCGCGAAAAGGTGACCCGCTTTGTTTGGTGCGTGTGTTGTGGCGAAATACCGATTATGGGTTTCCGGTACCACGTTTCGAAAATTACGAGGGTTATAATCAGGTGGTGGTTCCGGCACAGACAGTTTCACCCGAATTTCGTATTTTGGTATATCCTTATAAACACGGTGAACCACTTCCGAAAACCAATTGGAATGCAGACCGTACCGAACTTACTGTGCAAATTGGTAAAAAGACAGATGTTTATCAGTTTGGAAAAACAGATGGTGGTCGTACGGTATTGGAAATGAACCGCGACGGAAAACAGGTGTTGAAAACTGATGCCAAACCTGCCCGCCCGATTTTGCTAGTGCGTGGTGAATGCTTCGATATCAACAATTTACGTTATACTCGCAATGAAAATAAAGCACCAACTTATTTGGTGAATGAAAAAGAAACAGTTCATTTTGAACGCGTTGCTGCACCCGCACAAATTCGATACACGCTCGATGGCAGCGAGCCAAATGAAAACTCAACGCTTTACGAAAAACCATTTACAGTAACTGAAAGTGTTCAGCTTAAAGCTATTGTCTATAATCCTGAATGGGCTTTCGGTGTGAATAAGAGTGAGGTTCTGAAAGCTGATTTTGTAAAAAAGCTGGCTGCAAAAGGCGTTGAAACAGCACCGCAAAACAGCAAATCCGGTTTATTGGCACGTGTTTATGAAAAAAACATTAAACTTTACAACGATAAAGGCTTCTTCGAATCATCGCGAATACTTATGCCTGATTTGAATCAAGAAACGCCGATAGTTACAACAGTTGTTCCCGAATTTGTATTGCCTCAAGCAATTTCAAAACAACGATTAGAAGACCAAACTAATGGTTTTTACCGCTTTACGGGTTTGTTTTATGCAAAAGAAAATGGCGTATATAAATTTGATGTCAATTCCTGCGGTCCGGTAACGCTCGATATTTCAAACCAATCTGTAATTGAACATGTTGGTGTTTTTCACAATCAACTTGCTCACCGACGGGGTGAAGTGGTACTCAGTAAAGGTTGGCACACTTTAGAATTGGTTATCTGCGACCCGCTATTCTGGAATATCAACAGCTTAGAGCCAATGCCTTTCGAAGTGAAATATGCTATAAATAATTCTGATTATCAGCTGATAAAGAGTAATGATTTGCGTTATGTCCCGAATTCAGCGATAAAAACTGAACTTCAACCGGAACCTAAATGGTTAGAAGCGCTCATAAATTTACCCAAATTAGAAGCCGGATTTGAATTGCAGCTTTTCGACCAAACGGGTAAACGCCGCGATAACGACTTTTTGGATATCGATGGATTAAAACCCTATAAAACAGAAAGAAGTTCCGTAATGGAATCGTCAGAAAGCCGGAATGTAGTTCGTGCCTATTCGGGTTATTTTCAGGCGCCAATGGATGGTATTTATCAGTTTAAGTCCACGCTTAATTCAGGCGAAATTGCTTTTTTGGGTTCAAAACAATCTACTTGTCAGAATCAGATTCGGGTTGATAACGAAATTGTAGTTCAACACGGCGTTTTTGGGCGAAATCCTTCGGGTAAAATTGGCTTAAAAGCCGGTTGGCATGCTATTTCTATTCGTTTTGGAATAAGCGAAACAACAGTAAAAGTGGAACTTCCGGATGGACAAACCATTGCTTTAAACGGAATCACAATTTTTAGAGATGCAACAAAAACCATTGAAAAACCAACTTTAACTGGTCCGCTTGGCGCTGTGAATTTTGATAAATGGAATGCTAAAACAGGTGATTATCCACTGAAAGCTAATTTCCAATTGTGGATAAATCCATACTCGAAAGTCGTGAAAAGTCCTTACGGAAAAGCAGTTGAAGTGTCGGCTTACGACCCGAAACTAGCTGCTGCAGTGGATGTGAATGTTTCGAGGGGAACAATGCGTCCCGGTTTGCGTGTTCACCATCTGAATATGCGCGAAAACGCAATGACCGTGGCTCTGTGGTTCAAAACCAACGAATCGGAAGGTCGGTTGTTTGGAAAAGATGGCTACAATGCCTTTGGTAAAAGCTACCGCACCATTTCGTGCGGCATCGAAAACGGACGTTTGGTTGCCCGCCCCAACACTTTCTGGGGTCCAAAAATTGAGCCGGGCAAATGGTACTTTGTGGTACTTACAGCCAGCGAAACCGAAATGAAACTATACCTGAACGGCGAAAAAGTAGCTTCAGCAGCCGGAACTACGCAAATCACCACCGATGCTCTCGACTTTTTTATGGGTCATTCAGCCGTTACATCAGCTTTTTGCTTGTGGGACAGAGCGCTGGAAGAAAGTGAAGTGAAGGATTTGTATAAGAAATGATACTATAGATTTGATAGTTATTTTACGAATGAGAGGAATAAAAGTTCTTTTGTTTATTTCAGTTTTTCTGGTTTGTACGCATTTATCTGCCGGAGATACAAATATTTCGTTTGATTCACTTCTTCGTGGTCCTGCAATGAAAGAAATTGTGTTTCGTATAACCGGCAACGAAGAAGTGAAAATCTACTATGTTCAACCTGTCTATAAAAAGCTGCTTAAAAGCCGAACAGCAGTAGTATGGATTCATGGTGGTGGCTGGACGGGCGGTATTACTGAGACTTTTTTTCCGCATGCCCGCTATTTTGCCAGCCGTGGTGCGGTTGGTTTTTGCATTCATTATCGCCTGGTGAAAGCCGATGGAAGTGTTACGGTTGGTGATTGCCTTGCCGACTGTAAATCTGCTATCCGGTATATCCGGGAACATGCTGAAGAATTGGGCATTGACCCCGACAAAATTATTGTTGCAGGCGATTCGGCCGGTGGACATTTGGCTTCGTGTTTGGGAACAGTAGACGGTTTTGATGACCAGACCGACAACTTGAAAATCAGTGCCGTACCCAATGCCATGGTGCTTTACAATCCGCTTTCCGAATTTACGACTAGTCCGTTTATCAACCGGATTATTGGTGGTGCGGCGCTTGATAAAAAGCCAACTGCCGAAAGTCTGATTCCAAACCAAGAACAACTTGAACTTGCCCGAAAGCTTTCACCACTTTACAATGTGCATAAAAACCAACCGCCAACCTTGGTTTTACATGGCACCGACGATACAGTTATTTTACCCGAACAATCCGTACAATTTACTGAAGCTATGAAAAAAGCAGGTAATAAATGTAAACTGATTTTACTACCCAACACCAAACACGCCTTTGTCTGTGTTAATTGGAAAGCAACAGAGCAGGAAGTTATTAATGCATTTCTATTAATGGATAATTATCTTGTAAAACAGGGTTATTTGAAGGGAAAACCAACTTTAGTCCCCTCGAAAAATCCCGTTTGGATACCAATTGGAGCAGCAAAATAGTTGTGATTTTACAATTGTCTTATCTTTTGTAACAATAATCCTATTCAGTTGATTTTTGAAACTTTATTTTTGTTTGGTAAATCAGATGCTATTTCAAAAAATCAACTTTTATGAAAAAAAACATTGTCTTATTTTTTATTTTCAGCTTAATAGCCAACCACTTTTCGGTCTATTCCCAACAAGCAAAACGGCAGGATTGGCAATGGCGAACATCCATTTCGACCACCGACAATAAGGGAAGTGCATATACCTTAACACCATTTTTGTGGATTCCGCCTGCATGCCAAAAAATTACTGCTGTGTTGGTTGCAAGTACGGCTGTGTTGGAACAAACCATGGTTGAAGACCCTGATGTGCGTGCCGTTTGTGCAAAACACGGTTTTGCTATTTTGTGGTCATCGGATAATTTTTATCACGACGATGTAACAGCTACTGGTCAGATTCAATCCATGTTGCAGGCATTTTCGACGCTTACTGGTTACACTGAGCTAAAAACCGTTCCGTGGATACTTACCGGACACTCGGGAACCAATCCCATGCCGCGCTACATTGTTACCAATTCGCCCTCCAATATTGCTTTTGCCATTATTCACAAAGCAGCTTCTTATTGCGGAAATGGAACTACCGTTCCTGTACTTTCCACACAAGGTGAATTTATGGAATGGGACAGCTATAGCCGCGATTTAACTGCTAATATCAGCACCGAAGGCACATACTCCTACACCCGCGGACAACGTTCTACTTACAATCAACCGCTCTCCTATTTTTTCGACCCAAACACCGGACACTTTGATTGCAGCAAACCTTTGTTGCGAAATATCGCCTGGTGGATGGATGATATTGCCGATTTGCGTTTCGATGCGCAGGGCAATTTAAAAGAATTGCAAATTGCCAATGGTTGGATTACGGGTTTGCCTTGTGCCGGATTTTTGGGAGATGCTTTCCAACCCATTCCTTACACCAATCAAGCAACGGCTAGCCTCACATTGGCACAGGTAAAATCGGCAGCATGGTTTCCTAGTCAGCGCACGGCACAAGCGGCTTACGATATGGCAAATGTATC
>CAMBSB010000289.1 GCA_945870155.1 Paludibacter jiangxiensis | reverse complement strand
CAGAAGGTGAGCAGTCGTAGCCGTGTTTAGGGTCGGAGTAGCCAATAAAATGTTTGGCACAAGCTGCCAGTTTATAAGGTGCAATTTCGGGAACATTTTGGTACGCTTTGATAAATGCACTTCCCATTTCGGCCGTAACATGCGTGTCTTCGCCAAAAGTTTCGTAAAAGCGAGGCCAATAAGGCGTGCGCCCCACATCGAGCACCGGTGCAAAATTCCAACTAAGTCCCACAGGTGCTGTTTCGATGGCTGTAACGTTGGCAACTTTTTCCAATAAGGCTTTGTCGAAACTACAAGCCAACATCAAATTGTGTGGAAAAATAGTACCTTCGGTAATGTAATTTGCACCATGCACGTGGTCGATACCAATAATCAGTGGAATTCCGAGACGAGTTTCGGTTACCGCCACTTTTTGTATGGCCGTAATAAATTCGAACCACTTGGCATAACTGTCGCTACCACTCAAAAACGACCCAATGTGCTGTTGCTTAATTAACTGCCTGAAATTAGCCACATTTAGGTCGAGCGTTTTGCTTCCGTCGAGGGTAATGGTGCTAAAGCACATTTGGGTCATCTGCCCAATTTTTTCGTCGAGCGTCATTACCGAAAGCAATGAGTCAATTCGTGTCGTGTTTTTATTGGCGGCAAAAGTCTGAAATGAGAAGCAAACTAATAAAGCAAAAAGTGATTTTTTGTACATATTTGGGTTGGAAAGTATTGATTAAAAGTTTTGTATAACGGTTCAAAAGTTTAGACGAAAAAAAAGGCTAAAAACCTCAAAAAAGATGGAGGTTTTATAGCCTTATACATTTTTGTACTTTTACTATCAATCGTTCAATTGAAAACAATCGTGTTTGTAAGTAAAATAAAAACAATCAAAAATATTAAATTTTGAATTTATATATTATTTCTTCTCCGCTTGTATCTTGAAATCATAGTCTCCTGAACCAATATTAAGAGTTACAATTCCGTTTTGTTCAGTGATAAATTTTATGTTTTTAAAGTTTCTCAAACTTTTTCCATTATTAGTAATTGTGGCAGTTTCAGGCGATGGAATATAAACAGTGGCTGTAGTATTTGCTGGAATGGAAACTCTCAAGTTCAAATCAATTCCATCTCTTTTCCACTCACTTTTTATTACTCCATAAGGCGAATTGTGTGAGGTTTTTACAAAATTCAATCCTACAGGGAAAATTGGTTTCAATATAATTTTCTTAAATCCAACTTCTGATTTATCTGTTTGTATGCCACCTAAACTTTCGTAATACCAGCTTAGTAAATCGCCCAACAACATAACGTGATTGCCTGAGTTCATGGCCGGGTCGGCGGTGTTGCCATTCCAAAGTTCCCATGTCGTAGTTGCCCCATTGTCAATCATATAGCCCCAACTTGGATAGGTACGGTTGGTGGCAATTTTGTAAGCCAAATCAGGTCGGTTGTACGCCGTAAGTCCGCGCATTAGAAACTGAATTCCAATCAATCCAACACTTACATGCGAGTTAAATTCACCTTCAATTCGTCCGGATAAATTCTCAAAAACCTTTTGTTCATAGCCCTCGGGAACCAACCCTTGCATCAGCGAAATAATATTAGCTGTAACTGTATTGTTGCCATATTGGGCTTTGTCTTTTTGGAAAAATTTATCGTTGTATGCCGTTTTAACTTTCGCAGCCAACTCTAAAAAAACTTTTTTATCAGCGGGATTTCCAGTTATTTCGGCATAGTTGGACATGATATTCAGAATTCTGTAAAAAAAACTGGTAGCAAGAATTTGTCCATCGGTGATGCGAGCGGGGTCTTTTGACCAAATAATATTCAAATTTTCGGGCGGCATACACCAATCGCCGTACTGGTCTTTGGTAATAATATAATCCTTCATGTAGTTGGCTTGCATGTAATTGACCCAATTTTTCATGGATGCATAATGCAATTTTATCGGTTTTGTATCGCCATATTGCTCGTAAAGCATATTTACGATATGAATGTAAGCTCCTGGCCAAGTTATATTATCGGAATAAAATTGCCAGTAAGCCGGAGCTACATCGGGTAAACTTCCGTTTTGTTTTTGTGAATCGTCAATATCTTGCGCCCACTTCGCATAAAGAAGCTGATTATCGAAAATATAACTTTCGCCTACGCATCCTGTAGCTCTGTCGCCCAACCAACCCATACGTTCGTCGCGCTGCGGACAGTCAGTCGGGAAGCTGCGGTAATTGCCCATTATTCCCCAGCAGGCATTGCGGTAAATTTGATTAATGGTACTATCCGACGTTTCAAAAGTACCACTATTTGCCATTTGGTCGTAATTAACTTTGCCTTCCAAATCGTTGATTGTAGGCATTTTATCAATTCCGGTAATTTCCACATATCGGAAACCGTGATAGGCAAAACGAGGTTCGTAACTGAAAGTTCCGTCGGCTGAAGGTGTGTAAATATCTGTGGTACGCGAACCACGTAAATTGGCAGTATAAATATTACCGTCTTTTTGTATTGTTTCGGCATAACGCAACGTAACCGGCTTATTTTTTGTTCCGTAGAGTTTCACAGCAAGCCATCCTACCATATTTTGCCCCATATCCACCACAAATTTTCCTTTCGAAATTTCATTTATAGAGACAGGTTTAAGTATGCGCATAGTTGCCAAATTCGGATTCAATTGAGCCACTAATTTACCCACCGGAGCATCTACTTTTTGAGCCTTTTTCCAAGTAGTTGCATTATAACCATTTTTATTCCAGCCCGTTAATTCCAAATTAGCATCGTATTCTTCGCCATCAAATTCGTTGTTGGCAATAATAGGTCCTTTGGTCGTAATTTTCCAAGAAGTATCGCTTATAATGGTTTTCATTTCGCCATTTTCAAATTCTATATTCAACTGCATCAATAATTTAGGGAAACCATAATGTACCTGTGCCGGACTATCGAGCGGGTCGCCTCCTGGCACATTTTCCATGCGCATGGAAAAAAAACGTCCATTACCAAGAATGACTCCAATGGTGTTTTGATTGCCCGAAAGCAAATTTTTTACATCAAAAACATTGTAATTCACTCGTTTGGTATAATCGGTAGCAGTAGGAGCAAAAATATCGTTGCTGATTTTAGAGCCGTTGATATAACATTCGTACATTCCCAAACCGGAGATATACAATGTTGCTTGTTTTACTTTATTTTCAAATGTAAATTCCTTGCGCAGGTAACGGGCTGACAATCTAGTTTTTGTGGTCAATTTGCCAGAATTCAACATGCTGTCCATGCCTATCCATTGTGCTTTTGGTAATGGATTTTCAAGGAATGCCATTGTCCAGTTGCCAACCTCGCTCCACTTAGTTGCACCTTTGTTTGTCCACACTTTTACTTTCCAGAAGTAACTTTTGGTAGATACTAATTTTTTGCCATTATACGGAATAAGCAGAGAAATTCCACTTTCAATTTTGCCGGAATTCCAAACCAAATCCTTTTCTTTTCCTAACTTTTCGGGCGATTCAGCCACCATAATTTGATAGGCATTTTGAAGAATTCCAGTTTTGTTCGATTGCAATTGCCACGAAAAACGAGGATGCACTGCATCAATACCAAGGGGATTTGTGAGGGTTTCTGTTTTTAGATTTGCGGCATTTGTTTCTGAACACAAATGAGTTGGCTGAAAGTAAAATAAGAAAAGAGCCAACATGAAACGCATGAAGTGATTTTTCATTCTGCTAATAATTAGCCCCCTAACCCCCGAAGGGGGAATAGAGAGAAGTTAGTAATATATAATTAATAATTTATCCTTAAAGATTTAATTATACTATTATTTTATTGTACTTAAAAACTCGGAATTAAACCAATAATTGAAACTGGTTTTATGGATTTATTATTTTGCAATATTTTGTAGTTCCCTTTTGTTTGGGGCTTAAAATAAAGGGTATTTCCCGAAATGGAAAATTCAATTTTTTGCTCCGATTCGTCTTTTAAAATCTTACAGATTTCAATACTTTTTGGGTCATAAGTCTCATCTATTTCAATGCCATTAAAGTAACTATTTGCCGTAAATTTGTTGTTATTATATTCAAAATCTGTTATTTTTTCATTTTCAAAACTGAATAATCGGTAAGCCATTTTTCCATCATTTCCGGCATAAACTCCCACTTTGCCTTTTGCCCAATAAGCCGACAAAACAGCTTTTTGTGGAATAATGTTACTTGCAACCGGCAATATTATTAACTCCTTATCACCACCAATATAATACTGTTTTTTTGATACTTCTGTAGTTTCTCCATTTTGAACCAATTGCAACGAAGCGTAAATATCGGTTTTTGTTCCAAAATCATCATCGTAATAACTAATTTCGGCTTTAGAAATGGGTTTGTCTATACTTAGTGAAACTTCATGCTGAATAATATCCGCTGAATTCTTCAATATCAAAGTCGTATTGCTAATTTTAGATTCCGAAACAAGTTCCATTTTAAACTCATTTACAGGTACAAAATCAATTTCCAACGAACTGATAAATTCTACGCCATCTTTGTTATCGTCGATAATGATTTCGGGCTTTACTTCGCGATGATTATCAAAAG
>CAMBSB010000288.1 GCA_945870155.1 Paludibacter jiangxiensis | reverse complement strand
AAACCACTTGCAGAATATCCACAATAGGTTACATTTGCAATGTTGGATATTTTTTGTTTAAGCTGAGCCGGGGTATAATTTAGATTTTCGTTGTGATTAATACCATCCACATCAATTGCAATAAATCCGCTGTGGGATTTGTCGATTAAAAGACTTGGCATTGTACAGGGTAATTGTGCTTTTAAATCGTCGCGTGTTGCTTTGTCTGCTGTTGCTCTAATAATTTCAATTTGTTGTTTGAATTTGTCAGTTGTTAGCCAGTCATATAGTGAAATAGGTTCTGGGCGGTACTGACTTTCTTTGTTATTGAAATAGCAGATTTGTATGTTTTTGAGGTTCATAGTATGTTTCCATTTAAAAAAACGCACTATACGCACCATAAATCTAATAATAAAGATACCTAGTAAAAAAATAGTGGATATTCGATTATAATAAGAAAATAGTGCGCATAGTGCATTTTTCTGATTATTTTAATGTAAAATAGAAGTTTGTAACATCGGAAATCCGTTTGGTTTTATATTCAAAACCATTGGTTTTGGCATATAATTTAACCCAGCTTCCAAAAGATTTGGAACTGAAGTTGGAAGATTCGCCATAATATAAACTTCTGAACTCCCAAAAGTTGGACATAAAAGGATAAAATACTTCAGTATGAAAATCCTTTTGTACCATCCAGTCTACAAAATCACCTGAGGTGGCTTGTAAAAGCCGATTGAATCTGACATTGATAGTTTCGTTGATAGGTAAACCATCTTTAATGTATATTTGACATGATTTTATCATATAGTTGTCGAATGCAAGCCATTCATTATCATCCCATTCGTCGAAAAATATACATCCATGCGTGTCAATGATAGGTTTTTGAGTTTCATTTTTGAGCTTTGAATAAAAGTCGGAAAATTCAAGAATAAACTGCCTTCTTTCGGCTGTATTACCATCTTTCGTTTGAATAATGGAATTGCTTGCAATTACCATTTTCGGACTGTTTTCAAGTGCAATTCTAAATGTTTTTTGGTTTTTAGCTTCTATCTCCCAGCCATTGGTAAGAATAGAGTTAAAACGTTCGAACTCAAAATCATTACGGACATCATCAAAGAAGACAATTTCGGTTGATTCGGAAATTCTTTGTAAAGCAAATTTGTCATTGCCATCGAATTTTTTTCCATCTATGGTTTCCCTTTCGCGAAGTTTAGCCAGACTATCAACAAAAAGACCTTTGCCGGTTCCACCATGAGCACTGTTTGCATCTGTTTGTTGCTCGTCGTATAACAGAATTGCTTTAGTGCTGACTGGAGAATAATGTCGGTGTAAACAATATCCAATAGCTACCCTAAATGCATTTATGCGTTTAGGATTAGCATTTGAAATGTTTGAGATATAATCTTCAAACATTGTTTTAGTGCTTGCAAGCGTAAATGTGCGTTTTATGATATGATCCTCCCATATACATAACTTTACAAGGTGTTCATATTCAATTAATTTTGTGCCACTTGCAGTAACTTTAACAACTGTATTTTTAAAAGGAAAATACATTGTATCTTTATCATCCGACAAAAAGTTTGCTTTATGAGTTTGAAGCGGTGAAAGTGCATTTTCACCAAAGAGAACATTGTGTTCACGCAAGAAAATTTCTTTTAGCTTTTCTGATTGGATTTTGAAACCAAGAACATCGACCTTTTCAGGAAGTGATTTGATTAAATCTAAAGCGAAATCTTTCATTTGAGTTGGCGTTACAAGCTTTAGGATATTTTTGTTGGATTGAACAAAAATATGTGTGTTGTTTGACCTATATCGCTTGTAATAACCATAATGCTCTAAAACACTTAGTAAACCTATTTTTGAAACACCTTCATACTTAAGATATTCCTGTCCGTTTGCAGAAGAACAAAGCTTTACGCACCAGAAGCCAAAGTGATAAGAGTTGCTACCAAGGTCTTTAATCTCTAACCAATTTTCAGAAATTTTATAGGCTTGATTATCTATATCGTTTAAATCTATAAGTTTGTTCATTTTATTTGTTTTTTGATTTATTACAATTGCTATAGTTTTCTTCAAATAATTCAATTATATCCGAAATACGGTAATATATTCTACCTCCGATTGTTGAGTATTTCAAAATATTTTTTTTACGCCAATTTTGAGCTGTTTTATCGGTAATTTTCATTATATCAATGAAATCGGCATTGTCAATTAACCCGATTGGATTTAACTTCTTCGTATTGCTTAGCATTTGATTAAGATTATTTATTTGCTCCTGGATAGTTTCAAGTTTAATTTCAACTTTTCGAACTGCTTTGACTGTTTCTTCGGTGTTGAAAAATCGTTTGTTACAGTCTGCAACGAATGTATCAAGACATTCCATATATTTTAGTGTTCTGTTGTACATGGTTATTTTCTCCTTCCTGATTTTTGTGAATACTCAAATACTTCATCTCTCATTTCGGAATTTGTTTTTCTTTTGCCACTTTCAATCCATTTAAGAAGCTCGTCTTCGAAGAAATAAAGTTTCTTGCCGGCTTTGTAGCTTGGGAGTACTCGTGTGCGAACTAAAGCATAGATTGTTGGTTTTGCTTTGCCTGTAATCTGGCAAGCTTCTTCAATGCCAATAGGTGTCCGGGACTTGGAAGGGATTTTGCGACTGTTATTCGCTTCAATAACTAAGGCTTTCAATTCTAAAACTTCAGCCATTAATAAACTAACCGCATGCGGTAGTTTTTCGAAAGATAAATCATCTGTAATCATAAAACTTTTGTTTTATGTGGGTCATAAAATAAAAATGCACCACTGGTTGAACAATGGTGCAAAAGTATATGATTTACTATCGTAAGTAATTGAATATCAGTTGTTTGTAGTTGTCAGAAGTTGTTAGACAACTAACAAACAACATAACAACTTATTTATTTATCATTTGAGTGATTTTTTCATTAATACTTAGGAAAAGTGCATCCTTTTCTGAGATAGAAATTTCATCAGTTCCAGATAGGAAATGTTTATCAATTGATTGCATAATGATATTGTCATTTGAGTTTTTGAGTAGTGAGACAAAGTGCTTTCTTGATTGTGTTTTTGAGTTAGGAAAAATATTAATTAGGTTGTACTTGGTATATAGTAAGTAAACTACTATTGCCATACTTTTTCCAGAGTATGATTGAAATTCATTTTTTATTTGGGATATTAGAATAGTATTTGATTTGTCTTTAAAGAAATCATCAAGTTTTAGTTTTTCGCTTTGAATTGATTTACGATTATTATTATCTTGATTGGAATCAATGTTGATTTTTACTTCGTTAGACTCTTTTCTAATATTTCCTTCCGTAGATTTACTGTTATCCGATTTTATATGGTCCAAAAACGAATGTTTTATTTGATCATCAAGGACTTGGATAGCTTTCTTGTATTTTATTATTTCACTTGGATATTCATGTTTGTTAAAGGCATAGAAAATGTCTTTAGTTCCTAAAAGACTAAATTCCAATTGAGCCATACCTTCGGCAAAAATGTGTTTCTTTTTTATAATATCTGGTTCTTTGTCTGCAAGCCTTTTGCGTTCGGAAAAACCAAAACCAACACTTTGTGGTGTATAGTTTTCAATTAAATGAAATGGCAAATGTTTGAAAAAATAAAAAATGTCTTCGTATAATTTATCTAAGTATCGATAATCATTGATATTAAGAATAATAATTGATTTGAATATCTCCTTCCTATCATACCACATATACGATACTTGATTGCCTTGAAAATTGCAATATGCCTTTATAGACCTGTTAAAGTGCTTGATTATTAGACTTTCATAGAATAATCTTTTTTCTTGGTCTGCTTCAACAACATCATCGGGGTAGTAATTCTTTTTAACTTTTCCTTTTTTACCGAATGCTATACCAACCAATTTTAATAGCAGTATCGTTTTAAAACCAATTTGTTGTGCTGTAATAATATCATATTTATCCGATTCTGCCTTTGTAATTTTTACGGCTATAGGAATAAATGAAAACATTTTAAAATCAAAATCAAGAGTTTTGAGATAAGAAACATCTTCTTGCGTTGATTCTTTACGATTTAGGATAAGCTCAAAGCGTTCAATTGCTTTCAGCAGATTATTATTCATTGATTCACATTTATTGATAAATCCGGGAATATCGTCCATTTTACCCCATTCTGTGAAGTCAAAATCTTTAATATCGTTATTTGTTACTGGCAGATTATTTTTTGATTTCATAAGTGTATTGATTATTTACGAGTAATGCTGATTTTATTTGTAGTGGCTTTTTTCTTTTTGTCAAGTAAATGCGTGTAAATCTGAGTAGTTTCAATTTTTTTATGACCCAACATTTTTTGGATAGTGTAAATATCGGTGTCGGCTTCGAGCTGCAAAGTAGCGTAAGTATGTCGGAAGCAATGAAAAGTAATATTTCGATTTATCCCTGCATCCTTGAGCCATTTTTTTAATGGCGCCTGTGTATCTTTGTATTTAAGTGTTTTAAAGACTTTCTCACTTGACTCTCCAGGGCTTCCAATTAATTCGAAAGTTTCTTCATTAAGTGGCATAGTTTCAAAACCTTTAGTTTTCTTCTGTCTAAA
>CAMBSB010000287.1 GCA_945870155.1 Paludibacter jiangxiensis | reverse complement strand
AGTCCCTGATAGAAAATCTTATCCGGTTTTTGATCATTGTAAAAAATGGCGGCTGCCGGTTCGGTGTTGCCGTCTTTGGCTAACTCCCAAAATTCATAAGCTTTTTCCATTTCGCCAAGTCCTTCGTAAGCACAGCCAAGCCAGTAATGAAAGTCATTTTCCTGTGCCCCGTGCAGTTTTCCTTCGCCCAAGTTATGTGGATATTCCAGACATTGTTCGAGCAATGAAATCGCCTTTTCGAATTCTTTTTCTTTTATCGCAATTTTAGCCAGCTCCACACGCGCCAACTGATATTGTGCCGGTACTTTGCCTTCGCCACCTTCCCACGGATGAAATATGCGATTATCAATCAGCTCTTTCGCATTTTCATAATTGCCTGTCTGATTGCAAAGTGTGGTATATTCGAGATAGACGTCATCTCGCTGTTCTACCAAATTAAAATACTTATCCAAAAATGCCAACCGTTCGGCGTGTGGCCGGCAGAGGCGCTTGTACAACTGGTCGAGTTCCATCAGTATACGGGCATCGGTCGTGTCCAGCGCAAAAGCTTTTTCCAAAAACTCCACTGCTTTTTCTTCCTGATTCAGTTTATTGAAATAAGCCAGCGACAGGTTTCGCAACACGGTTGGAAATGTATCGTCCAATTCAGCTGATTTTTCCCAACAGCTTATAGCTTCGGCATACTGACGTTTGTCGTACCAAAGATTTCCTAAATAATAGGGCGCTTTGGCATCGGTTGGGTTAATTTTTTGTGCATTTTCCAATGCTAAGATGGCTTCGAGTCGGTTTGGGAAACAGAATTCAGGCGCATGAGCAGCTGCATTTTCGAGTGTCGGTATTGCATCTTTACTATCTAATGTCAATGCCCAAGCCATGTAATAATAGGTCATAGGCGTTGTTGGACAAACTTTTGCACCTTCTTCCAAAATTTGACTGGCCTCGGAATACATTCCAGCCGCAATATAATCCAATGCAACTACCTCATAATTATGAATTTCGCCACGCATAAGCTGATGCATTTCAGCCAATACATTACTATCATTTGTTAGTAAATATTTTTCAAAACGACAGCCAAAGTTAAATAAATCAATTTTCAACGAATCTTCAATCCAGTTTATTGCCTCTGCATTTCGTCCGAATTTGCGAAGTATAGCCGCTTTCAATACACGCGCTTTATGGTTGTGCCAGTTGCGAACCAATGATTTTTCGACTTCGTAAAGCGCATCGTTTAGTTTGTTGTTGATGCAGGAAATCTGCGCACAGCCGAAAAATCCGGCATCTTGCATGGCTGAGTTCCAGCATGCTTTGTAAAAAGCATCGTAAGCTTGCTTATTTTTTCCCTGATACTGAAGCGCTAAGCCCAAATTATAGCGTGGCTCGCCATCATACGGATTCGGATTGCGTTGTAGCTGTGTTTCAATGGCTTTGCGGAAATAGCTTTCTGAATCCGAAAACTTTCCGCGACGAAGCAACCAAAGTCCCATAGCATTGTTGTTGCGCACATCGCTGGGGTCGCGGCGCAATGCTTCGAGGTAATAATCAGTAGCATTGTAAGTTGCATGGCGGTATTGCTCTAAATGCAATCCGGTGAGGTAAAGTTGCTCGCAGCTTGGCGTTTCTTCGGGCGATAAAGCTGCTTTGGCCGCTTCAGCTTGCGGACGGTCAACCTTTTCAGTGCGAATGGCAAGCAATTCACAACCATTTTCGTCATAAACGGCTAAACACAAATCAGAAAGAGAAATATCACCAACAAAAATTTCTTTTATAAAAACTGACTCGGGAGACAAATCCACTGCCTCTCTAAAAAGAGCTGTCTCAGTTCCCCTCTCATTTGGGAGAGGGGTTAGGGGTGAGGTCGATGGGTTAGGGGTGAGGTCAATCTTTGCACATTTTATTTTCGAGGTCACAAATACCTTTACAATTACCTTATCACCCACTTTGTCCATATTCATCAATACATCCTGCGAAGCATTTTTCACCACGCCCAATTCGCGATAGGGCAGGAAATATTGTGTAAATGTTTTTTCCTCGTATGGGTTTATCCACGTAAAATCGGGCTGATTATCGGTAAAAACACCGGCCATCAATTCAATATACGGTCCGTCTTCGTCGGTGAGGTTTCGGTCCCACGCTTTACCAAAATCACCATTTCCCCATGTCCATTGCTTTTTTCCCGGCGACACATGATGGTTGGCTACATGCAAAACTCCTGCCTGCGTATCATTCTCGTATCCGCCTACAAAGTTAAATTCCGAATTGATAGCCATATACGAGGTGGGTACAGGAATGTTTTTGTAATTGGAAATGTCCACACCTGCCGAATAATCAATTTTGTAATAGGTGCCAGTAGCAATCGGGAATGTAGATACATCGCGTTTTCCATGGTCGAAAACAGCATGTACATCGGGTGGAAAAACTGATTGATAAAAATCGTTTACCGCCACAGCCGGATTTGCCCACCAAAGGAATGTTTGTGGTACAGGCGTTGGATTATATAACTTTCCCTTAATTTCTAAATAAGCTTTTCCAGGATGCAAAGTAAATCCGGCCATTCCTTTTTGGTGGAACATTTTTTCGTTTTCGCTTACCCATACAGTTACACTACCATCAGCATTGTGCTCTATGGTATGGTCAACTGGCAAAAAAGTACTCGGACGATGATGTTGTGGCCAGTTAAACTCAATACCACCCGAAATCCACGGACCTGTCAGCCCGACTAAAGCCGGTTTTATCACCTGATTGTAATAGATAAAATGGCGCTGTTTGATTTTATCGTAAGCCATTTGAACCCGACCACCCAATTCGGGCAAAATCATGATTTTAATATACTCATTTTCAATAAAAACAGCTTTATATATTTTGTCGTGCTTTTCGTCGGCAATTTTTTCGATAACGGGATATGGATATACCACGCCGCTACTTCCCTGATAAACACGTTTCTCCAAAAAAATGGGATTCTTTTCGGGTTCACCAATTTCGTAAGTGGGAATAGCAACTTCTTCGCTCCAGCAAGAAACCCCTAACCCCTGAAGGGGAACTGAGTTAGTTTTGTCTTTAATGTTCATTTTATTAATCATAAAAAAAATAAATTATCAGTAGTAATATTTCTTATCCCCCTTTAGGGGTTAGGGGCAAGTTCTTTTTCAATCTCTTCCAGCGATTTTCCTTTTGTTTCGGGTAGTTTTATTAGGATAAATACAAACCCAAGCAAACAAATTCCTGCATACACCCAGAATGTTCCTGCTGCTCCTAAACCTTTATTTAATAATGGGAATGTGTAGGTAAGAATAAAGCATGCAATCCACAGTGCAAATGTGGCTAAAGCCATAGCAGCTCCACGAATCCGATTTGGGAAAATTTCGGAAAGTATTACCCATACGATAGGTGCCAGCGACATGGCGTAAATTGCTATTGCAACAATTACCAAAGTGAGTACAGCAATGCCTTTGAGTTGAAAATAAAAAGCACTTCCAAGCAAAATATAGGTAATGGCCAAACCAACCGAACCGAGCACCATAAGTTTTTTGCGACCCCATTTATCTACCGTAAACATGGCCACCAACGTAAAAATAAGGTTTACACTTCCGGTAATTACAATATTAAATAAAGTATCGCTTACTCCATAACCGGCGGCTGTAAATATCTCTTCGGCATAATTAAACACCGTATTTATGCCGCACCATTGTTGGAATACAGCCAGCACAACTCCAATAATAATTACAGTTCTGAATTTTGGTTTGAATAATTCTTTGAAATCAACTTTTTCAGAAACATCATTCAATGTCGCTTGTATATTTGCCATTTCTTCACGAGCAAATTCTTCGCCTCCGATTTTTTTCAAGGTGGGAAATGCTTTATCGGATTTACCTGCCTTCATAAGCCAGCGTGGACTTTCGGGAAGAAAAAATGTAAGTAAAAAGAATGCTCCTGCAGGAAATGCACAAGCATAAAACATCCAGCGCCAGCCCACTTGTCCGTTCCACGAAGCTCGTATAAACTCGTCGGTTGCACCAACGGGAACTGCTTCGGCAATTAATAAATTAATAATTTGAGCTGCCAAAATACCAATAACTATGGTCATTTGATTGAGCGATACAAACCGACCACGTAAATGTGTAGGAGCCACTTCGGCAATATACATGGGCGAAAGTGCCGATGCTAAACCAATGCCTACACCGCCAATTATTCTGAAAACAATAAATATGTAATAACTGGAAGCAGCACCTGTACCAACAGATGCAAGGGTAAATAAAAATGCAGACAACAACAATGGCCATTTCCGACCAAACTTATCGCTTACCACACCCGAAACTACTGCGCCAATAACACAACCGATTAATGCTGAACTCATAGCCCATGCTTGCAAGTTGGCCGAATTAGCAATATCAAAAAACCGTTCGTAAAAGGGCTTGGCACCACCTATTACCACCCAGTCGTAACCAAAAAGCAAACCACCCATGGCCGAAACCATCGAAATGCCCAGAATGTAGGCTTTGTTGAATTTTTTCATTCTATTTAGTATATAATTAATTCACTCTATTGAATATGCAAAGAAAATAGAAATAAAACACGCTTAAAATAGAAAAAT
>CAMBSB010000286.1 GCA_945870155.1 Paludibacter jiangxiensis | reverse complement strand
GCTACCACTTGATTTGATTGAAACATATTTCCAATTCCAAATGCTCCAATGCTTGCAAAAATTGCAAAAATTACTGCCAGGAATTTTCCGGTACGTTTCCAACCTTTTTTGGCAAGTCCATCTCGCAAATAATACATTGGCCCACCCGATACGGTTTGATCGTCGTTTATTTTTCTATATTTAACTCCCAGCGTGCATTCAGTAAATTTTGTTGTCATGCCAAGTAAGCCTGCTACTATAAGCCAAAAAGTTGCTCCAGGGCCACCTAGTGAAATGGCAACAGCCACACCCGCAATATTACCAAGTCCAACCGTTGAAGCACACGCAGTGGCAATAGCTTGGAAATGCGATATTTCACCATCATGACCATCTTTATCATAAATTCCTCTTACAAGGTCTATAGCATGTTTAAATCCTCGCAAATTGATAAAACGAAAATAAATGGTGAAGAATATAGCTCCAAATATTAACCAAATAATGATGATAGGAATTTTTATACCCAAGTCAATTCCAACTGCCTGAAAAGGATCCAAGAAAAGAATTTTATCAAGATAAAAAACTATTGGTTCAAAAAAAGAATTTACTTTTTCAGTAAATGACTTTGGAGAGTTTTGTGCCGATAAATTCAAAGACCCAAATAAAAGCACACTTGTATATAAGAATTTCTTCATTTATATTGTTTTTTTGCAAATATACTAATAATTTGTCAAAATGTAAATGGAACTTGCATAGCAGTTAAAAATTATCCTCTTTGATTAGAGTTGCTTTAATTAATATTTAGGTCAAATCTTTGCAAACAAAACTTAGATATTCCTCACTAATTCCGCATTTAGGGTGTTAGGGGTCAATTTTTATGTGTTTTACACAAAAAAAACGAGCACTTTAAATACTCGTTTTTTTTAATTTTGTTCAATAATATTAACCACATTTTGAATGTCCACAGTTTTTGCAAGTCAAGCAACCCTCTTGATATACAAGGGTTTTGTTTCCGCATGATGGACATGTTTGTTCAGAAATTTGAGTTCCATCAGGAATGTATTTTTTAAGTGCACGTTCAACACCGACTTTCCAAGTGTTAATTGAATCATTGTCGAGTTGTAATCCTGCAACCAGTTTAATTACCTGATCTATAGGCATTCCGTAACGCAATACTCCAGATATAAGTTTAGCATAATTCCAAAATTCTTTGTCGAATTTATGTGATAATCCTTCGACAGTTGTTTTGTAACCTCTTTTGTTTTGGAACTGAAAGTCATAACGTTTATTCCCTTGATTATCACTTGTTTTGATAATTTTACCTTCAGTTACCGATTTTGGAAGTAAAATGCCTTCTTCATCATCTGCCAATCCGGTAAAAATTTCATAAGGTTTGCCATCTTTAAGGCCCACAAAAGCAATCCATTTGTCTTTGGCATTCTGAAAACGAACCACATCGGCTTCCAATTCTTTCGGACGGATAAAATATTCTTCGTCATAAGGGAAACAAATTGTTTTTTCATCAGGATTATGTACAACTTCTTCTTTGTCTTCAACAGCTAAAAGTACACCTGCTCTTGATCCATCACGATAAACAGTAACACCTTTACAGCCACTTCTCCAGGCTTCTTCGTAAAGTTGTCCAACTAACTCTTCACTCACATTCTGTGGTAAGTTAATTGTAACACTTATTGAGTGGTCAACCCATTTTTGAATGCGACCTTGCATTTGTACCTTTTTAAGCCAGTTTACATCATTGGCAGTAGCTTTGTAATAAGGAGATAATGCTACCATTTCATCAACTTCATCTTTGGTATATTTTTTTGCAGTTTCATATCCATTTGCTTCCATCCAGGTTACAAATTTATGATGAAAAACAATGTATTCTTCCCATGAATCGCCATTTTCGTCAACAAAATCAATTCTAACATCCTTGTCGTTAGGATTTACTTTTCTGCGACGGGTGTAAACCAACATAAAAGCAGGCTCAATTCCTGATGTAGTTTGGGTCATTAAGCTAGTAGTGCCGGTTGGCGCAATTGTCAGACAGGCAATATTTCTGCGACCATATTTTACCATGTCTTTATAAAGACTGGCATCAGCTTCGCGTAAACGTTGAATAAATGGATTTTTTTCTTCTCTTTTTGCATCGTAAACGGTAAATGCACCACGTTCCTTGGCCATGATAACCGATGATTTGTAAGCAGATAAAGCAACCATTTTGTGCACTTTTTCCGAAAAATCTGTAGCTTCGTCGGTTCCATAACGGAAACCTAAAGCTGCCAACATATCGCCCTCACCAGTAGTTCCTACACCAGTTCTGCGACCTTGACTTGTTTTAATTTTAATTTTTTCCCAAAGTTGATATTCTGTTGTTTTGATATCGTAATCTTCAGGATCAGAATGAATTTTGTTGATAATAACATCAATTTTTTCCATTTCCAAATCAATAATATCGTCCATTATTCTTTGTGCAAGAATAACATGTTTTTCGAATAATTCGAAATCAAAACTAGCTTCTTTAGTGAAAGGGTTTTTAACGTAAGAGTATAAATTTATAGCCAAAAGTCTACAGCTATCGTACGGACAAAGTGGAATTTCGCCACAAGGATTTGTAGAAACAGTTTTATAGCCAAGATCTGCATAACAATCAGGCACAGATTCTCTAATTATTGTATCCCAAAATAAAATACCGGGTTCGGCTGATTTCCAAGCATTATGTACAATTTTTTTCCAAATTGCATTGGCATCAACGTCTTTTTTAAACCATGGATTTTCTGAATTTATAGGGTATTGTTGTGTGTAAACTTTATTGCTTAACGCCGCATTCATAAAATCATCATGAATTTTTACCGACACATTAGCACCAGTAACTTTTCCAGATTCCATTTTAGCATCAATAAATGATTCTGAATCAGGATGTTTTATAGACACACTTAGCATTAAAGCCCCGCGTCTACCATCTTGAGCAACTTCGCGGGTAGAGTTGGAGTAACGTTCCATAAAAGGAACAATTCCGGTGGAAGTTAAAGCTGAATTTTTTACCGGCGATCCTTTTGGGCGAATGTGTGATAAATCATGTCCAACTCCACCACGACGTTTCATCAACTGGACTTGTTCTTCATCAATTTTTATAATAGCTCCATAAGAGTCCGATTCACCATCGAAACCAATTACAAAACAATTCGAAAGGGAAGCTACCTGATGTTCGTTACCTATCCCTGTCATTGGGCTGCCTTGTGGAACAATATATTTGAAATCCCGAAATAATTCAAAAAGCTCTTCTTCGGAAAGTGGGTTTGGATAATTTTTTTCTATACGACCAATTTCACGTGCTAAACGTCTGTGCATATCATCAGGCGTTAGTTCGTACACATTCCCAAATGAGTCTTTTAAAGCATATTTTGTTGACCAAACTTTAGTTGCTAGATCATCGCCTTTAAAAAATTCGAACGATGCTTCTGTAATTTCTTCGGGTGTATAAGTTTTTGCTTCCACGGTAAATGAATATATAGGTTGAATAAAAATAATAATTTGTCTAAAGTTATATAAATAAGTGCTTTTAAATACAAAATCTATATTAAATTTGAGACTACAATGTTAGTCATAATTTTCAATATATGCAATATATATGGAAATTATTTTTGTTGATTTAAAACTAAAGTTTTCCAAAATAAAAATTAAGTAATTAATTATTAAGAATATAATAAAATGAAAATAGGAAATTATTTCCAAAAAACAAATTTTATATTTGTTTTCGTTTGAAAATAAATATAACCACAATCTAAAATAAATTTAAAATATTTATTGTTTTGTGAATTCACCGTTTTGCACGGTAAAAATGCTAACATCTTGTTTGATTTGAAGTAATAAATCATCAAGATGTTCTCGATTGGTGTCTGATATAAAAATCTGACCAAAATTGGGGCTCGAAACCAATTGGATAATTTGATTTACTCTTTTAGAATCAAGTTTATCAAAAATATCATCGAGCAATAATATGGGTGAAAAATTATGTGCTTTTTGTAAAAAATAATATTGTGCTAGCTTTAACGAGATTAAAAAAGTTTTGTTTTGACCCTGTGATCCAACTCTTTTAATTGGATAGGTTTCGAGCAACATTTCTAGTTCATCTTTATGTATGCCTTGCGTAGAGTAACCAAGTATTTTGTCTCTCTCGCGGGTTGCTTGCATTTTTGTTATAATATCGCCCGTATCGTGTTGAGACTCGTAAGTAAGACTAATTTTCTCATTATCTCCAGATATTTGTGTATAAATGTTTTGAAATATCGGAACAAATTCATGAATAAATAATTTACGCTGTTCATAAATGTAATTTCCGTTGCTAACCATTAAATCCTCCCATATTTCAAATAGCTCTTCATCTACTTTTGTTTCCAATTTCAAAAGTGCATTTCTTTGCTTCAGGGCATTGTTATATTGTAATAAATGCTGTAAATACGTCTTATTGTATTGCGAAATTACGCCATCTATAAACTTTCTTCTTTCCTCACTTCCATCGCTTATCAAAGCATCATCATCGGGCGAAACCAAAACCAAAGGCATCAGGCCAATATGATCGGATAATCGTTCATATTCTTTTTTATTGCGCTT
>CAMBSB010000285.1 GCA_945870155.1 Paludibacter jiangxiensis | reverse complement strand
ATAAATCCTTTCGGAGTTTTATTTAATCCAATTTCTATTCTCAAAAGCATAGAAATTTTGTTAGAGAAAAAACTTTTTGTTGAGCAAGATTTGTTCCTTCATGCTTCGTTGTGGGGCAGTTTAAGCCATAGTACGCTGTTTTCGGCAAGTACTAAAGATAAAACACTCAGCAATATTAACCAAAGAATAGAGCATGCTATTGAGCGACTGAAGTATTGTGATGTGTTGTTAATCACTTTTGGTACAGCATGGGTTTATGAATCAAATAAAACCGGCGAAGTGGTTACAAATTGCCATAAATTACCATCTTCTCTTTTTACAAGGCGCAGACTTACTATTTTCGAAATAGTTGAAAACTATGCTAGTTTAATTCAAAACCTGGATACCTTATATCCAAATAAAAGAATAATTTTTACAGTAAGTCCCATCAGGCATTGGAAAGATGGAGCTCACGAAAACAATTTAAGTAAAAGTATTTTGCACCTGGCCATAGAAGAGCTACAAAAGCGTTTTGAAAATGTGAGTTATTATCCTGCATACGAAATTCAAATGGATGAATTGCGTGATTATCGTTACTATGCTACGGACATGTTTCACCCTTCTGATGTGGCTATTGACTATATCTGGATGCGTTTTTACGAAACTTATTTCAGTACACAATCAGTGCAGTTAATAAAGAAGTTGGAGAATTTCGCTTCACAATTAGCTCACAGACCTATGCATGTTGACACCAAAGAATATGCTGATTTTTTAGAGTCGGTAAAAAAACAAAGAGTTAAACTTACACTGGAATATCCGTTTTTGAGTAATAGAATATAAACTAATATAATTTGCAATTTAAAGATTTACAATTCAATGTCGTTTAGTTAAGGAATTTCAAATATCAAGACTATATAAATAAGGGTGTTAAGCTTGTTGAATTTTTGCTCTTATGTAACTTGATTTTATTGTGTAAAATATTAACTCATTACAAAAATAGTTTTTGAACATCAACTTTTAAATTACTACCAATATTTAAACAGCCCTAATTCCGATAGCTATCGCAACCTAAAGGGGCTTAGGGCATATGCTTTTTCTCGTTAAAATCAATAAAAAATTCCATTCAACGAACTAAACCCGCAAATAGCAGATCACGAGTTCCCCTCCTTGGAGGGGTTAGGGGAGGTCAACATTTTAATCAATTGTTTTCCATATTATCTAATGATTCTTTTATCAATACATGATAATTATCGTGCTAACAGAGTAAAATATGTAATTGTTTGTAAATACTCAACCTGCTTTATCTTTAGGGGGTTGGTGTCAAGTTATTCTATACAAAACGGGTTTTCAATTCAATTGAAAACCCGTTTTTGATAGAATTTATTTTGCTAATTTACAAATGTTTAATCCATTATAATTGGTTTGTATTTTGGTACCAATGTTTTCATAACTATCCAACCAATTAGATAAGCCACAGCACAAAATGCGAAGACAATAGTATAACCCGGAGTTTTGCTTCCCCACTCAACTAAACTATAATCGAACAACATACCGCTACCTTTGTTGATAAAGAAAGAACCAAGTCCACCAGCCATACCACCAATACCCACAATGGTTGCAACTGCCGATTTTGGGAACATATCGCCCACAGTAGTAAAGATATTTGCCGACCATGCTTGATGAGCCGAACCACCAATACCAATAAGTAAAACGGGAATCCAAAATGCATAAGTACCTAATGACTGTAAATGGCCGAAAGGTTGAGCAAGAAGTACTAACAATGGGAAAAATGCAATAATCAACATAGCACGCATACGACCTGCATAAGGGTTCATGCCTTTGTTAATAAAGAAAGTTGGGAATTTGCCACCAAATACCGACCCAAACACAGTTATGGTATATAATAAACCTATTGGAAAGGCAATTTGATCAGGCAACATACCATATTCAGCTTTCAAATAAGCCGGAGTCCAGAAAAGGAAAAACCACCAAACACCATCAGTCATAAATTTGCCGAATGCGAACGCCCAGGTTTGTTTAAACTTAAATGCTTGCTTGTAAGTCATTTTTTCAACTTTAACAAGTTCATCTACTACCACTTTATCTGCCTCATCATCTTGGTTAATATAAGCTAATTCAGCTGCATTCACCTTAGGATTGATTTCAATTGGTTTGTAAAATATCAACCAAGCCGCTAACCAAAGAAAACCTACAGCACCAATCACAAGAAATGCTGTTTCCCAACCCCAAGCTTTTGCCATAAAAGGAACAGTAAGTGGTGCCAAAATTGCACCTACATTAGCTCCGGAGTTAAATAATCCGGTTGCAAAAGCACGGTCGCGTTTTGGAAAGTATTCTGCAGTAGCTTTAATGGCCGCCGGAAAGTTGGCTGACTCGCCAAATGCCAATAAAATACGTGCAATAACAAACATAACTACACTCACCGTCGATATTGTAACTATTATCGGACCTGTTGCATCGGTTAAGCCTTTAGCATCAGGTATTCCTGTCCACCACTCAGTAGCTAATCCGCATGTAGCATGAAGCATAGCGGCTATTGACCAAACAGCAATGGCCCAGGCATAACCTTTTTTTGTTCCAAGTTTATCAACAAACCGACCTGCAAAAAGCATGGAAATGGCATAAGCAAGCGAAAAAATTGCAGTAATAGTACCGTAATCGCTGTCTGTCCAGTGAAATTCTTCGGCCAAAATTGGCTGTAAAAGTGAAAGTACCTGACGGTCGAGATAGTTGATTGTTGTTGCCAAAAACAGCAACGAACAAATTGTCCACCTATACTGTGTCATTTTTTCGTTAATTTTCCCAATTGTACTCATTTTTTTAAAATTAGATGTTAGAAGTTATGATGATAGAAAAGACCCCCAACCCCCAAATGGGGGCTTTAAAGCCAAGTTTTGAAAAATCAGCTTATATCATTTTTTTCGGAAAACCCGAAACGCGAAACGCGAAATTATTTCTTTACTCTCTGGATTATTTCCAAAGCATCTGAACAGAGTTTACTGATACCTGCCCAGTCGGCAGCTTTCATCATATCGGCAGGGAATAGGTTTGAGCCCATACCCACACAAGTTACACCCGCATCGAACCAGGTCTTTAGGTTAGCTTCTTCGGGCTTTACACCGCCTGTTACCATCAGATTCGACCAGGGCATGGGTGCTTTCAGACCTTTTACAAAGCCGGCTCCCAAAACATCTCCGGGGAAAACTTTGCAAATGTCGCAGCCTGCTTCCTGAGCAAAACCAACTTCGGTTACCGATCCGCAACCGGGAGCATAAGGTACTAAACGACGGTTTGCCACTTTTGCTACTTCGGGATTAAAGAGTGGTCCCACAATAAAGTTGGCGCCTAACTGAATATAAAGTGCAGTAGTGGGAGCATCCACGATAGAACCAATTCCCATAATCATTTCAGGGCATTCTTTGGCTGCAAATTTTACCAATTCGCCAAATACTTCGTGTGCAAACTCGCCACGATTAGTGAACTCAAAAGCACGTACGCCACCATCGTAGCAGGCTTTTACCACTTGTTTTGATATTTCTATATCGCTGTTATAAAAAACAGGTACCATGCCTGTTTGTTTCATAACCGTAAGAACTTGAATTTTTGAAAAACGCATAATTTTTTATTTACGATTTAAAGATTTACAATTTACAATTGGTAGCAAGTACATTTAGTAAATTGAGTTTTTTATTTACGATTTAGAGATTTGCAATTTAGAGATTTACAATTTACAATTGATAGAAGTATATTTAGTAAATAGTAAAGTTATAAATTGCTATTGGTTCATTTTTTTTCTTTTTGTAATAATTGATTGTGTAATAATGGCCAGTAATTCTTTTGTTTCTTTATGAATTTCAACAAGAAGTTCTGGCTTAATTAACTCAACATCAGAGATTATATCAATCCAGTATTCAGTTTCATCTAGCTCTTCTTCAACAATTTTTAATTTATTGATAAAGTCCTTATCTGATTTTGCTCTGCAAGCAGCTCTATAATTGGCTCCAGGCGATGTTCCTGAACGAACAATCTGAGCCCCGAGTGCCCTACCTGAAATTGTGTTTGGTAACTTATCAACCATTTTCACAATTCTTCCTGAGTATTTTCTAAATCTGAGTTTAAGTTCATCTGATGTCATTTTGATTTCCAATTATGTGATTTGGTATTTACAATTTAAAGATTTACAATTGAAAATTAGACATTTCTAAAATTTTTGATAATAGAATAATAATAAGTAAAATCGTCGAACCCAATTGAAAATCGTACATTTTAAAATTGTACTTACAATCTTAATCAGCCCAATTGAAAATCGTACATTTTAAAATTGTACATGCAATCATAATCAGCCCAATCGTAAATTGTACATTTTTAAATTGTACATTAACGCTGTACTCTCCCGCTAGCATCACCACCAACCAATGCTTCGACTTCTTCAACCGATACCAGGTTGAAATCTCCGTTTACGGTATGTTTTAATGCTGATGCTGCTACAGCAAATTCCAATGCTTCACCTTGATTTGGTTTGGTCAATAAGCCGTGAATTACGCCTCCCGAAAATGAGTCGCCACCACCTACCCGGTCAATTATTGGATTGATATCATAACGTTTTGATGTGTAAAACTCATTACCATCGTAAATCAT
>CAMBSB010000284.1 GCA_945870155.1 Paludibacter jiangxiensis | reverse complement strand
GAAACAAAATCAAATTCAATAAATTTAATAGCATTATGAAAAAACAAATTACTTTTTTTAGAACGGGACTACTCGTGGCAGTTATGCTATGGGGAGTGCTGGGACAAAGCATGGCTACTGTTACTATTACAGTTAGTAGCAGTACTGAGGTTACAGGTTCGAATTACAATACCATTCAGGCAGCCTACAATTATGTGAAAGCATTGCCATCGTTGACAGAGCCTTATGATATTGAACTACAAAGTTCGTATGACCCAACTACGGCTCCTACTTTGGAATTCTTCCCGATTATTTTTACTGGAAATTCTGCTTCTGGAACGAATAACATTACCATTCGTCCAGCTACAAATGCAAAAATCACATTGGCTGTTCCAAATCAAACGGTTATTGCTTCTAATTTATCCATTAGTGCAAATGCTAGTGCATCTACCACTATCGATTTGACAGGTAAAATTACAGTGGGCGATATATCTATGATTAATTCGAACTCATATATTGCCGGATTAGGAACTTACGTAGGCGGAGTCTTTAAGAAAGTAACAAGCGTTTCTGGTAATGAAGTTACAGTTCCCACAGGAACTTTTGCATCTACAAAGTCTGGAGTTACATTGTATTTTGGAAATGCTCAAACTAAAGTATTCTATTTTAATGGTGGCGATTATATAACTATTGACGGTGTTTCTCGTACAGATGCAACACAAGGTTTGACTATTCAAAACCCTAATTGTATTTATGCACAAGCTATTTTGTTTGATAACACTTCAACCTACAATACAATTAGAGAATGTATTGTCCGTGGAGCTAATCAAACAGGGGCTTGGAATAATGGTTATCAGGGTACTGTTTATTTTGCAGGTGGTACAAATAACACCATTGAAAACAACGATGTGTGCGATATGAATGATTCTAATATTCCATTGCCAATTTGTCATTTCCAAATGACAGCAGCTGGTGGCACCAACAATACCAATACCATTCAGAACAACAATATCTACAACATTTCGAACTATTATTCTGGAAACGGGACATTTACCTTTATGCAATTTGGCACTGCAACTTCTGCAAATAATGCAATATTAAACAATCGTTTTTTCTGGACTTCACCTCAAACTTTTTCAGTAGCCTCAAATAACTTTTTTAACTGCGGCACATTGTCTGCTGGAAATAGATTTGAAGGCAATATTGTTGGATATAGCTCTGCTGATGGAACAGGAACAGCTGATCTTACATATACGGGTTCTGGAGGAACGATTACTGCGAGTCCCAATGCTAAATATTTTACATCCAAAAATAATACAATATCAAATATAAAAATAACAGGAACTACTGGAGCAAAAGCTTTAGTATCAATGCAGATTGTTCCTACAGGAACAGCAAGTGCAGATAACTGTTATGGTAATACAATTCAAAATATTGAGCTAAACTCGAATGGCGGAAATGGCACTTTATACGGGATATTTGTAAGTGCTACTCCCACATACAACTTAGATATCAAAAACAATGTAATTAAAAACTTGAAATGCCAATCAACTGGGGCGAGCTACACAAATACAGTTTATGGCCTTATGCATAATTTCGGAGCAAGTGGTACAATTGCCATCAATTGCATTGGAAATGAAATTGCGAACCTTACAGCAGGTAGTTCTGGTACTTACAATTCATCTGCCGCAAATTCAATCGCTGCTTTCTATTCAGGGGGTTGTTCCAATATATATGAAAAGAATCTTGTTTATAATCTGAATACCATTAGTACGGGAACTGGATCGCTAATCAAAGGTATGCGTTTCAATACCAGCAAAGTAGATGGCGTTACCATAAAAAACAATGTCTTCCGACTTGGTACAGATGTAACTAGTGATGTTACAATTAGTGCAATTGCAAACGAGGGTTTGTCAAATAATTCACATCCATTTAATATTTACAACAATACAATTTACATTAGCGGTAGTTCACAAACCATGCCATCACATTGTCTTAATAGAAGTTCAACTGCTACTTCAGGATTAATCTCTATCCAAAACAACATATTCAGCAACAAACGTTCCGGAGGCACAGCTGTCAATCAGATTTATAATCTGTATGCAGCTGCAGATGTTACAACATCAGACCATAACTTGTATGAATACGGCTCAAAATTCGGAACAGTAACTACAACTTCACCAACAACATATACTGCCATGTCCGACTGGGTTACAGCTAAATCACCAACAGTTGTTGAAACGGGTAGTATCAATCAAACATCGCCCCAATTCATGGACGCAACAGCCACTATCCCCGATTTACGCATTATTGCAAATTCGGCTGTTGTCGATCAGGTTGGAGCAGATTTATCTGCAACAGTGACTGACGATTATGATGGCAAAACACGCTCAAGCTTTACGGCTCACGATTTAGGTGCTTTCGCTTATACAAAAGTGGCATTGGCTTCAGATGCAAGTTTAGCAAGTCATCGTTTCCGTACACAAGCTTCTGGCGATTGGCGTACTAATGCAACATGGGAATCTTCGGCCGATGGTACTTCATGGATTACTGCAACTGCATTCCCAAGTGCAACAGCAAATTCAATAGTAATTCAGAACGGTCACACTGTAACGGCTTCTGCAGAGGCAACTGCATCTACCTTAACTATAGATGGCGGAGGAAAATTAACATTGAGCGACCGTGTTGGACTTACTGCCAGTACTCTGAATCTCGAAAGCCATGGCACAAACGGTACAGCTACTTTTGTGGATGGAAATGCTACCGGAGGTTTAACTGTAAGTAGTACAACTACTGTGAAACAAAACTTAACCACCGGTCGCAATTGGTATATTTCCAATCCTGTAGTAGCAACAACGTTGCCTACCGTGGCTTCGGGTACACGCACTTTGTATGGCTACAACGAAGCCAACGTAAACGAACCTACAGGTTCCAGCGGTTGGGTAGCAAATCCAGCTTCGGTTGAAGTTGGGACAGGTTATGTGGCTTCGGTTTCTGTGACCGGCGACTTAACATTTGCAGGCGCACTAAATACCGGAAATAAAAATATTACGCTAACAAGTCGCACAGGAACAGCCAATAAAGCTGGCTTTAATCTGATTGGTAATCCATATCCATCGTACTTAGACTGGGATGCAGTAATGGCTGCCAATACGGATAAACTTCGCTCTTCAACAATGTGGTATCGAACCAAAATAAACGATGAATATAGTTTCTGGACAGTGAATGGAGATGGTGTTGGTGTACCCAATGGTGCAAGCGTAAAAATTCCACCTATGCAATCGTTCTGGGTTCGGGCTAACGAAGGTGGTAGTACGTTGAATTTAACCAATAACATGCGCTCACATGCACCAGTTACCGATAAATTGCTGAAAGCACCATCGGCAAAAAATGCTGACCGCACACTTGTTCGCTTACAGGTTAGTAATGGTAAAAATTCTGACGAAGCTGTTATTTATTTTAGCGAAAAAGCAAAAAATGGTTATGACATAAACGATGCGCCAAAAATGAGCAATGGTAATGCTGCTATTCCTGAAATTTTCACATCATTAGATAATGAAAAAATAGTTATCAACTGCATGAACAGCATGCCGTTAGATCAGGAAATTGGATTGGGTTTTGTCGCCGGAAATGCCACTTCGTTTAGCATTAAAGCAAACGAAATTAGTAATATACCTGCAGGTGTTAGAGTGATATTAAAAGACAATGCTAATATGTCTGAAACAGATTTAACAGATGGTACAGCGACTTATGATTTTTCACCTGCAACTACAGTTGCCGAGCGTTTCAGCATTATTTTCCGTTCACCAAGCTCGCCTACTGGTTTTGAAAACGTAAACAAACCGAGTGTGCAAGTATTTGTAAATGCTGTAAATCAAATTACGATTATTGCACCCGAAAAGAGCAATTATGCTATATACAATGCAATGGGACAGCTAATGGATAACGGTAAGCTAAACGCCGAACTGCAAACTGTAAAATGCAAACTGCAAACAGGTATCTATGTTGTAAAAGTTGGAAATCAGTCAAATAGAGTTATCATTAAATAATGTGGTGATGTGTTGATATGTTGATGTGTTGATTAATAAAACACAAACAACTAAAATCGGGGCGCGACTTTCAGTCGCACTCCGATTAAAAAATTAAATAGTAAATGGAAATTGAAAAAATAGTAAATTAATATTATGAAAACAAAGAAAAAATACGTAAAACCACGCATCGAAATCATTTATCTCGATAGAGAAATAGCATTAGCATTGGAGTCTGCTCCTCCTTCGGGTCCGGGTGAATCGGGTTATAATGCGCCACAACACTTTAATGCACAACCATTTCGGGTAGATTTAGCATAAAGAAAAGTATGCTTTTTTTACAAGTTATAGCTATATAAATTGAAAAATATGCTATATTTGAAGTCTGATTTTACATATAAAACAATCGGTATACTTGTAAAAAAATCATGATTAACATTACACATTCGCTGTTATTCAACAGTTTCGATAAAGTCGGTGATTGGTGGAATTATAAGAATATTATAAGTCCATTCAACCGGCTTTATTTGATTACCGAAGGCGAAGCGTGGGTTACATTAGATAATGGAACTTATCATTTAACTCCCGGAAAACTGTTTTTAATTCCCAAGTTTACATTTCATTCGTATCG
>CAMBSB010000283.1 GCA_945870155.1 Paludibacter jiangxiensis | reverse complement strand
GATAGTATAATTCCGGCTTCAATTGTTTTCCCCAATCCTACTTCATCTGCCAGTATAGCTCCGTTAGAAAGCGGTGACTGAAATGCAAATAACGCCGCCTCAACTTGGTGAGGATTTAAATCAACTTGAGCATCTTGAAGCGAAGCAGTTAATTTCCCAATATCATTAGAGGGTAATTGGCGTGTCAGTTCGTAAGCAAAGTATTTGGCGTGATAGGGGGTAATATTCATAGAAATTTTCAATTCGGTCATTTGTAAAAAAACAAAAAGCAAAGATAGTGAAAAATGTGAATGTAATTTGCTGTAAAAGTTATGGAAAGAATAATTGTTGAAAATAAATCATGTAAAAATATAGTTTGGTTTTGACATCTTATGACAATGACAAAAAAACCGCATAAAAAAAACAAAGGGGAGCTTCCCAGCCTCCCTTTGCAACATTTTAACCTAAACCTTAACTATGAAAAATTTATCTGTTTGATTTTGCAAAAATCAGAATAAATTTTTAAATAGGCAATAGCTCGAATATAATTTATTTTTTTTTCTTATAAAATATTGTCAGTATTATTTCAATTAACAATCAATCAAATATACGTCTCCATCAGTTACATCACCATTTTCATACACCCAATAATGTATTATTCCCAATTCTCTTAGATAAGGCACTAAATGGGTTGTTTTTTTTATAATATCATTATCACAAGGTTGTGTAATTGCAAGCAGCGCACCATTATTTTGATTTTTCAATTCAAGCATTTTTACAATTGCTCTACCAAAATGTGTTTTTATTTGACTACTATCAAAATTTTGCCTTTTCTTTATTTTTGATTTATCATCAGCTCTTGCACCTTTGACTTCTATAATTAATTCAATACCTTCACATATTGCTTCTTTATTATTACCATGCTCATGACTTTTGGATATATGTTTTATTTTCCAGTCATTTAGTTCTAAATATTCTATTAATATATCAATCGTTTCGTTTTCAGTTAGTTTTTTTTGTATCCATTTTATTTTTATACAACATTAAATACTACCTCTTCTTTTAAACAAATAAAGTTCCAATTCTGCTATATTATCTTTTTTATAATAATTAAGCTTCTCTCTTGCATAATTAATTACATTCAAGTATTCTTCTTCTTCCATATCTCTTGTCCAAGCTACTATTTTTGGTAAACTTAATTCTTTCTGAATACGTCTATCGACTGGAAAATGTGGAGGAATTGATTTTAATCTACCTAGACACCATTGAAACTTCAAATATAGATTTAAAATTTTCTGACTTACACCAAAACTAAAACTACCATTTGTCAATATATCTCTAAAATTTTTCGAATAATCTTGAATCTGATATATATTTTCAATATGCTGATCGTCAATGATATCGTGGTGATAATTATAAAGAATTGTATTATCTATATAACCACGTACCATTTTTTTCAGTGCCTCCTTTCTCAATTCATCAGGATTTGGCACAAACACATTAGCCCGCTGAAACGCGGCACTTATAGTCACTAACCAAATTTCATCCTGTAAAAAAATTTCTTTATCGTCCATAATGTTTAATGAATTAGTATGTTATAATCAAAATCTTATAATAACGATTTATTTTTTATATTATCAATGTTATATTTTAGCATATTCCACACAAAACCTTTTTATAAAAGATAATGCAATACTATTATCTTCTAAACTTGCCCAAATTGCAGATTCTCTTTTTGGATCTGCATGTATCTCTTGATCATTGAATATATCTAAGAATTTCTTTTTTAATTTTAATGGTACATTACTTTCATCATTAGTATTTAATTGACAAAATAATAAACTACCATCCTTTTCATTTTTACCCAGCCAAATAGTCAATTTACTTGTTAATTTTACACCTACAGATTTTGGATAATAATTTGGATAATCTTCAATTTTACGTATTACTTTCAAATCTTTAATTTGATATAGCTCATTATAACAATCAACGAAAAACTTATCATCAATTTCATCTTGTAATTCGTTTTGCAATATCTCTAATTGATTTATTACATTTGACATTTCTATTTGTTTTTCAATAACGATTTTAATAGCTAGTTCTGGCTCTAATTCAGTTATTCCTAACTTGTCTTTTATAAAATTTTGTAACTCCATATTCATTTTTTTATTAATTGCCCTTATACTAAATAGTCCTTCAAGATGGTCGATATATTGTTCAATTGCTGACGATAAATATCGATCATTTTTTTTTATATTTGGTAGTATTTCTTTTTTTAACCATGGTAGTATGTCATCTTTGAAAGATATATTCAAATATCTATTTACATATATATCTTGTTTATAATACTTTCCCCATGATTGAATTTCTGGCTCTTTCTCGTATGTTGGAGGCAAATATAAAACATAAATTTGTTTTTCATTAAAATTATGTTCTATTGTCACATCAATATATCTTTCAATTTGACCGGATTTGTCATCTGCCCATCCTACTTTATTTTCAAAAATTATTGCATAATCAACATCTCTTATCCATAAATCAATTCGTTTCTTTTCTTGTGTGATAACTGGCTTATTGATTTTTAATGTGTTAAAATCCTCTTTATCATTGTAATTATCAATAATATATTGTATAAAACTTTCCAAGACTTCAAATCTCTTTGTTATTGGATCTTGTTGTTGCAAAAGTTTTGTAAGTATTCTACTGTGTGCATTTTCATTTGCATGAAGTTCATCAATAAGATTTATGTGATAAGGTAATTTTTGTTCTTCTTTTAAAAATATTTCATTGAAATCATTTGTAAGCAACAATAATTCATACGTTAGATTTTGAATGTCATTAATTAATTCATTAGTAAAATCTAATGAATTATTAATTCGAGTAAATTCATTTTTATCTATCATTATTTAAAATTAAAACATTCAATTCTGTTTTTTATCTACTCTTCAATTGATTATTCAACTTCCTTACAACTTCTTTAAATGCCTTTTCAATCCGGATCGAATCATTTATCAAAAAGTCATTAATTCGTTTCCAGTCACCCTCTTCTGCATAATTTACATTATCAATTTCAGTCTTTATTCTACACACAATTTTATCATCCAATCTTTCCCAAATTAATGGCCCTCCAAAAACAAATTCGATTTTTTCTTTTTGTTGATATAAATTGTCAAAAATTTCTTTATTCTCTTCTCTATTACCTCTATTGATATAAATTTCACAACGACAAAATTTATTTGTTATTACAAGATTGATATTTACTCCGCTCATGCCAAGACCTTTACCAATCCAACTCTCTTTGGTTGCTGAATTATTTGCGAATAAATTATTCACCTGATTACTAGCATTGATAAACTGCTCCCAAAACTTTAATCTTACAACATGGCCAATTTTTAAAGATTCTTGGACATCTATCTCTTCTTGTGCTTTTGTAGCAATACTAATCGAATAATCTTCAGTATCCTTAATTGGTAGTATTTGTTCGATATTTAAAAATAGTTGATCATTTAATTCAAATGGTGTAACCTTAAAGCATTGTAATCTAATTTTAAAATTCATTAGCCACAATACGGTTGAAGTAACTTCTTTTCTGAAATTGGCAGCCACCATTATTAATCGTTGCGAGTTAAGTCCTTGGTTCAATACCAATTCCGATATATCTCTGTTATCAAAAAATTCCGACAATTTTTCTTGTGCGTTCCCCGAAGCACTTAAATACGCTTGATAGATATTGATTATATCTTGTTTTGTCAAGCTCGCACAATACGAAGCATATTTAATCACTTGCCAAGTAACATCTTTCCCCGAATCATCAAGTTTATTTTCTATAATTACAAGATTCCCCATCTTGTCTAAAGCCAGCAGATCTAATCTTTCATTCGTGTCACTGAAGCCATTAAATTCCTTTTGAATTATCAAAAGCTCTTCACCCAATGTACTCGGATAATTTGCAATCCATTCTTGCAAGTGTTCTCGCTCACGAAATTTCAACTCAGAAAACGTTCTTTTCTTTAACTTCTGAACTCTATTTGCATCCCTATCAATTATATACATAAATTTTTCTATTAATTTTAATATAGATTTATCCTCTTTTATCATTAATTGTAATAATTACAATTAATTATGTGCAACTTTGCACAAATATAAATATAATATTTTAAATATATCTTGATTTAACCATTGCAAAAATAAAGTACTGTTTTGACAATTTATGTCAAAACCATATCCACGCTAATTTTTGGCAATGATTTAATGAATTTTATAACTTCCACGCAATCGAGCGCACGATTGTCCCAATATATATAGCGGGTAATGAAATTATTGTCCATGAGTAAATAGATAGTTCGTCGATTTACACCCAGATATCTGACTAAACGTGTTATGTGAATTGGTTCTTCTTTGGGTTTTCGATTGCGAGGGTATTTAGCTAAACGCGCTTTTAAGCGGATTAATATTTCGGACTTGTTAGCTGCAAGTTTGAACATTTGTTATACAATATATATATTGTCTTTCTCGAGCTGAATTTGTTTTGCTAGTTTTTTTTTCGGAGTATGTCATGGCGAATAAATATTAAATTTATAATTTTTAGAAATTTAGTTTTTTGAGTTCGTTAGCTGTAGTTGACCAGTCGGGTGAGTTTAAAAGATTGTGAAAAACTTGTGTTGGATTATATGCCCTGCGAGATTCAAATATGGTGGAACTGCTCCA
>CAMBSB010000282.1 GCA_945870155.1 Paludibacter jiangxiensis | reverse complement strand
TGTCACTTTACTTTTTACGTTAGCAGAAGAAGCAGCATTACATAAAACAAACTCACCCGATTCTACATCCCATGTTTGGGTTTTGTCGTTGTAGAACGCAAAATCTTGAACGTTTATTTCTAGTTCTACAGTTTGTGTTTCGCCTGCTTTTAAATTTACTTTCCTGAAAGCTTTCAATTCTTTAACAGGGCGTAGCACAGATGCTTTAGGTTGCGAAACGTAAACCTGAGCTATTTCGGCACCTTCTGTTTTTCCTGTATTTTTGATAGTAAACGACAATTTTACGATGTCGGCTTTTGTATACTCTTTTTTATCGACTGTTATTTTTCCGTATTCGAAAGTAGTAAAGCTTAAACCATAGCCAAACGGGAATTGAGGAGCAATCTTTTTGGTATCGAACCAGCGATAACCTACGAGAATGTCTTCTTTGTATTCTTGTTTTTTTCCATCGCCCGGGTATGATATTTGTCCGAATGAATGCGCTGCATTGTCCTCCAGTTTCTTTGGAAAAGAGAATGGCAATTTGCCCGAAGGATTTACTTCGCCTGAAACAATATTGGCAATAGCATTACCTGCTTCGGAACCCAGGTACCATGCTTGAACCAAAGCAGGTGTTTGCGGCAACCAAGGCATTTCTACTGCATTACCACTGCAAAGTATTACTGAAAGGTTTTTGTTTATTGCCAATAGTGAGTTTATTACTTTATCCTGATTGTATGGAAGTGTCATTGATTGACGGTCGTCACCTTCGCTATCCTGAAACCAATTTTTATTTAAGCCTCCTACAAAAATTACAGCGTCGGAGTTTCTTGCTAATTCAACAGCTGCATTTAATAAGGAGTCTGTAATTGTTTTGTTTTCAGGTTTATTCATGTCTAAATCAGAACTGTAACCTTTTGAAAACAAAACAACATCTTTGCCATATTTATTTTCTAATCCTTTAAGTGGCGAAACTTCATAAGCTACTTTGAGTGAGGATGAACCACCTCCAATTACTAAACTTTTGATGGCATTATCGCCAATTACGGCAATGCGTTTGTATTTGCCCACAGGAATCGGTAATGTTTGTTTATCGTTTTTGAGTAACACAATTCCTTGTTCGGCAATTTTACGTGCAGCTTCGGAATGTTCAGGGCTTACAAATTTTCCAAACGGACGATTTGCGGCCATTGTGGTACGGAAAATTAATCGCAATAAGCGTCGCACTTTATCGTCAAGTTCTTTAGTTGAAAATTTGCCCGATTTAATTCCTTGTAAATACGGATTGGCTAAATAATATTCCGAATAAGGTGATGTTCCATCAGTTGTTAGTCCGTTGGTCGATGTTCCCATTTCCAAATCAAGTCCGTTGTACACAGATTGTTCTGTGTTGTGGACACCTCCCCAATCACTGATAACAGCGCCATCAAATTTCCATTCGGTTTTCAGGATTTTATTCAACAACAAATCGTTGTGGCAACAATGCTGACCTCTGAATTGGTTGTATGCACCCATTATCGACCAGGCTTTTCCTTCCTGAACTGCAGCTTTAAATGCAGGGAGATAGATTTCGTACAAGGCACGGTCGCTCACTTTCACATTTATCGACATGCGTTCTTTTTCCTGATTGTTGAGCGCAAAATGTTTCACACAAGCAGCAACTCCATTTTTCTGAACAGCCTGAATATAAGGCACAACCATACGAGATGAAAGATGGGGGTCTTCACCCATGTATTCGAAATTTCGTCCATTGAGTGGTGTGCGATAGATGTTTACACCGGGTCCAAGAAGTACTCCTTTGCCACGGTAGCGGGCTTCTTCGCCGATAGATTTACCGTATAAGGCTGAAATTTCGGGATTAAATGAAGCAGCCAAACAAGTTAGTGCCGGAAATGCCGTACAAGAGTCGTTTGTCCATTTAGCGCCATCCCATTTATCCCAAAAAACTTCTTCGCGTATACCATGCGGACCATCGGTCATCCATATTTCAGGAATGCCGAGGCGTGGAACACCCGGGGAACTGAATTTTGACTGCGCGTGGCACATGGCCACTTTTTCTTCTAAAGTCATCAGTGACAAAGCGCTTTCAATACGCTTTTCGATGGATTGATTTAAATCGAGGTAAACTGGTTTTTGTGCCTTTGCAATATTAACAAGCATAAGCATATAAAAAATACTAATAGTGATAACTCCGGTTTTTTTCATTTTTAATTCTTTTTGCATATGGTTTTGTCAAACAATACAGTGAAACTTATTTTTTCTCGGATTAGTTTTAAATAAGCGATAAAGATCAATTATATAAAATAAAGACTATGCGTTTGTTAGCTATGCGCATAGTCTTTAATTAAATTCAGTTATTTTAACGAAACTTTGATTGAAACACCATCAATGCTAACAATATACAAACCAGCATTCAATTTTTTTGAACTATATGTTCCATTTGAATTTACTGATTGTATTTTACGTCCTGAAATATCAAATAAACTTACAATAGCTTGCACATTTTCAATATGAATCATATTATTCGAAGTTGAAATCGTATAATTATCGAATTTTGAATCTGTAACACTTGTAGTTAATGATAAATCTTTCAAGCTAAGATTATCCATAGCAATTTGATATCCTGAACCCCACCATGTTCCCATTTTAGCTACAAAATACTTATCTTCTGTTGCACTAGCAGTATAGGTTGTAAAATTGTTTGCATTCAATTTAAATGTTCCATCAATTCTATTGCCTGTATAAGTTCCCCAAATATCAAATTTTGCAATTTGTGTTTGACCACCACCGTAATCAGCTCCACCACCTGCTGGTTGTGATCCAATAAATACTTCGCACCAAAAGTTACTTAAGTTTGTTGTAAAATCTTTGAATGCGCCATTAAACTCGTAAACATGACCAGCTATGAGGCTTACTTTTTGATAAATAGCATATTGTATTGCATTACTACCACCGGCAGAGTTAACATATAAACAACCACCTGCACCTGCAGCCGGAACATTGGCAGTATTATTCCAAGTTGAAGCCGGATAACTACCTGAAGCAGTATTTAAGTAATCAACTAACCAGAAGTTAGCATTTTCCATGTTACCTCCATAAAGCAATTCACCTACAGGTAATGTTGGCTTTTCGTTAACAGTGATATAATTTGTTTTAACTAAAGATGATGTAACACCAACTGTTGTATTTGTTGCTGTAAGCGTTACAGTATAAGTACCCGGATTTTGATAGGCATGTACCGGATTTGTAGCAGTACTTATTGGTGAACCATCACCAAAATTCCATTCGTAAGATTCAGCATTTGTTGTTGTATTGGTAAATGTTACAGTCATCACCGGAAATCCTACCAAATTATCTGCAGTAAAGGCTACCTGAGGCGTAGTTTTAAACTGCACGTTTGTAGGTGTACCTTCGTTACCACTAAAATCAATAGGTGTAACAGTCAGATTATAAGCAGTTGAAGGAGTTAATCCTGAAATTGTATTTGCCGAAAGGAAAAGAACTTCAGTAATACCATTTCCGGTCACATAATAAAACAAATCGCTTAAATTATCGCTTCCTGTAATATTTAAAGTCGCACTTGTTCCTGTAACATTAGTCGCAGTACATGAAGATATGACAGGTGCTGCAACATCGCCCATAACGGCACTGTTTTTAGCAGTAACATCATAATCTACTCGCTGTGTTTCGGTAAATTCGTTCGACGAAATTTCCTGCAAAAATGACAATTGCAAAGGTAAAGGAATTGTAGCAGTTGTTGTTCCAAGTGTATAATTTGTTGAAGGAATTCGGGCTTGTAACCAATTTTCTGTTTTAGCAGTAAAACCAGCACCACCCCAATAACGAAGTTGTGACGACCAACCATTACCCTGAATAGTTGTTCCGGTCAGATTAGTAAGCCCCCACGATTTGTTGCCAATGGTAACCACTTTAAAATCGCAGGTTTTGCCGGCTCGTACACTTGCAAGGTTTATTGTTCCTTCGTTGTACTGATCATACAAACCAACAGCAGTTCCTTTAATGGAACCATGAGTTAATGTTGCCATAACATTAAACGAGATTATTGGTAAACAAAGCAATACCAATAGTTTTTTGAGAATTTGTTTTTTCATAAAGCATAATTAGTTTAATGAGAATTTATATTGATATTAGAATGCACAATCTGAATACAGCTCATTTACGAGCCATAGAAATGGTTTTGATTTAATGGTAGTGCAAAATTTCTTTTGCACTACCATGATAAATCTTTAAAAACTATTTTATTGAGATTTTTGCTGACTTGCCATCAATTCGAAGAATGTATAAACCGGCATTCAAAGGTACTGAACTGAATTTACCAGTAACCTTTGCAGATTGAATGCTACGACCAGCAGCATCGAACATTTCTACATTACTATGAACGCCATCAATTTGAATGATATGGTTTGAAGTAGTTATTATGTATTTACTGAAATCAATGGTTTTCAATGCATTTGGCAATACGGATATCAAGTTAGTAGAAGTCAATACATCGTTTGATCCGCTGTTGCTTGCTGTCAGTTTTACTGTAAATGTTCCACCTGTAGTATACGTATGTTTTGGATCCTGTTCGGTACTTGTTCCACCATCGCCAAAATCCCAACTCCATGAAGTCGCATTGGTCGATAAATCGTAGAATTGAACTGTAAGTGGAGCTGTTCCCGAAACTGTTTCGGCGTAGAAATCGGCTTTTAC
>CAMBSB010000281.1 GCA_945870155.1 Paludibacter jiangxiensis | reverse complement strand
GCGCATTAATTCCAAATATGATTTGGCTTGCAGCCGGCAATATCAACGGATTATCCGTTGATAAGTGCAAAGTGCTTAAAAATAGGAATGTGATTCTATATCCTGATTTGGGTGCTTTTGAAAAATGGAGTTTGAAAACTGAAGAGTTACAGGAGCAATGTAATTGCAAAATCTCTATATCAACAATATTGGAAGATGAAGCCACAAACACCGACCGTACCAATGGCTTGGATATTGCCGATTATATTATTGAAGAAATAAAAACGAATACAAATCGAACGCAAATTAAAAGTCGTTTCGGGCATGAATTAGAGCAAATGATAAAAACAAATCCAGCCTTATTAATACTAATCGACAAACTACAACTAGTTCAAATCTAAATTAAAAATCAAATCCCCATGACACCAGAAGAAAGATATCAGGCAAAACTAAATAGAAAAAGATTAGACGAAAATTACCTTCAAAAGCAATTAATCAAACTAAACGACAATAAATTTGAAATATTAATTAGAATACTAAATTTCAAAAGTGAACACAAAAGAAAATATAATAATTCAAAAGAAATTTACCTTCACCAAAAACAAGTAGTCAAGCTTTTAAATACAAATAAACGAACAGTAGATTTGCTGACAAAGGATAGGTTAATTAAAAATAATTTTGGATTTGTGAAACCAACATATACACTCTCGGAGGTATTAAAGTTTTTACATTCAATTAGTTCTCTATGCTCCAAATAGATTAAAAATTATGTGTCAAAGTAATTATTATTGTTTATATTACCATATATTTCAATAACAGATAAACATAACATTTGAAATATAACACTGAATGAGTAAAGTACTTTAGTGAGTCACAAATCAGAGCTTAAAGCTACTATGATAATTTAATAGCATATATTTTGTTTTATAAAGTACAAAATGAATCAATTATTTAGGAGTAAATCTTTAATAAGTAGATAAATGTAACAATATCATTGGTAAATGTTACATGGCTGATAATTTATATGAATGAGACTTTGTTAATTTGCAACTGTAATTTCAAATACTTAAAAATCACCTTATGATAAGCAGATATTTCGTTACAATAATATTTACTTGTATTATTATACTTGTTCAATCTCAGAATCAATTGCTAAAAAGTAATTCGCAGTTGAAACAAACCAACGACCTCCGAGATGCTTTGTGTCCTGTTCCCCAGGAAGCTATTTTTAAAATGGAAGGTTATTATTTGTGGGATCCTTCCGTAATAAAAGTGGGTAAAACCTATCATTTATTTGCTTCCCGTTGGCCCGAATCAACCGGCATGAATGGATGGAAAAAAAGCCACATTATCCGCGCCACTTCTAAATCGCTTTTTGGCCCTTATACCTTTGCAGAAGTAGTTTTCAATTTAGCAAAACATCCTTGGGCAACCGAAGCCATGCACAATCCAAAAATAATGAAAGTGGGTAAGAAGTTTCTGCTTTATCATCTTGGAATACCTCTGTGGCAAACAGGTTTTGCTTTTGCCGACAATATTGAAGGCCCCTGGACGGCCATTAAAAAACCTGTAATTGCTACCAATAATCCGGCAATACTGGTTAAGCCAGATGGCAGGATTTATGTAGTGGGCAAATTTAAACCAAAGGAAACCATTGATGGTAAATGGGATGCATATATGCAAGCGTTCGAAGCGGATAGTATTATGGGGAAATATAAGTTAGTTGGCGATAATAAAAACCGATTACCCAATAATTTTGAACTCGAAGACCCAACTATTTGGTGGGCAAACAACCAATACAATGTCATTTGCACCGATTGGGAAGCCAAAGTGACGGGTATCGAAAAGGCTGTAACCTATTATACGTCGAAAGATGGTATAAACTTTAAACTTTATTCGGATACACCTGTTTGGTCTCAAAATGAACTGATTCCGATAATTGGCAGCGATAGTGTGCAAGTAACAAAAGTGGAACGCCCACAGGTTTATATAAACAATAAAGGTAAAATGATAGCACTTTTAGCAAGTGTGCATCCTTCGGGCATTGGCGCAACCTATATTGTTATTAGACCAGTTAAAAATTTTGTTCCAACTAATAAAGAATAATGACTATATTATTACAGCAACATCAAATCATTTAATCAAAATGAAATATAAACACCTTCTTTTTTTCATTGTTGCAATACTTTTCACAGGAGTTTTAAGTACTAATGCCAAAAACAATAAAAACATAAATGCCGCAAATTTGGCTGTAAAATGGCCTCAGTACATATCTCAATTTAATTTGCGTTGGGATTTTTTACCCGAAGACTGGGACGAAGCACCGTTTCTCGGGAATGGTCGATCGGGATTGATGGTTTACAAAGAAAAAGGCAAAAATTCACTGCGCTTTGAGCTCGGCAATTCGCTAGTTCACGATCATCGCAAAGGGTCAACTTTGCTTGAAAATAGCCGATTGTTGATTGGTTGTTTTCAACTTTGCCCTGAAGGTGAAATTACGGGTGGAACAATGACACTCGATATTTGGAATGCCGAAATGACTGCCACATTGATTACCAACAAAGGCACCATAACCATTCAGGCAATGGTTATTACAGGCGAAGATGGCATTTTGATAAAAGCAAAACCGTCGGCTGGTGAGCAAAATTTCAAGTGGAACTGGGAAGCTGCTAATGCCGATTGTCCGCGCTATATTTTTGGACAAAAATCCGGATGCTGGTATAAAAATCCTACCGATTATGTGTCGAATCCTACACCTGAAGTTTTTGGTTCCATGCAAAACGGCTATTGCCTTCAGAAGTTGCTCGAAGGTGGATCTACCGCTACTGCTTGGAAAATAAAAAAGGAAAAAAGTGCTCAAAATTTATATGTCAACATTTCACATGCTTATCCGCAAAGCGATATTCATATTTTGGCACAAAGTGAGGTGAACAAAATTGCTGCAAAAAAAACAACGGCCTTAATTCAAACGCACCGTAAGTGGTGGCATACCTATTATCCGGCGAGTTTTGTTTCTATTCCCAACCAAATGATGGAAACTTTTTACTGGATGCAGATATACAAAATTGCGGCGGCCACCCGTGGCAATGGCGATTTGGTTGATAATACCGGGCCATGGCTTACTGTTACTCCCTGGCCAAACGCTTGGTGGAACCTCAATGTACAACTCACTTATTGGCTGCTAAATGGCTCAAATAGACTGGATTTATCAAAATCGCTGGAGAATGCCGTTTATAACAATGTGGATGTGCTTATCAATAATATACCCGAAAAATTCCGCTACAATGCTGCCGGATTAGGGCGATCGAGTAACCTTGAGGGAAAAAGCATTCTGTTTGATCCAATAGAAAATCCGGGTGCCGAAATTGGGTTATTACCCTGGGCATGTCATAGCCTGTGGCTTATTTACCGTCACAATATGGACGATGAAACGCTTCGCAATAAACTTTTTCCGCTGCTCAAAAAGTCAACCAACTACTATATTCATTTCTTAATAAAAGGAGAAGATGGAAAATTCCACCTTCCAGCTACTCATTCGCCGGAGTATGGCAATGCAGAGGATTGTAATTTTGATTTCTCGCTTTTGCGTTGGAGTTGTCAAACACTGGTTGAGTCGGCACAACGACTAAAACTGAATGATGACTTGATTCCTGTTTGGAAGGATATTCTTGCTAATTTGGTGGAATATCCTACCAACGAAAACGGGTTGATGATTGGCAAAAATAAACCTTACGCCGTTTCGCACAGACACTTTTCGCATTTATTGATGATTTATCCGCTGTATTTACTCAATAGCGATCAAGGTGTTGACTCCCTGGCATTAATAAAAAAATCAACCGATTATTGGCTAAGTTTAAAGGGGCATCACGAAGGTTATTCGCATACTGGAGCATCTTCAATTTATTCATCTATTGGCGATGGAGATAAAGCATTAAGCAGTTTAAAAAAACTTTTCAGTACTTTTCTCCGACCCAACACCATGTACAAAGAAGCGGGACCCTGTATCGAAACCCCACTTTCGGGAGCACAGTCTATGCATGACATGTTGTTACAAAGTTGGGGCAACAAAATAAGGATTTTTCCCGCTGTACCTTCGGAGTGGAAAGACGTATCTTTTTATCAGATGAGAACGCAGGGAGCATTTCTGGTTTCGGCAAAAAGAGTGGGCGGTAAAACTGTTTTTATCAACATTCAAAGCCTTGTTGGTGAACTATGTATTATCAAAACGGATATGAAAAATCCTGTTTCAGCCGATAGCTCAATTCGGTTAATCCAAATTGAAAAAGGTATTTACAAAATAGCCATTAACAAAGGCATGGCGGTGTCAATTTTTGAAAATGGAAATACTGGTTCAACTACCATATCGCCTGTCAACAAACAATATCAACAAACATTTTTTGGCAGATTAAAAACCAAATAGCCCAATTTCAATCAACTCGTTTCAATCAAAACGGAATATAAAAAAAGTCACTAGTGTCCGGTTGTTGAACCGTGTTTTATTCTGAAACTCTTTGTTATTAATAGTTTCAGAGGTTTTAAAAATTTTTCGATTTGAATTTTTTCTTGAAATTTGCCCCAAAATAAAATTTTTGGGATTATGAATCAAGGAAAAACCGTATTTGCACAATTAATGTCAAACATTTCCAAGTACGAATTTGAAAAATGTGTTGAACGTTACAAAGGCAATTATAAAGTTCAAAGCTTCACTTGCTTAGAACATTTTTATGTCATGTGTT
>CAMBSB010000280.1 GCA_945870155.1 Paludibacter jiangxiensis | reverse complement strand
TGGTAGGCGAATGCAAATGGACATCAGGCGAGAACTGCGACAGATTATTATACGAGTTAAAAGAAAAGGCAGGAAAACTCTCTTTTGCAAAAAATAAAATTATTGTACCAATTCTTTTTCTTAAAAATCCTCCAGTGGGTAATGTTAGTAATGTATTATTACCCAAAGATGTAATTGAATTGGCAATGAAGTGATAACATTTCTTGTATTAAAAGTTTGTTGGCAATAAAAGACATTGATTAAACAAAATCATATTAATACAACTTATTAAGATTGCATATTTTTGCAACAATAATCTTAATATCTTGCAATATGACTTTTCAACCCGATTACACAAACATTCTCAAGGTATTACAGAATCAGCGTCCTGATTATTTGCCTTTGTACGAGCACCATATTGATGCACCTTTCATCTCCAAAGTACTTGGAAAAGAAGTAAGCAGTGCAGGAAAAAGCGGTTCAGATTTGGAAGAGCATTACCGCACTGTGACTAATTTCTGGAAAGATATGACTTATGATGCCTTTGATTATGAAGCTGCGGTTTGCGAGATTTTTCCCGGACATGGAGCTATTTTGGGTGGCGAAGGACCAATACAGACACGCGAAGATTTTGAAAAATACCCTTTCGATGAATTACCTGCAATTTTTTGGAAAACGTACACTCCACATTTGGAAGCAATACGCAAAGTAATGCCTGCCGGTATGAAAGCATTTGGCGGCTGTGGATATGGTATTTTTGAGTCAGCACAGGATTTAGTGGGTTATACTTCGCTGTGCATGTTACAATACGACGATCCCGACTTATTTGGTGATATTTTTAATAAAATCGGCAATTTATATGCCGAACTCTGGACCGAAATGGTTCGTCGTTATTCTGATATTTTTGTATTTTTCCGTATGGGCGACGATTTGGGTTTCCACACCAATACCTTGCTTGAGCCCGATACTATCCGGCAACATATTATTCCGCAGTATAAACGAATTATTGATATTGTACACGCCGGAAATAAGAAATTCCTGCTGCATAGTTGTGGATGCATTTTCGATGTAATGGACGATTTGATAAACATCGGAATTGATGCCAAACATTCGAACGAAAAATCCATAGCACCTTTTACTCGCTGGATTGAACAATATAACGATAGGATTGGCTTATTCGGTGGTTTCGATATGAATGATTTGATTTTAAATCCCTATGATACTGTTTATCAGCAGGTATTGGAAGAAGGTACACGCTACAGAGCAATGGCCAAAGGGTATGGACTGGGCTCAGGAAATTCCATTCCCGAATATGCTTCGGTGGAAGGATTTATGGCTATGGTAGATGCTGTGAAAGAAATAAGAAGGAGAGAGAAAATGTCAAGTTGAGAAATTCAAAATTCAAAATGAGTCTAGTATAAAACAAAATAAAATCAGTATTTTACAAAACAATGCAATCAATATGCTATAATCATGTTGATTGCATTGTTTTTTATGTTCTATTTGACTGATATACAATGCTATATATTGTTTTTGTTGACTGAGGGTATAATTCAACAAAATAATATAATATTAAGACATAATTGTGTTAATTTGGTAATGCATTTTGCTATAATTTAGCGTTAAAATAGCAGCATAAAAATATTTGTTATAAATAATGACAATATTTAGGCTGCAATTTAACTAATATTATTTAACAAAAAAAATTACAAAAGTATGAAGAAAAAACAGATTTCATCGTTTTTCATTTTTCTTTGGTTTTTTAGTTTAAGTCTGTCAGGTGCAGTCAACGAACAAAAAGTGAAAGGAACAGTAAAAGACGCTAAAGGAGAAACGCTAATTGGCGTAAATGTAGTTATTAAGGGGCAAAATCTCGGTACAATTACCGATGTAAATGGTAGTTTTACAATTGATGTTCCGAATCTGGATGTTGTGTTAGTTTTTTCCTATGTTGGATATCAGACCAAGGAGTTCGGTTTGAGCGGTAGGAATAATATTGTAGTTTCACTTGTTGAAAACAACAAACAGCTCGATGAGGTGCTTGTGATTGGCTATGGCACACAAAAGAAGCGTGACATTTCAACCTCTATTGCTTCCATCTCATCGGATCAACTTATGAACAAACCTGTATCGGGCTTTGATCAGGCTATTGCTGGAAAATTAGCAGGCGTGAGAGTATCTGCAACTAATGCATCTCCCGGAGCAGGACAAAATCTTACAATCAGAGGTATTGGATCAATTTCTGCAAGTTCTTCCCCACTTTATGTTGTTGATGGCATGCCACTTGCCGATTCATTTAACAAAAATGAGAATCCACTCAATTTTTTAAGCCCCGCTGATATTGAATCAATTGAAGTTTTAAAGGATGCATCTGCATCTTCAATTTATGGAGCAAGAGCATCAAATGGAGTTGTACTTGTTACAACCAAGCGTGGTAAAAGCGGTAAAGCAACAGTATCGTTAAATGTTTCGAGTGGTACTCAAACTATGCTCAGAAAAGTGGATGTACTGTCGGGCGAAGAATTTAAACAATATATTTCCGATTCCCGTGCTCAATCTTATGTATTACAAGACCCTTATTTGTGGGACGATAACAAAAGAAGCTGGAAATGGACAGATGATACGGCTACACGTTTGGCTAACCTAGCAGCAAGTCCTCAAAATGGAAAAGGTTATAATTTAAATGCAGCGGATGGTTGGAAACAAAAAAGATGGTTTACTTTAAATGATTTTATTAGCAACAATCAAACTAATACAGATTGGCAAGATGAAATTACTCAAACAGGTTCGATACAGGATTACCAATTCTCTGTGAATGGAGGTAGTGATGCAAATTCTTATGTTATTTCAGCAAATTATTTCAATCAAGAAGGGATAGTAAAGAATACTGGCTATGAACGTTTTGCAGCTCGTGCTAATGTTGATTTTAAGGTAAACGAATGGTTTAAAATCGGAATGAATATTGCGCCATCGTACGAAACTTTTGATAAACTCACTGAAAGTAATATTGGTAACGGTATGACGGGTATAGTTGCAAGCTCAATAGCTTTACCTCCAATATGGTCTCCTTTCAATGCAGATGGTTCACCTGTTATAAATTTTGGAACTTACAACGATGGTCCATACAATTATGACCTTTCAGGTGAATTTACGAATCCTTTTTTGCTAATGCAAGAAACTTCCAAAGGTAAAGTTTATAAAACAATAGCTTCTGTGTTTGGAGAATTTTCTATACTGAAAGGTTTAAAATTCCGTACAGAATTTCATACAGAATATAATAGTCGTATTGGCGAATACTTCCGTCCTGCTTATACCGAAGCAATTAGTAATACTAATGTATTCTCTTTAGGATCAGATGACCGTCAGACACGCCTTTATTGGAATACACAGAATATACTTACATATACAAAACAACTCGAAAAACATAGTCTATCAGCCATGTTGGGTTCTCAGGCTGAAAAAAATGAATGGCACAATAGCTACATGCGTAAGAGATACTTTGTAAGCAATGAAATTACAACCATGAATGGTGGTAGTGATATTGAAAAAGTTGGGGATGTTTACTCGTATAAAGGAGCTTCAACTATGGTAGGTTTTTTCGGACGATTTATGTATAATTATGATGGAAAATATTATTTGTCAGCAAGTTTGAGAAGAGATGCTTCATCTAAATTTGGACAAGACAATAAATGGGGTACTTTCCCTTCATTCTCGGCAGCCTGGCGAGTGTCCGACGAGAGTTTTATGGAAAATTTTAAATCAATTATCACAGACTGGAAAATTCGTGGTGGTTGGGGTAAAGTTGGTAACAGTAGTATTGGCGATTATTTAGCATATAGCTTGCTTCGTCAATCTGGTATGTATCAGTTTGGCGGATCCGACAAATCAGTTGTTTTTGATGGAAACATTTCAAACAGCACACTAGGCTGGGAATCAACAAGTGATATAAATATTGGTACTGATATTCAATTCTTAGGTGGTCGTATTGGTGCTGAAATTGATTTGTTTAAAAGAACAACTGAAAGTATGTTGTTTACTGTTCCCACTATGTTGCATACAGGGTTTAACAGTCAACAGCAAAATATAGCTAAAATGGAAAACAAAGGATTGGAATTAACTTTACGCACCTTAAATATTAAATCAAAAGACTTTAATTGGAATACTGATTTTAATATTTCTTTTGTTCGCAACAAAGTACTTGATCTTGGGCCTGAACGCAATCCACTTTGGGGTTCCACCGGAAATCCTGTTGATACACGTTCCGATATTGGAAAACCAATTTCCAACCATTGGGGATATGTTTCGTTAGGAGTTTATAAAGATTGGCAAGATGTGAAAAATAGTCCTTTGATGTTGGCAGGAACTAATCAGTGGGAAAGAAGTATACCCGGAGATGCTAAATATGCCGATTTGAATGGTGATGGTATCATAGATGCCAATGATAAAACTGTTATTGGCAATCCTCAGCCTGATTTTGTTTGGGGTATGACAAATAACTTCAAATATAAGGACTTTGATTTTAGTTTTCAGTTGAATGGTGTTCAGGGAGGTGATATCAATTTGCGAATGTTCCGCCGCAATGTGTTTGGTGGTAATTTAGGACAAAATAACGTGCCTCGTTTCTACTTCGATAATTACTGGCGCCCCGACAAAACTGATGCAATTTATGAAGCTCCAAGTCGTAAAAACTGGGCACGTATTTTCGATACAACATCAAAAAATATCGAAGATGGTACTTACGTAAATATTAGTAATGTGGTTTTGGGATATACATTGCCAAGAGTTTTATCACAGAAAGTTGGTATAAATAATTTACG
>CAMBSB010000279.1 GCA_945870155.1 Paludibacter jiangxiensis | reverse complement strand
GAAACGATGTTGCAGTCGGCTGATTTATTGTTGGCTAAATATCCGGATGAATTTACCAAGAATGCTCTTATTGAACATATTGACGATTTGCTTGCACGATTTCAAAATAAGGCATTGGGTGATACCATTTTTAGGGTTGGTAGTGATTTGTTGCGAAAACTAAGTAAAGATGACAGATTAGTCGGTGCAATAAACCTGGCCATGGAACTAAATATGCCTTACGACAAAATTCAGGAGGCACTATTTTGTGCTTTCCAATTCAGAGCTAAGGACGAAAATGGTTTTATGTTACCCGCTGACCTGAAATTCTTAGAAATTTATAATAGTGGGGTTGAAAAGGTTCTTGCAACGATTTGTGGATTAAACCCTGATGAAATTTTATCAACAAAATGTATTTAATAAGATATCTGTATGGAAAACAAAAAATCAGATTTAGTTAAAGTAGTACCCGTGTTATTTGGATTTTTCATAATGGGCTTTTGCGATGTGGTAGGTATAAGTACCAGCTATTTTAAACGTGATTTTCAACTTACTGAAACAATTGCAAATTTACTGCCCACAATGCTATTTCTGTGGTTTTTGTTGCTATCTGTGCCTTCGGCTCTGCTAATGAATGTTTGGGGGCGAAAGAAAACTGTTTTGTTAAGTATGGTAATCACTTTTATTGCAATGCTAATTCCATTTGTAAGATACGATTTTGTTACTTGTCTTATCGCGTTTGCCTTATTGGGAATTGGAAATACAATCTTACAGGTCTCACTTAATCCTTTGTTGACAAATGTGGTAAAGGGAAATGCACTAACCAGTTCGCTTACTGCCGGTCAGGTAATTAAAGCAATTTCCTCCTTTAGTGGACCTTTTATAGCCATTTTTGCTGTCTCATACTTCGGAAGCTGGCAATATATTTTCCCAATTTTTGCGATTCTTACAATATTGTCTGGTGTATGGTTGTTGTTAACACCTATTCATGAAAGTTCCACTTCAATTAAAAGTTCTTCAGTAAAAGGCACCTTTTCTTTGCTCACTGACAAAACTGTTTTACTTCTCTTTCTGGGAATTTTGTTTGTAGTTGGTACCGATGTAGGAATAAATATTGTAACACCAAAACTATTAATTGAGCGTTGCGGTTTAGAAATATCCAAAGCTGGTTTTGGTTCAAGTGTCTATTTTGCATTCCGAACTATTGGGGCTTTTTTCGGTGCCTTTATGTTAGTGAAGTTTTCGGAAATAAAATACTTCCGTATTAATATCATAATATCATTACTCACACTTATCATTCTTTTTTTCTTGTCTAATCAGATAGCTATTTTGGTTGCAGTCGGTTTAATCGGATTTACATGTTCAAGTATTTTCTCAATTATCTTTTCGTTGGCTTTGCAACTTCGTCCCGAAAAAGCAAATGAACTTTCCGGCTTGATGATAACTGCTATATTCGGTGGCGCTTTAATTCCACCATTAATGGGTATTGTAGCCGATTCTATTGGAAGTCAGAATGGTTCATTACTTATCATTCTTATTTGCATGTGTTATCTTGTGTTTTGTTCCTTTTGGTTGAAAAATCAGAATAAGAAATTATTAGTATAAATCTAAAATTTAAATGTCATGAAATCAAAAAGTGTAATCATTTTTGCAATTTTGTTTTGCATCCAGCAAACAAATTTACTATCTCAGAAAACAGTAATTTTAAAACAAAAGAATGGTGTTAATATTCCATTCGTGTTATCAGATGTCAGAAAAATAACTTTTACATCAGGTAATCTAAATGTAATTAAAAGAGATGTTACTACAAACTCGGTAGCTCTTACAAATGTTCGTTCCATACCCATGGCTTATGTTGTAAGCGTAAATGCAAATGCTGATGTAACATCGTTAAATCCATCTCAAGTTAATGATATTTATGTTTCGAATGGTAATACATTATCTATAAATTCTACAGTTGATGTAAAATCAATTATTGTAAGCCCTGGTTCTAAACTGAATCTCAATACAGGTCAAACACTTACAGCTAAAGACGGTATCACCCTTCAAAGCGATGCTACCGGAACTGCCACTTTTGTAGATGCCAACAACGATGCACCACAAGCCGTAAGCGGTACCGTTCAGCAATATATTACCGCCCAACGAAACTGGTACTCTGCCAGTCCCGTAGCAGCAGGTACAGCAGCAGGATTCAATTTGGGAACATCTGTTCAAAGTTATTCTGAAAGTGCCAAAGCCTGGACGATTTTGAACAGTGGAGATGCCCTTATAGCTGGTAAAGGCTATGTGTCAGTAGCCACAACCGGAACAGGTACAACCGGAACTGTAAGTTTTAACGGAACTCTCAACACCGGAACAATCACAGTTCCTGTTACACGCACAGGTACTGATAAAGCTGGTTTTAACTTAGTGGCTAATCCTTATCCTTCGTATCTGGATTGGAGTCTGGTTGCCGCTGACCCATTAAACGCAAACATAGGTACTACTATGTGGTTTCGCACCAAAACGGCTGGCAATCTTTATACTTTCTCTACCTACAACAGTGCTGGAAATGTAGCTGTAGCCAATGGTGCCAACACCACAATCACCAAATTTATTCCACCTATGCAGGCTTTCTGGATACGTGTAAACAACGGTACAGCTTCTACAAACCTGACATTTAAAAACACGATGCGGGCACATAAAGATAATAATGGAAATTCACTGAAAGCTCCCCGATTGGATAATCAAAAATTGGTGCGTTTACAAGTAACCAATGGAACAAGTTCTGATGAAACTGTGGTTTATTTTAATTCTGATGCTTTAGATGCTTACGACAAATACGATTCGCCAAAAATGTTTGAAAGTTCGACAGTTATGAAGCCTGAGATTTTTACACAAGTTGGAGCAGAGAAATTGGTTATCAACGGTATGGCTGAGTTGAAATATAATACAGAAATTACGCTTGGTTTTACAACTTCACAGAAGAATAGCTTTTGTATTAAAACCTCCGAGTTCAAGAACTTTGAAGTAGGTACAAAACTAATTTTACTCGACAAATCAACAAATCCAACATCCGAATTTGAATTAAACGAAGGTGCAAACTACAATTTTAGTTCTGATATAACTTCATCAAGTGCCGACCGATTCAGCATATTGTTTCGTGCGCCAGTAGTTTCAACAGGCGTTGATACTACTCCCCAATTAAATGCACGAGTAATTGTCAATGCAAATAATCAGATTGCAATTATTGATGCTGAAAAGTGCAACTATACTATTTACAATGCCATGGGCCAACAAATTGAAAACGGTATTCTGAACTATAAATCAAATACTATACACAGTAAACTAATGCAAGGTGTGTATATAGTGAGAGTATTTGGCAATGGTAAAGAAATAACAACTAAAGTAATATTGAAGTAGAAATTAATGTAAAGAGAGTCATGTATTTAAGTACATGCCTTTCTTGACTTTCACCTCTAAAATAAATACCAATGGAACCAAATAGAAAATATATAGCACCCAAAATAGAAGTTATTCAACTCGATAATGAAATTTCGTTGCAACTTCAATCCACTCCACCCGAAGGACCGGGTGAAAGTGCTTCATTAAATACGGAATCAATGAAAACTAATACGTTTAAAACCGAAATAGTTTAATAATATCTATGATTTATTTTGACCTTACTACCATCTTCTCTTTACGAAGGTGGTATTAAGGAATTACATTAAAACCTTCAATAAACTCTCAATCTTTCTGATCGATGACAAACATTGTACAACATTTCCAAACCACCAACGAAACCGGCGAAATCCGTCCGCTGAAAATCGGACATATCAACGATTCATTTATCGTTGAATCTAAAATAAAAGGCGGAGAATCCTATTTTCTGCAAAAAATAAACCACCATATTTTCAGGAATGTGGTAGGTTTACAGGATAATATCCGTTTAGTAACCGACCATTTACGGGTAAAACTGGCAGCCGCCGGCGAAAGTGATATAGAACGTAAAGTACTTCGGCTTGTTCCTACCAAAACAGGTGAATGGTTCTATCAGGATGCTGAGGGTTCATATTGGCGAATGTATGTAAATATTGAGAATACGCATAGCTATGATGTGATTACAGCTGAGTTAGCGTACAAAGCCGGTGAGGCTTTCGGAAACTTTCAATGCATGCTGTCAGATATTTCGCATGATCAGTTAATCGAAACCATTCCCAACTTCCACAATATGGAATTTCGCCTGGAGCAATTTCGCGAAGCAGTTCGAAACAATGCTGTAGGACGAGTGACTGATACGCAATGGATGATTGATGAAATAGAAAAACGAGCCTACGAGATGTGTGCGCCGGAGCGACTATATCGCGAGGGTAAATTACCCAAACGCATTAACCATTGCGATACAAAAGTCAACAACCTGCTTTTCGACAAAAAAGACGAACCTATTTGTATTGTGGATATGGATACAGTAATGCCTGGCTTTGTTATGTCCGATTTCGGTGATTTTATGCGTACGGCAGGTAATACCGGTAAAGAGGATGATATTGATTTAAACAATGTCTCATTCAATATGGCAATTTTCAAGTCGTATACAAAAGGTTATTTAGAATCGGCAAAAGCCTTTCTTACTCCAATAGAGATTGAATTGCTCCCTTTTGGTGCAAGATTATTAACCTATATGCAATTAACCCGCTTTCTTGCCGATTATCTCAATGGCGATACTTACTATAAAATAAATAATCCGCTGCATAACTTACAACGCTCAAAAGCTCAATTCAAATTATTGGTAAGTATTGAAGAGAATTATCCTGAAATGGAAGCATTCATTGCTGCAACAATTTGATTTTCTTATTCGTAAATAATCAA
>CAMBSB010000278.1 GCA_945870155.1 Paludibacter jiangxiensis | reverse complement strand
GGCTAAATATCCACAGAGAATAATTTAATAGTACTGTATTGATTTCGTAAAAACAGGAATTGTAGTGGAAATTATAATGGTTTAAACCATCTATTCGAGAAATCAATTTTTTACTATTTTTTCCGTTGCACGAAAATTATTTAAACCTGAAAGCGACAGTAAATAATTGCCTGCCACCAAATCAGACATGTTTAAGGTTAAATCATTTTGATAAAAACCGGAAAATGTTTTGGCTGTTTTCCCGCTATAATCTACTATATCAACACGTTGAATAAAAATATTGTCAGACTTGATTTTCAATTCGTTATGAACGGGATTTGGCGAAATGCTAATTTTATTGTCTTTTAATGGATTTACGGATGTTGACACTAAACGTGGTTTGATAAAATTGTTCCACAGTTCTTTCATCACCGGATATCCTTCATTTTGGTGTTTTATCTCATACTGATTACTATATACGCCTTTGGCAAGAGCTCTATAGCCCATTTTGAGTTTGTAAATTAAATCTTCACTCCCTACAAACATGCGTTGTTCAATATCAGCAAGTGTGCCATTGGTTGGCCATTCGCCCAGTGCCAACATAGATGCTACTGTGGGAATATGCAAAAACCATCCTAAAAAACTGTAAGTAGCGTCACTACGTTCCTGCACATTGGGTGCAAAACCATCGGTAATCTGAAATTCCCTACTCATACCCAACCTACCAAGCATGGGCGACGAACCATTGTTTAGTATGTAAGCTGCGCCCGAAGTGGATTTGTTGGTGGTTATGTGGCAATACATCCAGTTGCCTATAGAGCGATAAAGTTCTACAGGATCGTATGCTATTCGTTTGGTTGGGGTGAGTGGATCGCCAAAAGTAAATGGCATACGTACTCCTTTCACTTTTCCACCGCCTTTGTCAGTTCCGCCGGTTTCCATCAAAGTTTTGCCGGTTTGCGACCAGCAAGTGCTTATATTAGAAAAGCCTAATCGTTGAAAATCAGCCATAAAAGCATCATAGCTGAAATTGGCAAGGAATGTATTAACCGCATCGGCACCTCCAAAATAATAATATGCAGCAATCATAATGCCTACATAGCCATCACTGTGATTCGGGTTCCATGTTTTACCTATTCCATAAGTTTGATACATACACCGCTTTGGCCAATTATCGAAACCATTTTGATAATTACCTACAACCGCGAAAGATTTCATTAGCAAATCAATTTTTTCTTTTTCAACTTCGGTAAGTTGCGACCAGAGTTGAGGCGTTCGTTTTGCAAACAGAAAAGTAAATGCCTGCCCGATTTCTTTCCACGAAAACAAATCACCGCGGCACGAAGGCTCTTTACCACCCGAAATAATATTACGAATATGCAACAAAACACGGTCGCGTACCAATACACCGTTTGTACTTTTAGCATCAGGATTAAGATAGGCTGTCATTGCCAGCGTAAACAGCGTTCTGTCTCCACCAATAACCTGATTTACTTTTAGTTCGGAATCCGGTAACGGATTGGTTACATTCACTACCAGTGCAACATTCATTAAACTATCGAGCATATTTTGACTTATCCCTTGTACGATTGGCGTTGGGATAGTATTGTCGTTATCTTCGGGTGCATCAGGATATGTAAAACTTGTCCACGCATCAGTGCGAAACGGAAATGCTGCTATTCCTTCGTTGTTTTGAAAGTTTGTCATTGCTCCTTCGGTAAAAGCATGACGAACAGCAACAGGTACATTTACTTTTGTAGATGAAACCACCACCGTATTCCCATCGATAACAGCAGTAGCCGGATAGAAAATTTTGTCGGCACCTGCAATTTTAAAACATTTCAGGCGACTTCCATCTTTCGTTGTTAAACCGTTGCCAACCGATTCGGGGGAAAACTGAATACGAATTTTATTGCTTTCGATTGAAAACGATTGATATTTTGGTCCCAGGTATTGTATATTTTGTCCGTAATCTTTTGCTAAAGCCCACCATGCCAACCGAACTCCAACTTCTTTTTTCATGCGTGGGTGCGAATTTGGTAATTCGGCAGCACTAAGTATCAAATCGCCGGTAGGCACAATACCTGTTTTTGGAAGCGTTAAAATATTTGTTTGCGCTTCGCGAAATAGCGCGCGATTATAACCTAAATCTTTTGTTTGCGTTGAACTCCAGAATCGTGGTGTCAATTGTACTGCGTAGAACGAAAAATCAGTACCCCAGTCAGCACGCCAGTCGTTAATCATGGCTATGTTGGCTTTGGTATAAACAGCACCATCTGTTGCATTCGATTCACCCTGATACCAAATCACACCTTTTATTGCATAAGGAATAATGGGAGCAATCATGGCATTGTACAACAAACTTGGTTTGGTTTCGGTAGTTGTAAATGTGCCGTTGATGTATTTGATTTTGAAATCGTTATCAGCCTGCAAAACCGAATTTTTCATCCACGATTGAATAGCCGAACCACTGTACGAATCGTTTATTAAGGCAATAGGGACATTCAATGCTTTGTTATTGTATAATTCTCGTCCAAAGTAATACGCCACAGCCGAAAAGTTCTTAATGCTTGCAGGTGAGCATTTCGACCATGAACCTATGCAATCAGTTTGCGGGGTTGTGGCGCCTGCAGTTGGAATAGTATACAATCGGATATTGGGAAAATCGGCAGCGGCAATTTCGGCGGCATAATCCACCACGCCCAACATACTTGCATCTTTATAATTCATCGGGAAAGCCATATTCGATTGCCCCGAACAAAGCCAGACTTCACCTACGAGCACATTGCTGAAAGTAAAAGTATTAACAGGTCCTTTTATGGTTAGTATATAAGCAGGAGCTTCGCCCGGAAGCGCAACAGGAGTCTGCAATAACGCTTTCCACTTACCGTCACTACCGGTTGTGGCTGTTGCTTTTTCACCCCAGCTACCGCTCACCTCAACAGTGGTACCTGCTACAGCCCATCCCCAAACAGGCACTTTGGTATTTTGCTGCAATACCATATTACTTGCAAAAATATAAGGAACTGTTATGGTTTGAGCTGTAGCTTGTTGTGAAAACACAATAATTAACAGCGAAAATAGAATGTTCTTGAATTTCATTTTTTGAATATTATTTATTTAGATTTTTGCTTTAAAATAGAAACAAGTACTTTTTTAGGTCTCATATATATTAGCAACTATCATATGATTTACAAAACAGTTTATCTGATAATTTGAAAATTCTCATTCCGGTTATAAACTTTAAAATTCCGGAAAAGCATCTCTGAGCGAACCATACACCGTATAGCAATGCGCCCAAAACTGTACACAGCTCCGTTGTTGGTAAATCCATTATCATAAGTATCAATCACAATACGACCATTGATGGCGCCGATAATATGGTTGCCACGTTGCAGAAATTGTAATTTGTGCCAGGTGTTAAGTTCAAGAGGTTTTTCGAAACAGCTGAATCCCAGCGGATATTGATATGGATTTTTAAGCATGGCACCACAGGCAACGTCATTTCTAACATCATTCATTTCTCTGTAATACTCCCAATGATAATTTCGCACGCTCGACCAAGCAACCATGTTCATATTTCCAGCTGTTCGAAGCGGGTAATCAGCCATAAAGTCCTCGCGTTGCATGCCTGATGCTTGGGTCATCAGTAGGCTTAGGCCTCCTCGTTTCAAAATTTTAAACTCGTACTCTACATACAAATCGCCTTCGAAGGGCTTTAAAGTCCAAATATAGACTTGTTTTTCATACTGACCTGCCCCGATGGGCACCTGTGGAGTTTGCATTTTTAAACCTTCCGATGTAATACTTACTGCCTGATAGTAACCCTGCACGTAAAACGAGTCTAAATCAGATTTTTTTTGCAAACTAAGATCCAGCTTATTCGACCATTTAGTATCCGGCTTAAAAAGCAGTTTATTGTACACTGTGCCGCTATAAATTCTTTTCAGTTTTGCTTCATATTTTCTATCAAAATCTGTTGCACCTTTACGATAAAGCGTGTGTATTTCACTTTTAATCAGAGGTTTATTGTAAAACGAAATTTCAGAAATGACTAATGCCGGATTCCCTACATATAGGGTGTCACCGCACACATCACGCTGAAGTATTTCGGCAGTAACATCACTATTACCTACCTTAACACCGTTGATATACAGCGATATATTCTTCTCGGGTAAATCCCAACTTACACTAAGTTGATACCAGCGCAATTTTTCGAAATCGGAATGATTGGCTGCCGCTGCTGCATGATTGTACATGTCGTGTCCGGTTCCTTGTTTAAACTTTACTGTAAGTCCGGGATGCCAGATTTTATTTATGTGAAAGGAAAAGTTTGCATCTGCAAAATTGCCACCATCTTGTTTGTCACACAACAAAGAATAAATATTGATATACGGATAATCGTTTTTCATGTGCGAAGCACTCCAGGCGGGAGCAATATCCTCAAGAGGCATTATCCAGACAATAAGTGTACCTTGAGGGTTGTTGATTGTGTGTTCAGGAAGTTTGATACGAGCTAAAATACTTGACAAGTTTATCCCCATACGACCGTTCTTTTCGATAAATCGGCTCTTGCCTTCTGTTGTAAAGTGCTGGGAATTATTTTGTTGATTGAATTGATATTTGAATTTAACAACATTCTGAGCCTGATTACAAATTGAGAGTGAGAAAAACAACAATATACAAGCTATTAGTTTCATGTTTTTTTTAATAAAATAGGGTTGTAAATTTTCATTACAACCCTTATTACAAATAAAAATTTATTTCACAACAATGGTTTGTTCTGTCATAATTTGTTTAAAATCAGCATTTGAACTACCATGATTAGTTAATACAATTACCAATTTGTAT
>CAMBSB010000277.1 GCA_945870155.1 Paludibacter jiangxiensis | reverse complement strand
GATTTGCAGCATACCATCACCGGCTGGCCGGGAGGAAAACCCAATGCCGATGATACCAACCGCCCTGAACGGGCAAATCCCTATCCCAAACGGGTAGTGGTTTTCAGTCCGCACCCCGATGACGATGTGATTTCGATGGGTGGAACCCTACAACGTTTGGTGGATCAGCACCATGATGTGCATGTTGCTTACCAGACTTCGGGGAATATAGCCGTTGGAGATGAGGAAGTAGTACGGTATATTTCATTGATGAAAAATGTATTAAATGCTTATGACAGTAAAAACAACATTGTAATGGCCAAATACAATGAGATATTACGGTTTTTGACAGAATATAAACAGACAGGCGATTCGGACACTGCCGATGTACTTTATCTGAAAGCGCAAATCCGCAGGGAAGAAGCCAGATCTGCTTGTCGCTTTGTGGATGTAAAACCCGAAAATGTACATTTTTTAGATCTACCTTTTTACGAAACCGGCAAAGTTCAGAAAGGGAAGTTAAGGGATACCGATATTCAAAAGGTAATTGATTTACTGGAAGATGTATCTCCGCAGCAAATCTTTGTGGCAGGTGATTTGGCCGACCCACACGGAACCCACAAAGTCTGTCTGGATGCAGCATTAGCTGCCATTCATGAACTGAAACCTAAGGCATGGATGAATGAGTGCCGAATCTGGATGTATCGTGGAGCATGGGCGGAATGGGAAATTGATCACATTGAAATGGCAGTGCCGGTTAGTCCCGAACAACTCAGACGTAAACGCAACTCTATCCTCAAACACCAATCGCAAATGGAAAGTGCTCCGTTTTTGGGTAACGACGAACGTCTGTTTTGGCAACGTGCCGAAGACCGTAACCAGGCAACGGCCAAACTTTATAATCAATTAGGTTTAGCTAGTTACGAAGCCATTGAAGCGTTTGTGGAATATAAAATTGAACAGGTATAAATCCGATAATCACAAAACACACATGAAGTCACTATCATTTAAATATATTTCAAAACTCGAAGGAATAGCTATTAAAGATGCTGCTGTGTATTTCAGACGCAATCAGGTATATGAATACATGGATATGCTTAACTGGCCAACGCTGTTTCCTTACAAACCTGTTTGTAGGTTTAAGATAGCCCATTCCGCTAAGAGCCTGTTTATACATTTCAGCGTTATTGAAAAGAATGTTCGGGCACTTTATTCTACCGACCAACAAGCCGTATGGGAAGACAGTTGTGTGGAGTTTTTCTGTAAGCTGCCTGAACAAGAGCATTACTATAATTTTGAGTTTAACTGTATAGGTACTTGTTTAGCCACGAAGCGGAAAGGGCGTGAACTGGATATACAACCACTCTCAGAGTTGAAGATGAAATCCATCAAACGATTTGCCTCATTTGGTAACCAACCGTTCAACGAGAAAACAGGTCATTTCGAATGGGAGCTTACAGTCGAAATTCCTTTTGAAGTGGTGGGAATTGACCTCAATAACCTCCCTGAAACACTACGTGCCAATTTCTATAAATGTGGCGATGGTACTTCTGTACCTCATTACCTAAGCTGGAATCATATTGCTACTGAAATGCCCGATTTTCATCGTCCGGAGTTTTTTGGGGAGATTTGTTTTTGATTTAGTTGAATTCATTTTATTTACTCTGATGATTAGTTTTTCAAGGTTAGAAAGAATGTTTGGAAATTGAAAATTTCAGGCATTCTTTTTGTTTTTGATAAAAATCACATAAAAACCAGTATAATATATTATCGTATGAATATTTTCATTTTTAAACTCAACAAAACCTCAACAAGCAATTGCAAGATATCTGTTTCAAATTCATGACATTACAGGTAGAATTATCTATCAAAATACAGGTTTATTTGGATTGACAACTGTAAATTTGAAGAACAGCAAATCCGGAATTTATAACATATCTATAACAAACAAAAACGGCATTAAAACCTACAAAATTGTGAAAAACTAAAGGGGTAAATTTGAATAGAAGTTGTTGATATTTTACAATGTTGCTTTTTATTTTCTTTAATATTAGTATGGAATGCAGCCCTGATAGTTATTCGGGGCTGAGTTGTATTAATATTTATGTTTACTTGTCTGTTATTCTCATAGAAATTCCTTCAATTATAATTCAGGAATCCACCTTAAGATTATTGATGTAGAATATTTATGTTGTTTATAAAGAAAAAAAACACTTGAATTTATATATGATCACACGCACTATTTAGTTAATTATCTCACCTAAAATAAAAATTTACTATCTTAAATAATTTCGTTTTTGATTTTTTTAAGGACATATATTTAATTAATTTCAATATAAAGGTAAAAATTAAAAATAAAATTTGTATTTTTGGGCTTTCATAAATAAACTGACTAAAAATAAGATAGTAAAATTTAAAATAATACTGTTTGATTTTTACAGCAAAAATTAATTTATTTGTACTTTTGAATTTATTTATTAGCTGAAAATTCATAAAACTTGAGAGCTATTTTTATTTAAAGCAAGCAGTTAAGGAAACAAATAATTTACAATATTTTTTATTCACTGAAAACTCAATATTAATGTCGATAATAAAAAATATATTTCAATCAATACATACTCATATTGCAGGATATGAGCATGTTATATATCCCGGATTGGCTATTTTATTTGTCCTATTATTGATTTTACTTATATTGCTACTTATAAAAATATCGAGACAAAACCTGACAATAAATCGTTTGATTTTAACAAATAATGCGAATGAAGAATTAAGCGAAATAGAAAATAAAATTAGCAAATACAAGATTCGTTTTGAAGCCTATTTGCTAAGGTATGATGAAATAAAAACAAGCATTGCTGTAATCAGAAACTCATTGAATACAGAAGTTGACGATTGGAAAGATGTTGAAAAGATTATTTCGTTGAAAAATGAAATTTCCGGTCAAATAACCAAAAAAGAAGAATTGGAACAAGCACTCGATATATTGAATGATTATGCTTCGAAAGTGATAATAAAGTTGAAATCGCACGATTTAGAACTAAGTGAAAAATCGAAAAGCAAAAGCACATTGGATGAAGAAATTGAAAAGCTTAATGTTCAAAAACAAGAATTAGTTGATGCCCTGGAAATTTTAAATAACTATGCACACCGAGTTATTTCGAACATCAAATTAAAGGATGAAGAACGGCAGCAATTGCAAATTTCGTACTTAAACTTGCAAGCACAATATAAAATTCTGCAAGCCCGAATAAATGATTTGGATAAGGAAATGGATTAAAAAGCGATAAATATCAAGCCTATAAGCTTGATATTTATCGCTTTAAACTTCTAATTAGGGCTTGCTGATAAACTAAGGTAAAACTATTAAACCACAAAAGGACACAAAAGAAACACAAAAGTTTATACATAAAACCGTTAGGTTTAATTCTTTTTTGGCCTTAATTGATTCATTTTTAGTAATATATTCAATATCATTTGTGAACGTAAAAAATAATATCATATTAAATATTATCCTTTTGTGTCCTTATGTGGTAACTATTAAAAATAATAGTTTAGGTGCATAGTTTTCTAACTAAGAATACACAAATCATTGCATAAACATCTTCATTTATAGTATTATATAACAGACTATTGATGTGTTAATTGTTTTTAAGCAGGCCATAATTATTGTTATTCAGACTAAACTTCGGGTTTAGAATTTTTGCAAAAAGTCCGATAAGTTCACTTCTCTGCCAAGTTGTAGTTTTTGCCGTATGCGGTAGCGATTTGTTTCGATACTTCGCACCGACATATTAAGCAGTGGTGCCATATCTTTGGATGAAAGGTCCATTTTAATATAGGCACAAATCTTTTTATCGCTCATATTCAGTTCCGGATAATTATCGCCAAGTCGTTTTAAATAGTTTTCGTAAACCAGGTCAAAGTTTTCCTCAAAACGTTTCCAGTTTTTATCCTGCTCAATATTTTGTTTAATGTTTCGTTCCATTTTACCCAAGCGGGTAAGCACAGCATTCACATCACCATTCTTTTTTATTTCTTCGGATGCTTTGCTTATATTTCCCATTATGTCAGTCAGCATTTCGTTTTTACGTATCAGGTTCATGGTAGAGCTGGCTAATTCCTGCGCTTTGTGCCGCAATTCATATTGTAATTGCTGGTTTTTAAGCTCTTTAATTTCGCGTTTTTTAGCCTGATTTTCAGCCTCAAAGACTTTCTTTTGTTCCTGAATTTCCTTTTCTTTGATTTTTTCCATTTCGCGGGCACCTTTGGTTGATTTGTGATTGACCCAAACCACAATGCCGCCTATGGCAAGTAAGAAGAGGATTACATAAATTATAAAAGCAAATGTTGATTCGTACCATGCTGGTGCAATTGTAAATTCGTAATTGCAATAAGCTATATCTTTTTCGAGTAAGCAGCGTGCGCGAACTTTAAATACATATTTCCCACGTGGTAACTTGTTGTATTCTTTGGTGTTTTGAGCACTAAATTCCGACCATGTTTTGTCATAATTTTCGAGCATATAACTGTATTCCACCAAACCCTCATTGCGGTATTCGGGAGCAATAAATTCGAAATATAATGAATTTTGACTTTTTGGCAAGGTGGCTTTTTTAGCCGGATTGGCATGTAGATTACGTGCTTCATTTTCTGAAAAATTATCGCTCGATGCTACAACCGCATTAATTAATACTTTAAAATTAGATTTAGTCTCCGGTTTTTTTGAAATATTGATCCAACTAAAACCATCCTCGGTATTGAATACAATGCTGTTGTTGTCTACAAAATTAAAATGCTCAAAGCCAATAATTATTTTGGGTTGTAAAATGCGAAATGAAAGTGAGTCGAGC
>CAMBSB010000276.1 GCA_945870155.1 Paludibacter jiangxiensis | reverse complement strand
ATCCACATTTGGATAAATTAGTGGATTTGAATTTGTTCGAAATGCCTCAACAGATTCGTCGGAAAATTTACGTGGATTTCCATCATTATCATTCGCTTCGTTGCTATACAACGCATAATGATAACTATCGGCACGATCAATTATACGTGTAGGATTTTGTATCCCAAAAGATGAAGTTACATTTATTGTTGCTGCGCCTTCAACCCCACGCTTAGTAGTAACAAGTATAACCCCATTGGCTCCTCGCACTCCAAATACGGCTGTGGCTGATGCATCTTTCAATACAGTTATGTTTTCGACTTCGTTTGGATCCATTTGAAAAAACGAACGTTCTACACCGTCGACAAGCATCAAAGGTGCTGCATTTGTACTCGAAAGAGTTCCAATACCACGCACATATATTTCGGGATTGTCTGCTCCGGGCTGACCAGAATATTGTACGCCCGAAATACCGGATACCTGACCAACCAAAGCATTTCCAAGGTTAGCCACCGGTACTTTTAGCAATTCGGCACTACCTATTGACGAAACAGCACCGGTAACAGTCATCTTTTTTTGTTGACCATAAGCTACCACTTGCACTTCGGATAATGTAAGATTGTCATCTTCCAACATAATGCGCATGTCGCCCTTGCCTTTGTATTTGGTTTCTACAGGCTGAAAACCAATATAACTAAAACGTAAAGTAGGATTTCCAGAAGGTAGTTTAATCGAAAAAACACCGTTAATGTCGGTTACAGTTCCGATATTTGCTCCTTTAATAACAACGGAGACACCGGGTAAAGGCTCGTTCGACTTATCCACTACTTTTCCTTTTATTGCCATGTTTTGTGCATTTACAGCAAAGGTTGTAAGCAGAATAAGCATCAAAATTTTCAATTTTATCATACGTATTAAATTTATATATACAAAAGAAACTAGACAGTAGGGAAGTGATTGATACTAAAGTATTCAGGAGCTTTTAACTGGTTCGAAGCACCTGGCTCTTCAGGGTCTCCTGAAACAAGAATAAGTGATATTTCATTATCAAGTGCTATACAGCTTATAGCGGGTGATGTGTATTTGTTTTTATTCTTAATTGTGTTCATATTTTTTTAGCTTAAAATATTTATAATACTACTACTTTAGAATTTTTTATTTTTCCATTTTCAAACCATCGAACAGTGTATACACCTTTCGAAGGCAAAGTGATGGAATTTTTAGTGTCGGAACAAATTGTTGTCACTATCAGCTTTCCTGAAATGTCAAACACTTGTACATTTGTTGGTGTATTTAAGTTGTTTATTGCCATTATTTTATCTTTAATGTACAAAAATGCTCCTTTATCGGTAGAAGAGAAAGTGGTACCTGTAGTAACTTTACGGATTTGTAAACTAAATCGATTGTTAATGGTACCTACCTCGGAATCGAATGTGTAGTTTTGGTTCAAAAGATTTATCGTTTTTCCTTCGGTTTTGTCGATAAGTTGCAATTCGCTTATATCTGTATTCGAATTTATTACCGATGATAAGGTTTGTATACCTGCATTTTTGGTATAATAGCCTAATGTAAGATTATTTACCTCCGAAGCAGGCAAAACGTTGAATGCCAAATCCTGACTTTCGATGCGCGTATATAACTGAGGTTTATCTGTTTCGATGGTTATCCATTTTTCGAGGTCGTAACCAATTTCATATGCTGATGTTTTTGTGTCATCAAGTTTTACAAGCGCGTAATCAGTACCACTTGCATTTGTTAGACGAAGTTCAATACGAGCTGGTTCTTCAACTAATTGCACTGACCGAACAGCCTGGCGACCGGCAAGGGCAAAGTTAATTCCGTTGGTAACAAGATCATTATTTGCCTGCACAAAATAGCCTGTAAATGAATTTATATCGGGCACAGTTGATTGCTCATAAGGAATATAAGTGCTGCCATCGAAAAGATAAATATTGAATGTTCCACTGGTGTTTGACCCTTTAAATGCACTTAAATAAGGCTGACCAATAAGATTCCAACCATGATTATTTACAGACGCGGCACCCGTATTGGCTGCTACCGGAATATTCTTTAGCGTTTCGGCTGCGTTTACAAGATTCTTACTGAGCGGGAACGAAAGAACATAATCGCCTGTTAAACTATTGTTCAACCCAATTATATAACCTTTGTTGGCATAGAGAATATCGCCTGCCAACACGTTTTTCCAATTGGCTCCTTTCCCGTTTTCACCACGCAATGCGCCATCGTAATATTTTATCCACCAATTGGTACCAAGATTCATCGTACCACTTCCCGAAGCCTTTGTAATTTCATTTACAGCTACATTGCAGGGGAAGGATATAAAATACCATTTTGTATTGTCGATAGTTTTTTCAACACGCAGATTTCCGCTAACAGTTATTGCACTTGCCACCTTTATCGATGGTGCTGAGTTTTTGCCGGCTTTTAATACCAAATCGCCACTTACAGAAAGGGGATTAGCTACATCTACCTTTGCGCCTGCTTCTACCGTAAGGCTGTTTAGCGTTTTATTAGCTTCATCAATGGTGAGTTTGACATCTGATCCTGATATTGTTAAATTCCTTGCGTCGCTTGCTGTTATGGCTGATATATTGGAATTGGAGGTTACAGATAAAGCAACAGGTATTGGTTCGTAAGCACCATCGGTGTACTTAATGCTTGTAATCTCCATATCACCCGCACCGTGGTAATAATTTTTTCCAACAGTGAGCGTATTAAGTGGCGATGGAGTACTCTCAGTAAGATACATTTTATCAAGCGTAATATTCATACCCCCCGAACTATTCCTTTTAAAAACCAAATAATAATTGTCGGTAAGTGATACATTTGATGGTGAAGTAAAATTATAGTCAACAGCAGAATTCAAAATAGATTGCTTGTCGTTTAACCCAAGGGTTTTTAATCCCCCTAACAAATCAGTTCCTGTACCATCTGGATTTTTGGTAAAATAAAAATCAATATTTTTCCAAGTGACTCCTGCATTATACCAGCCATACCCGAATCTTAATCTATATGTTTTGTCTGGTTTGATTGTGCCTGCAGGTAATTCCATCGATATATAGTGAGTACCTGCTGTTGTATTATTAAGATTAATTACTGCATATTTGTCATTTTCCAGTTGAGTTTTTCCATTGGTTAAATTTGATGTAGCAATACTTCTTACCTCGATCATAGTGGAAGCAGTTGCACTCGTTTTGTTCGAAACCCAATTTGATATAGTAGTTGAAGCTCCGCTTGTTGCACCGGAAAATGTGGTTTTATCTAAATGAGCATAACTTTCAAATCCTGGTATAAGATTTTTTAATAAATTTGAATCATCGTATATTCCAGTTTTTGCAACCTGATCATGGGCAGGTGCATAAAGGTCGAAATTTCCTGTTTCAGCCATTTTTATTAGTTCAAAATTATCAAGATATAAAATGCAGGTATTTGCTCGCTCAAATGCTAATACCAAACTTGTACAGCCCGAAGGTATTGGCAAATTTATTGTACTTGTACTCCAACCAGGATTGTTTCCTGCGCCACCGGTATGCCCATTAATCAGAGAAGAACCAATTAATGTTGTCCCATCGTTACCATTATATACCTTGATATAAAAGTTTTTTACACCAAACAAGGCAGCATCAGCCGCTTTTACATAAGGAAATGATTTAAAAGTGAGTCGATATTGCCCACCGGAAGATGAAATCGGGATATTTAATTTATACGTGCCCGCTGTACCACCTGTTTCAACTTTTAGGGCTGAAATTCCAGTTTCAGCGGTAACAGAAGTTGAAGCATCTGAATAATACACAATACTTGTTACCGGGGTAACTGTAATGTCTCCGGTTTTTATCCAACTTGAATTAAATCCGTAATCAAAATCTTCTGCAAATACAGATTTTGAAACCGTTGTTTTTGTTATCGGTGTTAAGTTTATTGGTGCGGGATCGTTATCCTTATAAATATTCAACGATGTTCCGTTCATAACGTAACGATAAGTTGTCAATTGACTGTTATCAGAAGAGTGAATCGTTGATGGCAAAAAGAATGAACTGTAATTTTTTAGTGCAGTAGGATGAATTGCTGTTCGGAATCCAGATCCTGTTGCATCGGTTGCAAGTACGTCAATACCTCGGTTTGAGGTGCTGTTTACTTTCGCTTTTACTTCGATGGTGTAATTTCCTGATGGGTTGAAATCAGATTTTTCATATACATCGCTTCCATTGCCTGCAACCTGTATGGTTTTAGGGCTTGAAAGTAAATTGGAAGCCGAATTCAGATCGCTACGAAGCGTTTGGGCATTCTGTGGTAAAATTTGAAATATTGCAATCAGCAGTAGTAAGTAATTTTTTTTCATAACATTTATTTTTTGGAGTTTAAACTCAAATTAACGCAGCAAAAGTAGAGTATCGCTTACAAACAAAGTCCTGAATTCAATTCAAAAACTACTTATTTTGGCTCAATTGTTATTGAAAGAGAAAGTTGCGTGAAATTACACGAATAACTGCTTTAAGACAGCGAAAGTGAATGATGTTAATGTGCTAAAATTCAGCGACATGAAAATCATGTCGCTGACAATCATTCGGCTGTTAAAAATAACTTTTCGGGAACTAAGGGTTGAAAATTTATTGAATTAGGGTTTTTTATTTCGAACTTGAATTTGAATTCTTTTCCACCCTGAAAAAATTTTGTTTGTAAGCAATAATATCCTTTTATGAGATACACCTTAGCAATTTTTGTTTCCGCTGCATGAAAGCCATCGTTGTCAATAATTTCTGTATCATTTATATGCAACGAGGAGCCATCGTCCGAAGTTAATGCAAAATCATATTCGCCTTCTAACTCTATTTTCAGCCAGGTTTTAAATACAGCACCAAAATTTGTTTC
>CAMBSB010000275.1 GCA_945870155.1 Paludibacter jiangxiensis | reverse complement strand
TGAAAAATCGGGATTAATTCCCGTACGGACATTTCTACAAATATTTGGGCGGCGCTGCCGCTTGAGAAAGCTGCAGAGATTTCGGTGAGCTTAGTCGAACCGCAGCAAAATATTTGTAGTCAGGTAATTACATGGATTGTATAAAGCTGCAGAGCAGCATGATATTAGTCATATAAAATTTTTGTCATTTAACCGGACTGCACTGATTTGGAATCTGTAATATAACATAGGTTTTATTTAGCAATACTTCGTCAGCGAAAAAGCCAATATGTCAAAGTAGAATTAGAATCAAAATAATAACAAATAGTTGCAATAGGCACTTAAATATTAATTGAATATGAAAACTTCGACCATTGCATTATTATTCTTTTTGATTGGTTTAAGCACGCCGGCATTATCCACTGGCTGGGAAATTGTAAACCAAAGTGCTGACATTAAAAACATTGTAGTAATTGATAACACTTGGTTTGGCATACAACGCATTCAGCAAGGTACTGTTTTACAAAACCTTTTGGTGTCGTCGGTTGACAAAGGATATACCTGGCAGTCAAATTCTTATTTCAATGAGTTATACACCATCTCAGCGTACAAAAACAAATTGATGGTATATGCCGATAGACCAACTGAAAGAGGATTCTACCTCTCGACAAATAAAGGAGGAACTTGGAAAAAAATGGTTGGGACTTTTAATAATGGTGCAAGTTCTGCATTTATGACTGACACATCGATATTTATTACCATTCAAAAAAATCCGGGAATTACAAGTCCTGTTTATCGCTCTACCAATGGCGGCGACAGTTTTCAACCTATGACAATGGATGTAGGAACCAGCTCTTTCAATTTTGGACGAAGCTATGGAAACATGACACTTCATAATGGAATACTGTATGTGTTTGTGGGAAGAGTGGGAGTTTTTTCTTCGGATAATGATGGAAACACTTGGACAAAAATAAACAACGGTTTGCCTATAACAGAAGCGAATCAAAGCGAATATAGTTCAGGTATCCTTTCGCAAGCAGGTCCGGATTTGTATTTGTTTTTAATAGATGGAAGCTCTGAATCAAAAACGTATATTTTCAAAAATGGTGCTTGGGAACAGTACATTGCCAACAGATACGCTTATTCAAGCTTTTATAGTAAGTATGTAAAAGAAGGTACTCTATTTCCTACTCCCACAGCTTATCGGGAACCATATCTTTTTACGGTTGATGGTGCTTATACCAACTCATCGAGCATTCATTACTCGGTAGATAAAGGTAAAAGCTGGTACTATTTCGACGATGTTGTTATTGGGGCTGTAAGTTGGAACGGAATAGTTATAGATGGAAATTATGTGTATGCCGCCTCTTCTCTTGGTTTTTGCAGAAGAAATCTTTCGGAAGCAAAAAACTATTTTGTAAGTATATCGCGCACCGAATACAATAAGAAATTTCCTGGCTCACCAGAAGAATTTAAGAATTTATTGAATTTAATTGGAGCCGAAGCTATGGAAGAACTCCTTGCGCAATCGGGTGCCGATATTGATGGTATTTACAATTCGGAGATCAAAGATTTTCTATCGGATTATTCGGGAAGTAATGGTGGAGGATTGTTTGGCAATAGTCAGCCCGGCAGTTGCAGCTACATGGGAATGCCTTCCTGGTCGGCAAATTTGGCTAACCTGAAACTTTTTATGCGCGATGTGCTATTTCGCAAACAAGGCAAAGGTCCGGAAGTGCAACTGGCTATGAATTACCTGAATAAATCGGTAACGAATGATGGAGCTTTTGGGAAAAGATGGAGATTTGACTATGAATCCTCTCTTACCAAAAGAACAAGCTCAGTTATTTTATCAACAGGCACTGGGGCGAATTTCGTATTTTCGAACAACGTGGCTATTCCGTCCGACACAAACCCATTTACATTACCGTGCTTGAATAATGCAAATTTGCAACTCTATTGGGATGGAGTTCATTGGATAATGACAAAGATTAAAAGTGGTGAAAAACAGCAATTTAATCAAGTAAACGACTCCGTTTTTGTACTAAAAGAAATAGCAGATTCGTACAACAATAAAACAACCATTGCACATGATGCCCAAGGGCTGATTAGTAGCATTACTGATGCTTCAAATCGTCACTATGCTTTTTTTAACTCCAACGGTCATTGCGATTCAATAGCTTCACCCGATGGACGAAAAGCTCGTTTTATCTACAACAATAACTTGCTGGTTTCGGCTTCCGATTTCGATAATGTAGAAACGATATACAGTTACAACGGTTCGGAAGATGTTTCGTCGGTAAATATTGCTGGAAAAACCACCGCATTTGAGTACAACTACACAGACGATACCCTGGGAATGTTGTCGGCGGTTGTTGATCCGGAAAACAGAAGAATTGTTTACGAATCCTCGTTTATCAACGATTCCACAACATTGGTCAGCGCCTTCTTTCCGGGCAGCAAAATGAACACTTATACGATTACAAACGGCTTGGTTACAGCTTCTACAAATGGTTCGGGCGAGGAAAAGAATATTTTCTACAATAAACAGGGTCAAATTGACTCGTTAGTGTATTACGATGGTTCGAAAGTAACATTCACCTACAATGCCAACAACAATCTTATAGCCAGGAAAACCAGAAACAATACCAATTACATCTATCAATACGATGGGTCAAACAATCTGACACGCGAAATAAAACTACCTGCTGACACCATTTTTACGAAAACATATAATCAAAAAAATCAGCTGACATCCATTGCCTTCCCCGGAAACAGAATCACATCCGTTGCTTACGATTCGAACGGAGCTCTATCCGGTTTTACCAGTCCCGACGGAGGAAATCATACCTTCCTCAGGGATAATTTCGGGAATATTACATCCTACACCAATCCCTTGAATCAAACCACTACCATTCAATACAATGCTACAGGTTTTATGCCCATTTCCCGCAACGACTTCAAAGGGAACAGCTATGGAATGGAATACGATGGAAATGGCAGGCTAAAGAAAATTAATTTGCCCGATGGCAATTCAAAAACAATGAATTACGACTGTTGCACTCAAACAGGTATTACCGACGAAAATGGCAAAACCATATCCGTTACCCGCGATGCAACCAACCGCATACTTGCCTATCATTATGCCGAGGGATGGAGTTATACCACCGACTACGATAGCGAAGGATATATTTCGGGCTTCACCAATAAATACGGCATGAAAACCAGTCTGAAATATAATCAGCGAGGTCAAATAACTACCATTTCGGATGAAGAAGGCGATGTGCTGTTCGATTACAATAACTCGGGGAGTCCCATACGTATTACCGATAAAAAAGGAAATGCAACGCAATTCAGATACAACGAGAATGGCAAAAAGTCTGAAATTATTGATGCTTTAGGAGCTAAAGTGCAACTTGAATACGACCTGAGCAACAAGCTTATTTCTACAACTAATGCCAGAGGACAAAAAAGCGAGTTAATTTATAATAGTATAGGTTTGGTGAGCGAGAAAAAAGCACTTGGCAACTCGGTTGCGTCGTATAATTACAATTCCAATGGTTTGCTGGCATCCTTTACCGATGCTGACGGAACTACTGAGTATGAGAGAAATGCAGCTGGTTTTGTAACAAAAATCACCTATCCGAATAGTATCGTGGTTAGCTTTACTTATGATCCAAATGGAAACCTGTTAACCACTATTTATCCCAATGGACTGACCGTTACAAATCAGTGCAATGCGTTGAACAGGATTAATAAAGTTAGTTGGGGCACTCATTTTGTTGACTTTACGTACAATGCTGCCGGATACATGCTTTCCGAAACGCGCAGCAACAATACAACTACCAGCTACACCTACAACAACGATAACCTTCCAACAAATATTGATCATAAATTAAACAACAACAATTTTGCCGGCGAAACTATTACGATATTGGCTGGTGTAACCACAGGACTCACTACGAAAAATGCAGTTGAATCGGGCGTATTACCACAACAAATTCTGGGAGCAGTTACCAATAAATTAAATCAACTAACAACGACATTCGATGGATATAGTTTTGTTTACGATGCCGACGGAAATATGACCACGGCCAGCAAAAGCGGAACTCAACTACTTTCGGCCAGTTACAATGCCAACAATCGGGTTAGTTCGTTAGAGGCCGATAACCAAACGTATCAGTTTACCTACGATGGCATGCTTCATCCGCGAATTTTTGTAAATCAGGGAGCTACGCAAAAAATGTATTACGATCACAAGGGACGATTGCTTTTTGAAACCGATGCCGCCGGAAATGTACTTAAAAGCTACATATACAAGGGCAAAAGACTTATTGCTATGCAAAATAGTCAAAACCTTCCAAGCTTCTATCACAGCAATCGCCTGGGGCACATTCTTGCCATTACATCCGCCAATGGAACAGTTACCCATGCGTACGTATATAGTGCGTCAGGCGAAATATTAGGTCAAACAGAAACAGAACCAAACCGTTTCACGTTTTTGGGAGCCTTTGGAGCTATTAAGCTAAGCAACAACTTTATACTCACCGGCGCTCGTGTTTATCACACTGTTTCAGGACGATATATTCAGCGCGACCCCATGGGCATGATTACGGGAACAAACCCATACCTTTATGCTGGAAATAATCCTGTTAATGGAATAGACCCATTAGGATTTGAGAATACAAATGCAACCGTCAACTCGCTCGATTTTGACCCTCCATCAGACAATAATTATGGAAACGCTGCCGGAACAGCCAACCCTTATGCCGACAATTTGCCTGCCCGCACGAACAATTGGGATACCTATGGTTCAGCAGCCATGAATACCCTCGTTGATATAAGCAATCATCCCATATCCGATTTGTTGCCTAGTGGTATTGCAAGCCCCATAAGCGTGTTAAAAGCAATAGATAAAGTTGCCGACAAAGAATATGGAGGCGCAC
>CAMBSB010000274.1 GCA_945870155.1 Paludibacter jiangxiensis | reverse complement strand
ATCGGTAAAATAAAGCGAAAGTTTATACTCATTCTGAGTTTTACAACTGATTTCAACGGTGGTAGTAATGGCGTTCAAAATACCGATACTTCGCTTTTGTTCTGCTGCAATATCAGAATAGATTGCCCGATTATCGGAAGCATCTACTGTGGTAATTCCGGTGCCCCAATCCCTGAAATTTTCGGCACATTTCACTTCAATTTTCTCCAAAAAGTCAGGCAATTTAGAGCGGTGGACATTCTTTCCGTCGAAATCGCACAAGAGGTAACCGTTTTTTCCATATTTACCAACCCAATTGCCCGAAGTGATGGAATCTTGCACTACATTATTATTGTATTTATATACTAATTTTTCTGGTTGGACTAAGGTCGGCATTCCTTCGTATTCTACTGACAATGTGTGTTTCCCATTTTGAATATTTTCAATATACAAAAAATCGTCTTCTTGTTTTGAAATAGAAACTGAATTTTTATTGATTTTTACTTCCAATATTTTCATTCCTGCTTTTGGAATAGCAATGGTGGCTGTAGTTCCGACAGGAATTTCAATATATCCTTTTCCTTTTTTTAGGTCGAAAGATGCAGAAATATTTCCAAAAGTTGTAGGCACTTTTCCATTCACCCAACTGACTTCAGCCGAAAGATGTGGCTTAAAAATAAACGTTTGGAAACCCGGAGAACTTGGTTTTATGCCTAATATTTCTTCCGATAACCAACGTGTGGCACCAGCACTCCAAGGATGCGTTAAACTGGTAAACCCAAATTGCATATTCACCGGTGGGCTCAATGGTGGTTGTGCTGTATTCCACGAAGGATGATAAATCTCGTAGGTAGTTGTGGCACCATTGCGAATTTGACCACCCCAACAATCGTCGATAGTGGTCAGCGCTTCGGAATATTTATTCATTCCAGCCATTGCTTTTATGATAAAATATTCATTAAAAGGCGAAAAAGAGATACGATGTAACCGTTCCGAAAACGTATTTTTCCAAATTGCATTTTGCTCCTTACGTGTTGGCATTCCGGCATTTACAGCATCAGCTGCCGCATGAATTCCCAGGAGTGAAAACCATTGTTGGTTAGCACGCAACGATTCACTTTTTTCGTTGGCAAAATTGCTGTATTTAGCAGCAATTTCGAACTTCTCGAGCGTTCGCAACGCTTCACTAAATGCACGCCAAGTACCAATGGTCAGCATTTTATAAGCCATTTGATTCTCGTCACAATTGGGGGTTTCGAAACCTGCTCCCAAGCGTTCGTCCCAACCGTAAAAACCTAGTGTTGGGTTTTTGCCAAAATTCATATAAGCCGTGTCTAATTTTCCACAAGCATTTTCTATGTAGCTATTAAACAATACTTTATCGTTTGTATAATTATAATAATCTATCAAACTTTGCACCCAATACAGCGAGTAGCTGGCAATTCCGTTGGCATCTTTGGCGGTTCGCACCAAGTTGCTTTTTACGAAATCGGCATTTCCGAAAGCCAACAACGAAACGTATTGCGATATGTGCGCATCGCCGGTCCACGAATAGCGGTCGCCTCTATCCATGAGAATGGCACCAAAATAATCTTTCAGAAAATTCAGTTTCACAGTGTAAGCTCCGGTATACCAAATTTTGTTCAAAGTGGCGTTGCTGCAACTAAAACTTCCCTCGTAATTCGTAGGTTTTATCAGACAAACCAAACGCACATTTTTCAGGGTAAATGGTTTGGTGAATTTCCGGATATGAATCCAACCAAAACGCACGCCTTCGTACAATTCATCATTCAGTTCGAGGCGATAGGTATTCCCAATTTTGACTGGTACTGTCGTTTTTTTCGAATGTTTTACCATCCAGTTAGTTACTGCAGGCTGATTGTATTCGCTGATACTCATTTCCACTTCGCCCTCAAAATCATCGCTGTCAAATTCGAGCCAGCCAGCAGAAACTTGCCCAAAATCGAACATGAGATTGCATTCGCCAGTGATTTTAATTTTTGAAAACGACTTATTATTCCACTTGGCAGTTCCTTGTTTATCACTTGTAATTGCTATTGGCGATAACGCATACACTTCCAAATCGTCGGTTGCCTGCGTTGTTTTCCATCGATAATCCACCAACGGGTCGGGCGAAAAGTTGGTTTTTTGCCCAGTTAACTTGGCTTTAATTTGCGGAAAACGTTGTGGCGATGTAGGCAATAGAATGGTGCTTTTTTGACCAGAAACTAAGATGGTCAAAAAAGACAGGAAAATGATAATTAATACTACTCTTTTCATTATCGAACAAATTAATTTATTTTACTAAATATTACTGCTCCCGGATAGCCTTCAACAACACTTGTTAAAATTTGAGGGTTCTTTTTAAAAATACTATCAGCAGGCATGTTTTTGTAATTAATACCCCATTTATTCAGTCTCTCATTTGTTGATTTTTCAAACCAACCAGAGTTTACGTATATAATCTTTTTTTCGTGGTTAATTTCTGTCAGTTGTTTTTTTAGATTAATTGATGATTTTATTTCCCAATTCAAGTGGACTGTCATTACAATGAGTCCGTTTACTAAAACAAAAGAAATCAAAATCCAAGTATAAATTAAGCGAATTTTTGAATTATCATACCATAGTGAAAAAATAATTGGTAATAATGGTATTAACCAAATTTGTGGTGCAAATCTTGGCCACCAAAAATGTTTACTAATTAACAATGAACTAATAATTCCTAAGAGTAGCAAAGAAAGGACTTTAAGTGATTTTTTATTGGATGCTATAATCCAAAGCATTAAAACAAAGCTAATTATTAAAATTCCACTAAAAAATGGACCAAATCCACTTACTCTTGTTTCATGAAAAGTATATGCTTTCCAGTCTGATACATTAGATGTAAACGGCCAAATAAGTTCAGCTTTATTTTCGTTATTATAGGGTGCATTTCCCGGACGTCCAAAATGTGCAAAAAAGAAGCGTGTATACAAACTTTTTCCTTGCATATTTTGCGGTGTTTCATAAACTTCATTGGCATCAAATCCTTGTGCAAAACAACTTGGATATTTTGCTGACCCCATAATGGGATAAAGCGGATTACCACGTTCAATTGTATTTGTTACATAGGGATTAAAGCCAAAAGCACATACGCCCAATATTAACGTAAATGCATGTATCCCTATAAATTTGAACAAATACTCTTTTTTGGCTATTAAAAAATATATAAATGCAAATGTGGCGAATACACAGAAAAAAACCAAACCAGTAAATTTTGAATTAATAAGACAAATAGATGCCATCATACCTATAATAACTGATAGTGTCTGTGGTTTTTTAACCCATGAACAAAGTGTGGCAAGATATATTGTTAGATATAAAATCAACAAACCATCAACAAGAAATGTAGTCACTTCACTCCAAACTACAGGATTTAAAACAAATAAAGAACTTATAATTAAAGACTTTAATAGTGAAAACCCAAACTCACTTAATGACGATAATAAAACTGTAAATGCGGCTGCAATTACTATGAAATTTATTGTCTTACCAGCTTCGAAATCACCAAATGTACTATATACAGATGCTGCAAAATACCATGGACCTTTAGGAAAATGAATAATTGATATATCATTATTTTCATTAAATTTTCTTATGGGTTCAAAAAATGGATTCCAACCGTCTTTGATATTATAAATTGCAGCTTGATGATACCATTGCCCATCCCAAGAAAAATCAAATAATAAAGACGAAAACAATAACGATATAAAAATAATTATTAAGCTAAATGTTATTGAATAAAATTGATTTTTTAAGTCAAATTCATTCCTTTTTCCAAAGTAGATACTAATGAATATAATAGCCAATAATGATAATGGAAAAACAAATGGCAAAAATATTGCATTCGTTAGAAATGTTATTGTGCAAAAAAAATGATTTAAAAATATAAATCCAATAAGAATGAAACTAATATTCCAAAGTGTTTTTTGATAATCTAAGGTTTTCATTTTTGATTATTATATATCTTTTAAATTTGTGATTCATTTTGCTATTTCGCCTATTCCATACAACCTTACTGCATTGTTTTGCAACATATCCAATGCTGCTTCGCGCAATTGCGATTGGCTAAGTTTTAGCATTGATTTTTGTTTCAGTAATTTCTCTTCCAGTATCTCACGAGTGAAAAGCGATGAACCCACAGCCATTTCGATAGTGGTGGCATCGTGACTCAACATAATTTTTTGGTAAGGCACATAATTTAAGTAAGTATCCAATGCTTCACTAAAAAAAGCAGGACTCAAAATGGGCATCCAGCAATTATCGATGTAAAAATTAGGTTTGTTTTTAGCTAAATAAGCAGCTTCCTTGAAAAATGGCCAGCAATGCAACATCACGATATTCATATTGGGATATCTTTCGCCTAACGCTTCCAAAGGCAGTGGACTCGACGATTTTAAATTGTGTGTACCAACGTGCATTTGATGCGCCCATTTACGTTCATTGGCTTGTCGGCAACATTCGTTCATTATCCAATCCTGAAAAACCACAATTTCATCCGGAGTTAAATCGCCTCGAAATTTCACATCCTCATCTTTGCGGATTTTAAAGTCTAAATTACGACGATATGCTTGCAGTGATTTAATGCCAGTGGTATGATTTTTGGCCGCTAGATTGAGATAAAACGTAATAAATTCACGCCATGTTTGTGCGTTAGTTGGTTCAACTCCAGCCACTTTCGCTAAATTATCGCGGCGTTTACTTTCCGCCTTCCACATGTCCATAAATGGGTCGATGCGCAAAATGGTATGTGTGAACGAAAGTTCGTGTTTCGCCGTTTCGGACGATTGTTGCTGCAAATAAAATTCTGGATGTACAGGACGTATCAATTCCGTGAAATGTGCTTTTTTCATTGCTGTTTCGTACCAGGTAAACATATCGGCGTAGCTAATTCGTATCAACGAATCGGCTTTTTGCCAATCCTTTAGCTTGAAATCCTGAAGTTTCACGCCATACAAAAATTCAATTCCACGAGCGCTACACTGAAACGTACCAGTCATCAACGAGGTTGTTGCCAATTCCTTAAAACCATCCAATGCTGC
>CAMBSB010000273.1 GCA_945870155.1 Paludibacter jiangxiensis | reverse complement strand
CCGCCAACAAAAGTGATAAATTTGGCTACGCAAAAAGAAAAAGTAGTTTTTTTTCAAACAAAAAACAAAGGCCAATATGAATTGAATTTTACTTTAAACGAACCTACCAAACTGCACTTGGAACTTTATAATCTAAATGGTGTAAAGTATAAAATTGCTTATGATACATTAGATTGCGAACCTGGCAAATTCAACAAAATTCTCGATTTTGCACAGTTGCCAAAGCAGACTTATTTATTAAAAATTAGCGGATTAAGTGAAGTAATAACACGAAAAGTAATATTAGAGTAAATATTAAAATGTTTCCAGTACCGAGAAAATCAAGTTATACAAAGTTGCTCAGTCGTAGGACAATAAATATTTACTTGCGGGTGAATGCAGGTGGACAATAATTGAGAATAACGACAGATTATTGTATGTATTTAAATCAAAAGCCGAAAAGTTACCTTTTGCGAAGGATATGATTATTATTCCAAAACAATTTTTTACAACAACAACCATCAGGAAATACGAGTGATGTTTTAATACCAAAGGATATAATAAAGCAGTTGTTGTAGTAATGAGGGTTTTGCCATGTATAACTCACCACTGTATTGATTACCTACAATGCTGAAGTATTTGTTGCCATAAACAATTTCAATTGTATTTTATGATTGTGGAAAGTCAAAAACTTGTTCAAAACTAATTATAACTCAGATAAAGCATAGATATAACTCATATAAAGCTATGATATTACTCTATTATTAAAATGAGTTATATCATAGTTATAACATAATTATATATATCTTTGTAATCAAATATAAGACCCTAACCCCAAAAGGGGAGTAAAGAAAGACAAAATATCAAATAAGTGTTTTGAATGGTAAATGGTAAATGAAAAAATAGTAAATGACTAAATGGCAAGAGTAAAAGGAATACTACAAGTAACAGGCGGAATGAAAGGCGTATCGATGTACACCATGCGTGGCAGCGAAGAAGTAATTATGCGTACCAAAGGCGGCCCAAGTAAAAACACCATTAAAAATAGTGACAGTTGCAAGGGACTGCGCGACAGTGGCACCGAGTGGAGTGGCTGTACAAAAGCAGCCAGCGCTATGCGGCGGGCATTAGAACCAATATTGCGCTTGGCGGATTACAATGTAATGGGCGGATTTAATGCGGTATGTAAGAAAATTCAGTGCATGGATACCGAAAATGAAAAAGGAAAACGAAATGTGCTTGTTACCGAAAACCGAACCTTCCTCACCGATTTCGATTTTAATAAAACCAATCCATTTAGCCGTGTTATCAGGGTGCATCCGACTTGGCAAATTAACCGCGAAGCAGTAAGTGCTATCATTACCATTCCGGATTTTAACCCCACCGAACACTTGGTATCACCCAACAAATTGCCTTTTATGCGTTTTGTCGCCTTACTCGGGGTATGCACCAATGTGCGGTACGACGAGGCCTGCAAAAGTTATGCACCCGACAACCAACAACTACTTGGCTACCGACGTGAAGTACAAACAGCATGGTATCCTGTGAAACGTATGTTACCCGAACAAACCCTGTATGTACAACTTGAAGGTGTTGCCGAATACCTCACCGATAACGACACTTTATTATTAGCCATTGGTGTAGAATTTGGTTCCGTGGGCGCTGATGGCGAAGGCGAAGCTGTGAAATGGGCCGGGTGTGGGAAAATGGTGGGGAGTTTATAGTTTACATTTTACAATTTATAATACTATGCATATATTTATTGAGGTGGTGGTAGCCATATTTGCCAGTAATTGTAAAAATATAATATGCAAAAGCCGTGTGAAATTCGCTGTCATTGAGAATAAAAACCAAATTTTTATCATGTTCATTATTAACAAGTATGCTGTACCCGTGCAGATTAAGACTTTGTTGTATTAATAGTTACAGAATATAGAACTAATCAATTTGAATTGGAACTATATTTTGTTTAAAATATAGTTCTTAAAGTGTTGAATTTCATTTTTGAAAAAAGCAAGTTAGAAATACTTAATTACTGTGAGTTTAATTATTATTTGTTTTTCCTATATTCGTTTGGAGATACGCCATATTCAGTTTTGAAAATGGTATAAAAATATGATTTATTATTAAATCCTGTTTGGTACATAATTTCCTGTATAGTAAGTTTGGTGGTTTTTATTAGTCTTTCGGCTTCCTTTAGTCGTACTTCACGAATAAAATCGGTTGGTGTTGAGTTAATTAGCTCTTTTATACGGCGATAAAGAATTATGCGTGTGATATTTAGTTTTTCGCAAATAAAATCAGGTCCTAATAGTTCATTTTCCATGTTGTTTTTTATCAAGTCGGCTATGGAAACCAGGAATTTTTTTTCGTCAGAATGCACAAAATTACTATTAAACTCTTCGATAGTTGAAACACTTGAGTTATAAAACTGCTTTAATGAACCACGGTTGCTAATTATCTGGTTAATAACCGATAGCAATAGCTTAGGATTAAATGGTTTAGCAATAAAGAACTCCAATCCTCTTTCGTAGTTGGCAATCTGGTCGTCCATAGTTGCCTTCGAACTCAGAAAAACCACCGGGATATGGGATGTGAGACGACTTTTCTTGATTTCATTCAATAATTCCACACCATTCATGTTGGGCATTATAACATCCGAAATAATTAAATCGGGGCGATGATGTTTCAGTTGTTCAATACCCTCATTTCCGTCGGCTGCTTCAATAATTCCGTAAAAAGGAGAAAGAATATCATGGAGTAGATTTCTGATTTCTGTTTCGTCGTCAATAACTAGAATGAGTGATTTCTGTTTCGTATCCCTCTGAGGAGAAATCTCTTGAGCCTTCACAAACAGAGGAATTTCTTGTTTGGAGCGAATTTCCACATTTTTTTGAACAGGCAGCTCAACAGTAAAGAGCGTGTAATCGTTTTCGCGACTATCTACTGTTATTTTTCCATTCAATAATGTTACTAAGCTTTTGGTTAGAGCTAATCCAATACCTGTACGTTGAATTTTGCCCTGACTTACATTCCGCTCAAAATTGTCAAGAATCTGAAATCGGTTAAACACACTATCAATATCTTCTTGTTTTATGCCAAGTCCTGTATTTCTTACTCGTATTGTCAAGGCCTTGTCGGTATTTTCAACTTCAATATCAATTACACCATTTTCGTTGGTATATTTGTAGGCATTCGAAACCAGATTAAACAGAATTTTTTCCAATGCGTCTCTATCCGACACAAACAGATTACTGTTGTTTTTAAAGGTAAGTTTAAAGTCAATTTGCTTTTGCTCAGCAAATTCTACAAAGTTGTCGGTAATATATTTTGCTAATTCCAGAATATCAATTTCTTCAAAAATAGTTCTTTTATTGTCGGTTTCTACGCGTCTGAAGTCCATCAAGTCATTGATAAGACGTTGCATGCGTTCAGCATTATTTTTTATAACATGTAAGTATTTCTTTGTTGTAGTATCAGTGATATCACTTTCAAGCAGTTTTTCGCAAGGACCATAAATCAACGTAAGTGGTGTGCAAAACTCGTGTGCAATATTGGTAAAAAAACGTAATTTGGCTTCGTAAGTAACCAATTGCTCTTTTTTTGCCACCCGTTCCTCGAAGATTGTGCGGTTTAGTTGTATTCTTTTTTTGATTGTGGAATAAATAAGATAAAAAATACCACTAAATAATACGAGATAAACAAAATAGGCGTACCAGCTCTCCCACCAGGGCCTATCCACTTTAATCCGCAGACTAAATTCTTTCTTATTCCAAACTTTATCTCCATTGGTGGCTTTAATTTTCAGAACATAATTACCCGATGACACATTGGTAAAAGTGGCTGTATTGGCCGAGCCTAAAGCGACCCAATCGTTGTTAAATCCTTCGAGAATGTAACTGTATTCGCAATTTGCATTATTTATAAAATCGAGAGCTTGAAAATCAATCGAAAAGAAATTTTGGTTGTATTTCAAAGACAAATATTTTCCTTTTCGGTCGGTTTTAGTGAGTTCAGCAAGAGGAAAAGTGCTGTTATTAATTTTTACATCGGTAATTATCACTTCGGGCATAAAATCACGTTCTTCAAACTCGGAAGTAAAAAAATGATTCAAACCATTTACTCCGCCAAAAAACAGTTCTCCTTTTGCCGTTTTATAATACGAGCCATCCGAAAATTCGTTGCTTTGAAGCCCATAACCATTATTGTAATTTGTAATTTGATTTGTTTTAGGGTTTAATTTTGACAAACCAAAATTGGTACTAATCCATATTGTACCATTGCTATCCTCCAGTATTCCATGAACGGTATTGTTGGGCAATCCATTTGTTTCGTTATAATGATTGACCGTTATTGTCTTTCCTTTCAAGGTGAGCTTGTTAAGTCCGTAGCTTGTACCAGCCCAGAATATATTATCTGAGGTTTTCAGCAAACAAAGTACATCGTTGTCACTCAGTGGAGAGTGGCTATCCTGGTTAATATTGGCAATAACTTTATGGGTTGTTTTATTGATTAAAAACAAACCAGCTCCGCGAGTCGACATGCACACATGATTTTTGTCATAAGTAATAATGGAGTATATGTTGTTGTTCTTCAAACCCGAATTGTTGTCTTTATTGTATTCGAACACACGTTGGGTAATCAACTTTCCGTTTTTGTTTTCAAATTGAAACTGAAAAGCACCATCGGTGTTGCTTCCAGTCCATAATGTAGAAAGGGAATTATCCCAAAATAAACTGTAGATGGGCGGTGACAAATTTTCGGTAAATGATTTACTTATCGACAAGTCCATTTTGCTAACTTTCAGCGTATTGACGTTAACCGAAAAAAGTCCTTCGGATTCAGAACCAATAAACATAAAATCATTTGGCCCTTTACAGATTGAAAGAATAGATTTATTGGTTAGTTTGGGAATATTAACTACCTTGTTGTTGTTAGCTAATGTGTTGGTAATAATTGATAATCCATTGCCACGACTACCAACCCATATTCTACCCAAGGCATCTTCGCATATTGCTCTTACAGCACTTGCATGTCGGCTCGACAAATCTTTATTAGCTATACGTTTGAAATTCAGCTGTTCACGATAACTTGAAATAGCACCATTGTTATTTGTA
>CAMBSB010000272.1 GCA_945870155.1 Paludibacter jiangxiensis | reverse complement strand
GACTGGTTCAGGTTGGCCAGAAAACTCCCTTTGGGGTTGTAGCTCCGGTGTACTTCGTCCAGAAAATACACCCGCTGTATGTCTAACTGATAATCGTTGTTGTGCAGCACATCGGGGTCATCCTGAAATTTCTGGATATTCACCACCGTGATTTCCGCTTTGCCTGAATGATTGTGTATCACCTGCGTGGATTTGATATCCTGTGCAAAGGCTTCGCGCGAATTAATCTCGTGTACCACAAGTCCGCGTGCTTTAAACTCCCGCCCCGCCTGAATCAATAAATCCAATCGGTCCACAATAAAATAAAACTTGGGTATAACTGCTTTTTGTTGGAAATAATCGGTCAGATACTTGACATTATAAAAGGCCAGTGCCGTTTTGCCGCTTCCCTGCGTATGCCAGATAATGCCTTTTTTGATACCCTCGTTTAGTTTGGCTTCAATGGCTTTGGTGGCAAACAACTGCGGATAGCGCATAATGTGTTTTTGCAGTCCGGTGGAAGTTTTCACATAGGCTATGCCGTATTGCAGCATAAACGCCAGCCGTTCGGGCTGAAACAAAGAAGTACATATCCTGTGCGTGGGAGAATCCGGATCTTTATTGGTCAGAAATTCTGCCGCATTTTTAATGCTCAGGCAGTTGGTGTCCTGCAACACATGCGTTTCCAGTTTATCATCTTCATTTACCAATAACTTACTTAAGTCGAATTTCTCTTCTTCCCTGAAATAGTTGAATGCGGGTTTCTGATAAGAGGCGGTGGCATAAAAAGCCCCCTCGATGGGCTGTATGGAATTCGCATCGTATTCCATATTGTTCGAGAAAACCATCAGTTGCGTGATATTGGCAAACTTGCGGAATTTCTTATTGGAGAAACGGGTCTGTATGCGTTTATGTTCGGCGAGTATGCCATCCTGATTATTGGGCTTTTTAACCTCAATAAACACCAGCGGCATGCCGTTTATCAGCAGGGTAATATCGGGTCGGAACTCTTCATCGTCTTTTCGGCAAGGCAGTTCAGTAACTACATGCAGGGAGTTATTCGCAAAATTCTCAAAGTCAATCAGCTTCGTGCCCGAACGATTAATCAGCTTCTCGTAGAACGCCCTCCCCAGGTCTTCATTCTCCAAACAAAGCAACACTTCATCCTGTACCCGCTGCACATCAGATTTGTCCAAATCGGGATTGATACGTTGTATACTCTCCTTAAAAATATCCGTGAATATGTTCGTCGTTTCGTCCCATCGGGTATCCTTCAACGACAGATAACTGTAACCCAAGCGGCACAGGTGCAGTATGGCAGGTATCTTTACACGTGTATTTTCGTTGAAGGCCATTGGTTATTATCTTTTATGTATTTTAATTTACAAAACTACAAAAAACATTTCACAATTTTCACAGTTGCCGTTAAAATAATTCGCATTTAAACTGATTTATTTATAAATGTTTTTATTCTATTGACTTCCTTTGTCGTTTAAAGTACTTTCCTACACAATTTCTCAACTACAACTGAACCACTTTTCCGATAGTTTAACAAGGTGTTTCTACTTACATGGAGCATATTTTCACGCTTTTTAAATGATAGAAAATCAATTAATTATATTTTTATTTTTTATTTAGTCAATTTTTAATCTGTTTATAATTGATTTTTTTATTATCACTTGCTGTTCAGATATGGAGTAAACTGGTAGAATGCAAATTTAGAGAGAAACGAATTTTTCGTTGTACAACTTGTACTACAACTTGTATAAAGTATTTTTAAAAATGCTAATAATGAGCCATTAAATTTTATATGAATTTTAAGTACATCCAGATTGTTCACAACAGTTAAATTGTAAAAGAAGTGAAATTAAATCAGATAGAACACAGTTTTATCTGATTTTCCTGCTAGTTTGGTAAAGGTTTCATTATAGTTCTTTATTATGATAATACATACATAATACATATACAACACATACTTAACACATAGTTAAAGCATATCTATTTATATAAGTATTATCTATGTGTTTTATTTGTATAATTAATAATTTAATTATCTTTGTACCTAAAATGAGAGAAGAATGTAATGTGGAAGAGATATGGTGATGTATTGATGTGATGATGTGATGATACGAAGATGTGATGATTTGGAAAGTCTTTACTCTTTGTTCTAGAATCTTTAATCTAAAAAATCTTTAATCTAAAAAATATGGCTATAGTAAAAGGAACAATAGTTATGACGGGTGGTTTTGGGAATGCAAGTTTCTATACCATGCGGGGCAGCGACAAGGTAATAGCACGTACCAAAGGAGGTGCAAGCAAGGAGAAGATTAAAACGTCGCCTAAGTTTGCTGGTTTACGCAAGCAACAGAAGGAATGGAGTGGATGTGCCAAATTTGGCTCAGTAGCACGTTATGCTATGGGTGGTTTGCATCGGCTGGCCGATTATAACATTACACCGGTGCTCAATGGCATGGGGAAAAACCTGATGAAGTTGGACACCGAATCGGAAATTGGCACGCGTCATTTGCGGCTTTCGGCCTATCGGCAAGCGCTGGAAGGGTTTAACTTGAACAGGAATTATCCCTTGAATACAGTGTTAAGGGTGAACTACAGATGTGAGATGAGCCGGGAAACGCTTACAGCAACGGTACACTTCCCGCGTGTCAATACAGCTATCGACCTGCTGAATATGCAGCGTCTTCCATTTTTCCGGTTGATAGTTTCAGTGGGTATTGTGTCAGACTTGCACTTTAATCCCGTAAACAATGATTATGAACCCGTTCTACCAACACTCCATGGCACAAGCGAAACAAATACTGGCGAGTGGCATAGTACCCAAACCATTTTACCAGAACAACGTATGTCCAGTGCTTTTGGCGAAGCTGAAATGGCAGATATGACAAACGCTGCCACACTGCTTGTTTGTGTAGCAGTAGAGTTTGGCAACGTTGGTTTTACAGGCGAACCCGTTGAAGTGAAATATGCAGGTAGTGCTAAAGTGGTGGCGGTAGGGTGAAATTTTGATTTTTTTTCAAATAAACACTACTCTATTTTCATCATTACTCTGGTAGGCAGCTTCCAATATCCGAATAATCAACAGGTTTTCAACTGGTGCTATTGGTGGTTCAGTTTGATGGCGAATGCTGTTGGCCACTGCGTCAAAATATAATTTATAATCACCACGAAGTGTTTTCACGGTTTCTCTGGTTGTGTTGCCATTTTCGTCCAACACCAAGGCTCCGTACATTTCGGGTAAATCAAGTCCATAAGCGGTATCGGTGGGTAACATGCCACCTTTCAGCTGATCTTCTTGCGGGTCAATACCGTATTTTACAAATGAACCCTTTGTGCCGTGCAAAACAAAACTGGCAATAGGCTCTTTCATCAACATTCCCGCCGTGAGTGTTACTTGCATGTAGTTGTAAGTCAAAACTATATGAAAAAAATCATCAATCTGTGAGCCATCGCGTTGCTTTTTGATCTGTGCAAAAACTCCCCTTGGTTTACCAAAAAGACAAATAGCCTGATCCACCAGATGCGGACCAAGATTGTAAACAATGCCAACAAAACGGTCGTTACGTTCCTTCCAGGTATCGGCAATTAGGGTGCGGAAACGCTGAAATCCGGCACGAAACTCTACAATTCGCCCTAGTTTATTTTCATTCAGCATTTTACGAATCGTCATAAAATCACCATCCCACCTTCGGTTCTGAAATACAGTAAGCATACGACCTTTTTCGGCTGCAAGTTGGATAAGCTCCTCTCCTTCAGCCACTGTAAAAACAAATGGTTTTTCAACTATGACATGTTTGCCGGCTATGAGCGCCGCACGACAATAATCGAAATGAGTTACATCTGGTGTGTTTACAATAATTAATTCCAACAAAGTATCGGAAATTAAATCATCGAAACTACGGACTATCTTTACTTGAGGATAGGTTTTTCGCGCTTCGTTATTGCTGCGTTCGCAAATAGCTGTGAGTTCAAAAGCCTCATTGGCATGGATAAATGGTGCGTGAAAAACTCTACCCGATAGGCCGTAAGAAGCAATTCCTGTTTTTATTTTAGTCATCATGATACAAAAATAGCAAAAAGTTTGCATAATTCAAAACTATGTCGTATGTTTGCGACATAAAACACAACAACAATGATAAAACCAGAAGTATTTGATAATGAGCTACAAGAGTTAGCTAATTTTGCCAAAGTTATTTCGCATCCGGCACGTTTAGCGATTTTAAAATATTTGGCCGAAACAAAAACTTGCATATCGGGCGATATTTCGGATAAATTACCTTTGAGTCGTACTACCGTTTCGCAGCATTTAAAAGAATTGCGCGATAGTGGGTTGATTCATGGTGAAATTGATGGGCTAAAAATCAATTACTGCTTGTGTGGTAGTTCAATTGAAGAGAAGTTAGCAAAATTCGATGACTTTTTCAGCAAAATAGCTTGTCAGGAAATCACTTGTAAATAATATATAAAAATGAACATAAAAGAAATAACAGCAAACGAAGCCTTTGGGTTAATTACCGAAGGAGCATTATTGGTAGATGTGCGCGAAAAAGATGAAGTGCTTCAAACTGCATTTCAGGTGGATGGGATTGAAAATATTCCATACAGCACTTTCGACGATAACTATTCCGACTTACCACAAAACCGTAAGATTGTAATTGCTTGTCATTTGGGAATAAGAAGCTTAAGAGTAGCTCAATTCCTTGTTGTACAGGGTTGGGACGAAGCTAACATTTTCAGTATGGATGGAGGAATAGAAGCATGGAAAAAAGCCGGATTGCCCGTGAAATCAGCACCACGCTCATTTTCGTTTGCCAAACCCGAAACTTCATGTGGTTGTGGTAGCGGCGGTTGCTGCTAAACTAATTTTCAAATCTTCAAAATTTTCAAATCTTCAAATTAAAAAAAATGAAAGTATTAATTCTTTGTACAGGAAATTCATGCCGCAGTCAGATGGCTCATGGCTTTTTACAATCGTTCGATTCGCGCATTACTGTTTGTTCTGCCGGCACACAAGCTTCGGGCAAACTCAACCAAAAAGCTGTGGCAGCCATGAAAGATGCCGGTTTGGATATCAGCAATCATACTTCCGATTCGGTAGAAAA
>CAMBSB010000271.1 GCA_945870155.1 Paludibacter jiangxiensis | reverse complement strand
AAGTTATTAACAATAATTTTAAACCTACATTAAAAATATATTCAACTGCACAAGTCCTTCATATCCTGAATGATACAAAAAACAACAAATTCCAAATCTGTGACTTAACAGCTAAAGTTCTAATTGAATTTCAAGGAAATTCAGCTGACATTTCAAATTTAGAAGCAGGTATTTACATCCTCCAAACGGATGAGTTTTCTTCAGTGAAATTTATAAAAACAAACAGGTAAATATTTTAAATAACACAGTAGTGTAGTAGTATTATTCCATTTATTTTAAATGTATAGGAAGGAGGTATGATGACAGAAATAGACTAATTAAAACCTTACTGAATTTGAAGTATAGATTATCACTCTTAAGCTTCAAATCTAATGCTAAATTACAATATAACTATATTGTTTTATAGTTTATTTAAAAATTACACAATCTTAAAATATTTAATTAATATGAATAAAATAATTTTTGTTTTTACTTTTTTTATAGTTGCTTTTTTAAATGTCAATGCACAGCAAAAAATTAGCGGAACAGTAGTTGGAGCTGATGGCATGACAATGCCTGGAGTATCTGTTGTAGAGAAAGGCACGAAAAACGGTACAGTAACCGATGCTAATGGAAAGTATTCCATTTCTGTAAATGAAAATTCAGTAATAATATATTCTTTCATGGGATACAAAACAGTAGAAGAGGCTGTTAAAAATCGCAGCGTTATTAATATTACGCTTTCTGATGACAATATTGCATTGGCTGATGTAGTAGTTACCGCATTAGGTATCAAACGTTCTGAAAAATCGCTTGGATATTCTGTTTCAGAGGTAAATGGTGAAGAAATAACCAAAGCCAGAAATCCAAATGTAATGAATTCATTGGCAGGGAAAGTCCCGGGTTTGAATATTTCTCAAAATGCTGGTGGTCCTGCGGGGTCGTCAAAAGTACTTATACGTGGAAATACAACCATTTCCGGTGACAACCAACCTTTATACGTTATAGACGGAGTTCCAATGATTAATACCAATTTTGGCAGTGTAGGAAGCAGTCAGTTTGCTGCAGGCTATGATATGGGTGATGTGGCTTCAACCATAAATCCAGATGATGTAGCATCAGTAAGTGTTTTAAAAGGGCCATCGGCTGCAGCGTTGTACGGAAGTTTAGCTTCCAATGGTGTAATTATGATTACCATGAAAAAAGGAAATAAGAAAAGTTTGGGATTGGAATTTAACAGTTCGGTTACATTCGACAAACAAGCTACAAAATACGATGATGTTCAAACGCTATACGGTCAAGGACGTAACGGACTTGCTCCATCAGATGTTTCAACAGCTCAATTAACACTTTATACAGGCTTTGGGGCTCGTCTCGACCCTAATGTAATGGCTATGGGTTGGGATGGACAAATGCATCCATATTCTCTAAAAACAAACAATATCGATGGATTTTATCAAACGGGAACAACTTATACAAATTCTGTAGCAGTTTCGAATGCTACCGACAATTCATCTATCCGTTTGTCATATACCAATCTTAATTCGGAAGATATTGTCCCTAATTCAGGTTTAATCCGTAATTCATTCAATTTGTCGGCCAAAACGCTTGTTGGTAAAAGACTTAGTATTGAGCCAAATTTAATGTACATGACTGAAACGGTTAATAATCGTCCTGGTTTGGCCGATTCAAATGACAATATTGCACGCACCTTTATTGGTTTGGCTAATAATGTTTCGCAATCCGAATTTACTAATTACCAAACCCCTATAGGTGAGTATATTGAATGGGGTTCCGACGAATACAAATACAATCCATACTGGGTAATCAATGCCATGAGTAATGTGAGCAAAAAAGACCATTTGTTAGGAAGTCTTTCGTTGAATTATAAATTTTCAGAATGGTTGAATTTAAAAGTAACCGGCAGTTCTGATCAGAGTTATTTTAGTTTTGAGAAATACAGCCCTGTAACTTCACCACGTGATAAATTAGGCCGTTTAGATCAAATTAACAACAAAACAACTACCAATCAGGCTGATGCTATGTTGTCGTTTCAAAAAGACATTACTCCTGATGTAAATTTAACTGCTCGTTTAGGTGTAAATTATTTTAATTATGAAGTTGCAGGCTTTTCAAATGTTTTTACAAACATGATTTTCAGAGATGTTGTAAGTCCTAACAGTTACAAAGAAAAACTAATTGACGAGAAATATCTTAGAAAGAGCAAAAACTCAGTATATGGTATCGTGGCGGCTTCGTTTAAAAATTATTTATTTTTGGATGCTACTATCCGTCAGGATGCTTCGTCAACATTACCAACAAGTCACAATATATATTCTTATCCATCCTTATCGGGAAGTTTTGTGTTCACCGAAGCATTTAAAAAATTGCCAAAATTCATTACTTTTGGTAAGTTAAGAGCATCGGCAGCCGAAGTAGGTAGTGATACAGATCCATATATGTTAAACTTGGTTTATGGTTCATATGCTTTCCCTTTTAATGGACAGTCGGCTGGTTCTGTGGCTACAACTATTATCCCAAACACCGATTTGAAACCAACTCGTACCCGTTCATTCGAAACTGGATTGGCAATGAAGTTCTTGAATAATCGAGTAGGATTTGATTTTACGTATTATAATTCTGCATCGCGTGATCAAATAAATGTGGTTCCTGCAGCGACTACTTCTGGTTATGCAAGCCGTATTATTAATGTGGGTACTATTTCGAACAAAGGTATTGAGTTGGCTATTAGTGCTACGCCTATAGAAATAAAAGATTTTTCGTGGGATGTTCAATTAAGCTTTGCCAAAAACTCGAATAATGTAGAGTCTTTAGCTGATGGATTGCCTTTTATTACTCTTGCTGAAAGTCGTTGGTCAGGTGTTTCTGTTGTTGCACAACCAGGCCAGCCTTATGGTGCAATTATGGGATACAATTATCAATATGCTCCTGACGGAAGTATAATTTTGGATAAACTAACTCAGTTGCCATTAAAATCAGCAAAAAAAGAGATTCTAGGAAATGGTTTACCTGATTGGATTGGCGGATTAGTAAATACTGTAAATTACAAAGGTTTCTCGTTCTCGGCTACAATCGATATTCATCAGGGTGGTAATTTATTCTCCATGACAAATATGCTTTCTGCAGCAAGCGGACGAAGTAATCTGACTTTGGAAGGTAGAGATGAGTGGATTTTGTCTGAAGCAGCCAGAAATGCTGCCGGAAAAACTTCGGCTCAGTGGTTAGCGTCTGGCGATCAGAAGGGTTATGTGCCCAATGGCGTTATAAATACAGCGGCTGCAGGTGCTGAGCCTGTTTATGTGCAAAACACACAAGGTATTAGTCCATCAACTTTCTGGGGAAGTTATGCTATTGACCCTAAAGCAGGTGTTGCTACACCATTTATCTACGATGCTTCGTATGTAAAACTACGCGATGTCTCTATTTCATATAGTTTTCCTAAATCATTATTCTCAAAATTAGGAGTAAATAATCTTTCATTTGGTTTTATAGCTCGAAATCCTTGGATTATTCGTAAAAACGTACCCAATATTGATCCAGATTCGAACTATAGCAATGGAAATGGACAAGGTCTTGAACTTGGTTCTATGCCTTCACGCAAGAGCTATGGCTTAAATCTAAGAGTTAAATTCTAATTTTAAACTATTAATTAAGATATAAAATGAAAAAGCAAATATTTAAAATAGGACTCACTTTGGTTATTCTCTTGTTTGCAGGTTGCAATGATTTTGGAACCATAAACACAAGCCAAACACAGTCTACAAATTTAAATCCAGCATATCAGTTGGTTGATGTTCAGATGAAATATTCTGGAGATTATTTACTTCAATTGCGTTCATGTTTAGGAATAACAATGCCTATGCTACAACAACTCACCGGAACTTGGACAAACTTAACCGGTGCAAATTATTCGTATTCTGCAGGCGTACATCAAGTGCTTTGGCTGAATAGTTTTTCGGGCATAGTAGTTAATATTGTGGATGCAGAACAGAGAACACACGATGATGTAGCCAAATCAAATTTGAATGCCATGACACGTATTATGAAAGTGATGGTTTTTGCAAGATTAACAGATTTATATGGCGATATACCTTACTTTGAAGCTGGTAAAGGCTATATTTCGGGTATTGTGCAGCCAAAATTCGATTCGCAAGAAGCTATTTATGCTGATTTTTTCAAGGAATTGAAAGAAGCCGAAGCGCAGTTGGATGCTACAAAAGACAAAGTGCCTTCCGATCAATTTTATGCAGGCGACGTTGTGAAATGGAAAAAACTTGCCAATTCACTTAGATTGCGTTATGCTATGCGATTGGTTAAAGTAGATGCAGCAAAAGCCAAAACAGAAGCCGAGGCAGCTATTGCAGCAGGTGTATTTGCAAGTAATACTGATGTTTGTATGACAAAACACGAGGATATTCAATCGCTCTCAGGTTCCGAATATCGTGGCAATGGTTTATCGGCATCATTAGTAGCTCAAGCAGATCCTTATCGCTTTACTAGCACTTTTCTTGAATTGTTGAAGCCAGCACAAAATAAAGGTTTGGTTGATCCACGTTTAAATTTAATAACACGTTGTTATTTTCCATTGTCACCGTTGGCAACAGGTATTGCTCTTCATACACGAATAGACATAACAGATTCAATTTCTGCGTTTTATTCCCGACGAGCAGGAAATGATATGTATTCAGGTACGCTTGGAATTGCACCTGGTTTATCAAATTTAGTTGATCCAAATTTACCTAAATTAGATACAATTAAATTAAATATACCTGGAAAAGGAACTCAGGTAACGGTTTATCCTAAAGATCAGCGTCGTCAAACTGCCAATTTCTTACTTCATTATAGTAATCCGTTTTTGCATATTACCTATGCCGAAACAGAGTTGTTAACAGCTGAGGCTAAGTTTAGAGGTTGGAATGTGGGTGCAGCTAGTGCAAATGATCATTTTCGAAATGGTATAAAAGCTGCTATTCAACAAATTGCGTTATACAAATCGGCACCGGCTGCTGTGGGTACTGATGCATTTGTGGCTGCTCAAAACCTTACTGCCGGAAAGGAATTGGAACAAATTAACACGCAAATGTATTTTGCATTGTTTCTAAATCCAATTGAGGGTTATTCAAATTGGCGCAGAAG
>CAMBSB010000270.1 GCA_945870155.1 Paludibacter jiangxiensis | reverse complement strand
CGCAACCATATCCATTCAAATCCCACTTTATTGCTGTTGAAATCTTCGCGAACGGGTTTTGCCGGAAATGGTTTTAAACTGAGTGTTTTGGCATTATTTACCAGCGAATTTGTTCCGGTTTTATTCACCACCGGCCAACCTTGCGGGTTCCATTCAACAGGTGCGATGCATGTTTCACGACCTAATATTTGTGGCAACCGAAATGCCAAATGCACCATCCACCACGAACTATCATGTGCCTGAACCAAATCTGCATGCCCAGTGCCATATAATTTTTCGTAAGCGTAACGGTTGGATAAAATGGGATTGTGCGGACACGATTCGTACGGGCCCCAAATATTTTTACTACGGGAAATGGTTACCATGTGTCCATACATAGTTCCGCCTTCGGCAATCAAAAGATAATAATAACCGTCTTTTTTGTAAGTATGTGGCCCTTCGGGGTAATTTCCGCCTGTACCTTTCCATATCAATTTTGGCTCTGTAAGACGTTTTCCTGTTTTAATATCTATTTCCGATTGGTAAATTCCACGCTCGGTATTAAAAGTCAAACCACGATTACTCACAAAATACGTTTTTCCATCCTCATCCCAAAACAACGAAGGGTCGATTCCACTTTGGTCGACATAAACAGGCTCCGACCACGGACCAGGTGGATTTGTGGCTGTTACGTAAAAGTTTGATTTTCCGGTTACTGTATTCACATTGGTAACTACCATATAAAAAATGCCATCGTGATATCGTAGTGTAGGTGCATAAATGCCGTCGGATGGAGCTGCGTTTTTAAGTGGTAATTGCGAAGGTCTGTCAAGCACATTGCCAATTTGCTCCCAATTAATCAAGTCTTTACTGTGAAAAATAGGGACTCCGGGGAAATATTCGAATGAACTATTTACTAAATAATAATCTTCGCCCACCCTGCAAATGGAAGGGTCGGGTAAAAATCCGGGATTGACAGGATTATTGAACGCTGAAAGCTGTCCGACACTTAAAATTATAAAGAGAATAAAATTGCAACTATGTTTTATCATCATTTTACAATTTTCTTGACATCATTTTATATACATCAATTCCCGCAAAAAGCACTGCAAAAAGTCCATGCGTATCGTCTTCGTAAAACGGACGGGTAATGTAATAATTCACATCTTCGGAACACATAGTGCCAACGCAAATTTTATGTACCGTGCCGTTAGGCTCAATTTCACTTTTTACAGCATTCCAACCTTTTGCGGCAATGGGCTCATATCGTTTAGCATCCAGCCATCCATAGGTTACCCCACGGGCAATTGCCATGGTGAAAATAGCTGTTCCCGATACTTCTTCAGGAGAATCAGCACGGTCAATTACATTGTACCAAAATCCGCTTGCAGCCTGCCATTTTACCAGACTTTCCACATGGCGACGATAATGTTCCAGAATAGGTTTGTAGTATTTGTTGTTTTTGTCCAGATTCATAAGCACTTCGGTAGTTGCCCAAATTCCCCAGCCATTTGCCCGCGACCAATGTGGTAATTTCACATTTTTTTCTTCCGAAAAATTAGCGTGCATGTATAAATTAGCCTCTTTATCCCATACAAATTTATTGAAATTGAGCACCATAAGCGCAGCATCATTCATAAATAATTCGCGTTCTTCCTTCGTTTTGGCGTATTGAGCAGCCTGAACCAAAAACGGAATACCCATAAACATATCGTCGACCCAGGTTGTGTATTTCTTTGGTGTAGTGCGGGTATAAACATTGGTACCCGGAAAGCGGATTTGTTCCGTTCGTGCGTATTTTATCATATCGTCCACAAATTCAGCATATTCTTTTTGCATAGCAAAATCCTTTTCTTTGCGTAATTTGTAGATAAACGGCAATGACGGAGCCAGTGTAAAGTCGAGCAGCGGAATTTTAATAAAATAATGGTTGGCCGATTCCACTTCGTTGAGTGTTTGAACCTGATATTCCACAAATGATTTTCCCTTCAGGTGATATTCGCAAAAGTTGGTAGCCCAGCGGTTATATTTAGGGTCACCCGACGCTTCGGAAAGTTGCTGCATAGCCCACGCAACACCACCATTGTGGTAATTCCATTGATAAGTTGTGCCCCATTCTTTGGGGTCGATAACGTTGCCGAGAATTTCAACTTTGGGAATTGTCCATGTTATTGGCTTGTTGTTCAAACCATTGTACATAAAACCGAATTCAATTTTCTTTTCAGGAGCAAACTCTTTGTCCATTTCATTTTCGAACGGACCAATTACCAACCAGTTTGTTAAACTGGCAATTTCAGCATCTACATCAGCCATTTTTTCGGGTGCAAATGCAGGATATTGAAGTTTCTCGCAAAGTACAGCGCCTTTGGTTGCAGGGGGTTGCATGTAAAAACACCAGTCTTTATTGCCCGCAGTAGCCGATTTGATGAGCAGCTTGTTCAGCCCTTTTTTCAGATTTAAACGGGCTTTGTACGACATTTCAATGCTGCGTTCTTCGTACACCAAATGCACTGGTTTTATCGTTTTTTTCTCGTAAATCAATTCGTTGTTCAGCCATATTTTGCAGGCATCGTTGTGTTCTATGCTAATGTCAAGCACCATTTCGTCAGGTGAATCGAGCAAGGTATATGCATACGCAACAGCTGGTTTTTCTGTGGTAAATGTTCGTCCGAAATTAACAAATTTCATTTTGTCGAACGATTTTTCGTTTCCGGCAAGTTCTAATCTATACTTAAACGGTGTTTCGCGTACCAATTTATCGCCAATAGTTTGTACTACTTCCAACGGGTTCTGTACACTCACCATATTACTTTCTCGTGCAAAAACTGCAAGAGGCAGCATGGCGCAGAGCAAGATTAATTTTTTCATCTGATATATATTTTTTCGAATAATATTAGTTTAAAATTCACGATACAAATTAAATCACAAAAAAGCTATATCATCCAACAAAATTGTTTCAAAATACCGTAATATTGATACTTTTCGGTGTAATTGGACAGTTCTGATGGCAAACATCGACCCCAAAACCAACGATGTAACATTTGTCTTTTGTTTTGAAACTAAAGTTATGTTTCAATCGTTTAAATGTATGTTATTTTGCATATCACAAAATATAAAATCAACTTCCATGCGTCAAGTTATCCTTTTGTCTTTTATCTTTTTAGCTTTTTTTACTACGAATGCACAAACACTCAATTTGTTGCCAGCTATACCCGAACCGAGTACAAATCCGCATTTGGCTGCTGCTTTTAGTGGTGTAAAAACCGGAAATACAACATTTACAAAAAGTTTTGCGGAAGCCGATGAAATCTTACAAGCGGCATTGGCCTATTTACATCCCTCAAGTCCGTATAAAAACCAGCAAGCAGTGCTCGATAGGCTTGTTCTTTTGCTCGATACGGTGATGGGCGGTTGGAATAACGGAACACAACCATTGAACGAAATGCAGTTTTGTTTTCAGGCAACGGTAGCCTATCTTATGCTGAAACAATATAAACCATCGGTACTAACTAATGAACAAAAAACCACATGGGAAGCTGGTATTCGTAAAAATATTGTGGCTATTCTTGCTGGAAAACCGGATATGTACGACAAGCAAATTGTGGGTTCGGTTTGGCTCAATGGCGATGAGCGTTTGGCAATGGGTGTTTATTTTGGTGGATTGGCTGTAAACGATGCCGCGGCTGCAACCAAAGCAAAATCTGTGCTCGAAGATTGTATGCCCCGCACTTTATTGGCCGATGGTGGAACGCATTATGTGGGTTATGCCAACGAATCGCCTTCGTACCACGGCGAAGCCACTATTCGTCCTTTTGTTTGGTATTATCTTTTTACCGGTTCGCAGGTTATCCGCGATTTTATTTGCGCCACCAAAAATTATATTCCATTGGTGCGTATTCCCGAAGGCGAAGGTTTTCACGAATGGAGCACTTCGCCAGCTTGGAAACCCTATTACAACCGCACAGCCATTAAAAATGAGGCACTTGCCAAAGCTTATTTGTGTGGCGATCCTTACAATTTCGAAAGCGGACAAGGTAGCACTCAACCTTATTTGGTGTATATTTACAAATCGGGATTAAGTGGAAAAACCTTACCGGATAATTACATGTTGTTCGACAGAAATTGCATTGGTCCACGCGGAAGATATGGAAACTGGGGTGTTGTAGGTACCTTGCGCGACCCAAGTATTCCGGCTCCCGAACTTACCGAAACGCGTTATTTGATGATGGATGGTGTAAATACTTTTGTGGGGGCTTTCACCTTAAATGCCAATTCAAATGCAACTACTTATCCGCTCAATGCAGCATTTCAGGGAACCGCTCCCGAAATAAAATATGCTGTCGGAAAAGAAAAAGACTGGCAACGTGGCAGCAAATGGGCGTTCTTAACGGGAAAAGACCGCAACGATGCACAAACAAAAAGCAAATCAGTGTACGGATTATCAACCAATTATAAAGTCAGCAAGTCGCGTTTTGTTGAAACTCCCTGGAAAGCGCAGCAGCAGTGGGTAGTTACGCCCGACCGTGTGATTGGTATGTGCGAAATTGAAGCAACCACCAATACCGCTGCTTACGGTTTAGCCCAGCGAATTCAGTTAGTGGCAGGAAGGCGAAATGCCTCGGGTACTTATAAATTTTTAAACACAAAACCCAATAATGAATTTGAACATGGCGATTTACGGGTGAAAGTTCACAGCAAAAACTTTGCAGGAATCGTAGATACAATTTATCATGGTGTGATGAATGATTCACTGGATAATCGGTCGGTAATGATTGAATTGCACGATGCTGCAAGCGGAAGCGACCAATCGGTTGATTATATTGCAGGAACACGCAGATATGCGCTGATTGAAGTAACAAATAATGCCCGAACTTATGCAACTGGTGTAACAAAACTCACACTGGCAACTGGTCTCGAAGGTTTTGAATTTACCGAAAGTGCCGGACGAAAGATACGGATAATTCAGAACACAACCGGAAGTTCTATAGCTCTGAACACAAACACAATGTCTTGCCCATACACTAAATTACGTATGCTTAAAAGTTGGGACGAAAATGCGCTAAATGTACTTACAATTAGCAATGGTAACGGCACTATTCCATACACAACTATTCCTGCTTACGGTCATGTTTTGATACTGAATTCATCCTTAATAGCCGA
>CAMBSB010000269.1 GCA_945870155.1 Paludibacter jiangxiensis | reverse complement strand
AATGATATAATGCTCCGAGACTGTTGTTTCGGAGCATTATTTAATTATATAGTTTTAGTACATGACAAAAAATAGATACTAATAATAATATATTAAATTTCAAACGTATATTTGACATATACCTTTCGGAATCGGACTGACCTCGTCCGGTGAACCGAAAAACAAGTGAGGTAGGCGGTTAAAAATCGTCCTTGTTTGAGTTCCGACGTATTCCGTCGGAATGAGTTTGGACGATTTGAGCCTACCGAGCGCAAGTTTTTCGAGTGAATCGGGCGAAGTCTTGACTTTTTTTGCATACTTTTTTGTGTCAAGACAAAAAAGTATGTGGGGTATGGGGCTAAGCCCCATATTCAAATGACTTATAATTAGTGAATTAAATATGTTTTTGAATTTTTTGTTATGTACTAAGATGTTTTATTTTTAAATATTGTCACATTTAATCTTTTTAAAACGAAGCAAATACAATTCGTTTTATTTAACCATATATTATTAGTGTATTTAAAATTTATTTTTCAAATTACCATTTTATTTATTATTATGCAATATAAAGCCTTATTAGTAGAAGAACTGGAAGGAAAATTCACTTCTAGCATTAAAACCCTTGAAACTGATGCATTAGCTGTTGGTGATGTGCTGGTTAAAGTTATGTATTCATCTTTAAATTATAAAGATGCTCTTTCGATAACCGGAAATAAAGGTGTTACCAAAAAATATCCTCACACGCCCGGAATTGATGCCGCCGGAATAGTTGAGTATTCTGATTCTGATTTATACCAAGTTGGCGATGAAGTGATTGTAACCGGATACGATTTGGGAATGAATACTCCGGGTGGTTTTGGGCAGTATATTCGTGTACCTGCCGAATGGGTAGTTAAATTGCCTGTGGGACTTACTTTAAAGGAATCTATGATTATTGGTACTGCAGGTTTTACAGCCGGAATTTCAGTTTCGAGATTGACAGATTTAGTAAAACCAACAGATGGAAACATTATCGTTACGGGAGCTACCGGTGGAGTAGGGTCAATGGCAGTTGCTTTGCTTTCAAAGCTTGGATATCAGGTTGTTGCAGTTTCTGGCAAGCAAGAAGAATTCCCTTTTTTACAAAGTCTGGGAGCTTCCGAAATTATTTCACGTGCTGATTTTCAAGAAGTTGACAAACGACTCATCCTCTCTTCGAAATTTGCCGGTGGTATTGATACCGTTGGTGGTCCAATTTTAGAAAATATTATCAAGTCATTGCAGCCTTTAGGTGCAGTTACAACTTGCGGAAGTGTATCATCTACACAACTGAATCTCACAGTTTTTCCATTTATACTACGTGGAATAACATTGATAGGAATTTCGGCTCAAAATTATCCTACAGCACTAAGGCAAATACTTTGGAACAAGATGGCAAGTGATTGGAAACTAAACAATTTAGAAGATTTATGTACAGAAATAAGCATGGAAGAGATTCTGCCCAATATTGATTTGATTTTACAAGGAAAATTGAAAGGTAGAACTATTGTAAAAATGTAAATTTTTGTTGTGTATCAGCCCTATAAAATTGCCCCCTAAGACCTTAAGGGGGCAATTTTTTTTAATAAAAAAACAAATACCCGAGTAGAATGGCTGATAATATTCCCATAAAATCAGCTATCAAACCACAAGTTAAGGCATATCGTGTATTTTTTATTCCTACCGATCCAAAATAAACGGCTAATATATAGAAAGTTGTGTCTGTTGAACCCTGTATAATACATGACATTCTGCCTACAAATGAGTCAGGTCCATTTAAAGTCATAGCATCTACCATCATTCCTCTGGCACCACTTCCACTAAGCGGTTTCATCAACGCAGTGGGTAAAGCACCCACAAAATCGGTATTTAAACCTGTTAAACTTACCAACCAGGTTATTCCATCAGTTAGCATTGTCATTGCTCCCGAAGCCCGAAACATACCAATTGCTATTAATATTGCTATTAAATATGGTATTATTCCCACAGCTACCTGAAAACCTTCTTTGGCTCCTTCAATAAACGATTCGTAAACATTTACTTTCTTGAATAGCGCCATCACTACAAATGAAATTATGATACCGAATAATAAAAAATTGGCAGTTAATGCAGAATAATTGGCTATTTGATCTTTAGTTAATTGGCTGAGTAAATAAATGACTCCGGCTATAAAAGCAACTAATCCAATAATAGTACCCATTATAGTTTTGTCGAATAGATTGATTTTCTGATATATAGCTACTGTAATTAAGCCTGTTAATGCGGCAATAAAAGTTGCAATCAGAATAGGTAAAAACACATCAGCAGGATTGGCTGCACCAAGTTGTGCCCGGTAAACCATGATACTTATTGGTATTAAACACAAACCCGCAGTATTAAGAACCAAAAACATAATCATGGGGTTTGAAGCTGTTTCTTTGTCCGGATTAATTTCCTGCAATTCTTTCATCGCTTTTAATCCCATGGGAGTTGCAGCGTTATCCAGACCAAGCATATTGGCCGATACATTCATAAAGATACTTCCCAATGCCGGATGATTTTTGGGTACATCAGGTAAAATTTTCGAAAAGAAAGGAGCTACAATTCGTGCAAATATCTGAATTACACCACCTTTTTCACCAATTTTCATTATGCCTAACCACATTGAAAGCACACCGGTTAATCCTAATGAGATTTCGAAACCTGTTTTAGCTGACCCAAAGCCCGATTGGATTATATCGGTGAAAATCTGGGTGTTGCCATGCACAATTAGTTCAAAACAAGCAATAACAAAAGCTATTAATAAAAATCCGACCCAAATGTAATTCAGTATCATTTATAAATATTTTAATAATTGTATGACAGATATAAGTTCTTAATGAATCAATTAATTCACTTTTATTGCAAAAGTAGTTTTTTTTTTGATTTTTTCAACAGAAAGTTTAAAAAGAACTTACAATTTGATTGTAAAAATAAAATTTTAAAGTGAAAAATCTGTTTTCTGTCAGAGTAGAAACTTCTTCAACCCGGTTTGAATTTAATAATTGCCGTAAATAAACTTTAGTAAACTTAGTACAATAGCAATAAAAAAAATCGATACACAAACATCTTTTTCAGAGATTTGGTGTACCGATTATTTTGAATGTTATAATTTGACGTATTTCGACGAATAATTTAAATAAATAGATATTTAATAATTACTCACTTCTTATACCTCAAATTCCCCCTTTAAGGCCTGCCTGCGGTAGGCAGGGGTTGAACTAAATTCCCTCCGGGAAGGGTTTTAAATACTTCATTTATAAAACTATATCAAAAGATTTTCGTTTCAGATGCTGAAAAGAGGAATTACCAGTTCCTTTTTAAATTATTAATCTCCCAATTATTCATTTTAATTTTTCAGCATCATGAAACAAAAATCCGATTTTTCTATCGTTGGTCGCGCCATAGCATCAGTTGCCGGCTTCGACTGTGTGTATCACACCCTTGAGCAGCAGGTTGTACTGCGTGGACAAGCTAAAAGTACGTTCGAGAACTACATTCATCGCATTGCGCAGGTGAGCTTGCATTTCAATCGCTTGCCCGAAGATGTATCTTCAGAGGAACTCAACGAGTATTTGGTTTCGTTGGCCGTATCGGCAGTGTCTCCATCGCGTAGTGCCTTTAAACATTCGGTTTACGGACTTCGCTACTACTATCGCTATGTAGGTTTGTCCGATCGTGCCGTGCGACTTCCTTCGCTCAAGAAGGATGCAAAGTTACCAACAATTTTCAATAAAAGCGAACTTCGCCTACTCTTTAAAGCACCCACTTTACTCAAACACCGTGTGCTGCTTATGCTTATTTATTCTGCCGGACTTCGCTCTTCGGAGGTTATCAACCTAAAAACCGCCGATATCGATTTTGAGCGTCGTTCCATTCATATTCGTCGTTCCAAGTATAACAAAGACCGCGTTGTTCCGCTCTCGCAGTATATGTCCGTTGGACTTCAAAAATATATTGCTCTGGAACGTCCACTTACTTGGCTTTTCAACGGAAAGGCTTTAGGTACACCGTATTCAGCCAAAGGTATCTCGTGGGTGATGCGCGAAGCAGTAAAAACTGCCGACATTGCCAAAGACGTCACCGTTCACACCCTTCGCCATTCGTATGCTACGCATTTGATTGAAGATGGGCTGAATATTGTCACTGTCAAAGATCTGCTGGGGCATTCCAAGATTGAAACCACCATGGTTTACCTGCACATTGCACAATGTCCGATGATCAAGGCGCATAGCCCGCTGGATACGCTTTATCCTGAAGCTTGTAAGGCTAAGTAATGGCACGCAATGGTTTTGAAATAGCTTCCGTAATAAAACGTTATGGGGCTGACTTTCGTATGCAGTGTCGTCCCAATAATTATCAATTGACCATACTTAATGCTTTGCAGCAATGCCGTACGGCCGAACTGGGTGGTCACAAGGATAAGTGCGATTCCTGCGGCGAGGAACATTACAGTTATAATAGTTGTGGCAATCGCCATTGCCCCAAATGTCAGATAGCCCGGCAAATGCTTTGGGCTGAAGACCGTATGCGTGATTCACTCTGTGTGAAACATTTTCATATTGTGTTTACTGTGCCCGACGAATTAAATCCGGTTTGCCTGGTCGACAGCCTGTTCTTTTACGAGCGCCTTTTTGCCTGCGTAAAAGAAACTTTGTGTGCTTTCGGTTATTCCCATTACTGTGTGGAAACGGGAGCTATCTGTGTGCTTCATACCTGGGGACAAAACCTGAGTTTGCATCCACACATTCATTGCATTGTTCCTGCTGTGGGCATTACGCCACGTGGCGAAATCAAACCTATCGGTAATGAAGGTAAATACCTTTATCCGGTGCGTCAGCTCAGTGTGGCTTTTCGTGGAAAACTGCTCGAAGCCCTGAAAAACAACCTGAAAAAGAAAAACCGTTTGCCAGAGTTTATGCCCATTATCAACCACTGTTATGCCAAACCGTGGGTGGTATTTACCGAACCTTCGCTGGGTAATGCCCGTCAGGTAGTAAATTACTTAGCCAAATACACCCATCGGGTAGCTATTACGAACACTCGTATCAAAAACATGGATGGCAATGGTGTTACTTTTTCTTACAAGGATTACAAAGATAATGCTAATCAGAAACTTTTGACCCTCACGGGAGTAGAGTTTCTCAGGCGCTTTACCATGCATATTCTTCCACGTGGTTTTGTAAAGATACGC
>CAMBSB010000268.1 GCA_945870155.1 Paludibacter jiangxiensis | reverse complement strand
CAAGTAATACAACACCACAATCCATCAATGTTTATTGTGATGGGAATCTGATTGGTAATATAATCCCTACCTCATCTACAAGTTTCAATTACTATTGCACAGGTAGTTTTACTGTTGCTGCCGGAACCCATAGAATTAAGTTTGCGAATACCCTTACACAAGGCGACACGTTTATTGATAAAGTTAGTCTTGTGCTTAGTGGGAACAATGTTTCCGATTTGACAACAAAATTAGAAAACCTGGATTATGAAATTTCAATTTATCCAAATCCAACTTCTCACGAAATCACACTTTCAAATATCCAACTAAATTCACAAATTTCAGTTTTTTCGTTGGATGGAAAAAAAGTATATTCAATGCTAAAAAAAGATAACAACCCTTTGAATATTCTTGTAAACAATTGGAATAAAGGAGTGTATTTGGTTCATATTCAAGCTAACAAAGGAAAAATTATCAAAAAAATGATTGTCAAATAAGCAAGGAGTTTATTTATTTTTTTTGAAAAAAATTAATAATAAGGATACAGAAAAAAATGGAAAATAACAAACAACATTTAATCGCTTTAGCATTAGGAACAACAATTGCAATAAATAATTCTTTTGCAGAGAATAATCAATCAACAGAAAAAGGAGAAAAGAAACGCCCAAATATCATTTTTCTTATGGACGACCAGCATAGATATGATGCTATCGGGCTGTTAAATAAAAATGTGATTACACCTACGATTGATAGTTTGATTACAAATGGAATACTTTATACAGAGGCAGTATGTCAGGCACCTATGAGCGTTGCTAGTCGAAATTCCATGATGACAGGATTGTATCCAAATCAAATAGGTATTTTACGAAATGAACCCGGACTTACGGAAGATAAACTACCATCAAAACCTATTTTCGAAGTCTTGAGAGATGCAGGTTATGAAACAGCCGGATTTGGAAAAACACATTGGGGGTTGGATACTGAGTCTACCCGTGGTTTCGAAACCCGATACGAAGCAGAATGTCGTGAAAATGGTGCTATTATGATGGCAGATGTTGATGCTGAGAAATATAAAAAATACAATGAGGAAGTTAAACCTTTTGGACCTGGCGAAGAAGATAATGCCGGTTATATAGGATTAACCAGTGCTTTGAATGAAAATGAACATCGCGATGGTTGGGTAACCGAAAAATGTATTGACTATGTCCGTGAACGTAAAGATGATCGTCCGTTATTTCTTTATCTTTCTTTTCTAAAGCCGCACGCAGGAAATAATATTCTTTCAAATTTTGAATCGATGTATGATTTAGAGAAAACACCTTATGCAGTACAACCACCGTGGGATAAAGATCAATCTCCACATGCAGAGGGTGTTAATAGGCGTAAAATGTATGAAGGTTTCTGGAAAACAGCTTCTGTAAACGATTGGAAACTAATGACTATGCGATATTATGCAAATTGTACCTGGATGGATGACATGTTTGGTCGTGTACTTAGTGAACTTAAAACGAAAGGTATTTTAGATAATGCCATAATAGTTTATTTAACAGACCACGGTGAAATGTTGGGTGACCGTTATTATCGATTTAATAAGTACTGTCTGTATGATGGAAGTGTTCGGGTTCCAATTGTAATATCAGGTTCGGCACTTCCTGCAAAGTTTATTGGAAAGAAAGATTCCCGACCGGCAGAATTGGTAGATATTTATCCCACTTTGTTAAATGTAGCTGGAGTGGAAGTACCCAAAGCATTGCCAGGAATCAATTTATTAAGCAATCAAAAGCGTAGCGGTAATTTTTGTGGTTTGCATGAACGTGCGGGCGAAGCCGCGTTTATGTGGAGAACGAAAGATTTTAAATTAATTCTTTGTTTTAAACGTAAAAAGGATGTAACTCAATATTCTGTTGATGATATTATTAACGGAGAATTTTATGATTTGAAAAAAGATCCAAAGGAGTGGAATAATTGTTTTGAAACGGTTAAATATAAAAAAGTACGTGAGCTGATGCGTGATAAGTTGCTTACACATTTAAAAAAAATCGGCAAATTAAGTCCAGGGGCTGTTGCCATTAGGGCATACCAATAACGATGTTTTGCGCTTATTTTATTGAATATAAATACTTTATATTAACGCTTAATTATGGTGTCTCTACTCCTGATTCGCATTGATTCTAAAAAATGAACAAAAACATATCATCAGTTTTGATTAGCACACTTGGTTTGACAGCTTTTTCATCAATAGCAGCTAAACAACAAGTTACTAAACCTAATCTGGTTTTTATTTTCGATGATCAGCATTCTTTTGATATGTTGGGGTGCTATGGCAATAAACAGGTAAAAACGCCTAATCTTGATCAATTTGCCCAGCAAGGTATACGATTCACCGATTGCTTTTCAAACTGTCCGGTGAGTACACCATTTAGGGGAATGCTTATGACCGGACAACATTCCCTGAACAATGGCACAATTATAAATGATGTCCCGCTGTTGCCCGGTCATGGAAAGAAATTTGCAGAGGTATTAAGAGATGGAGGTTACAGCACTGCTTATATCGGGAAATGGCATATTTTGGGAGGCGATAGAAATCGTCCCATTCCCAAAGGTGAAATGCGGTATGGATTTGATGAGCTATTTTTATCTAATAATTGCAAAACTGACTACCGACCAAATTATTGTTACTATTGGAATGAAAAAGCTGAAAAAGTATTCTTTAATAAATGGGAATTGGATGGTCAAACAGATCAGGCATTAGATTATCTCGATACCCGCAAAGAAAAAAAACAACCCTTTGCTCTGTTTATATCGTGGCATGCACCGCACAATAACAGTGAAAAAATAATGCCAAACGGCGATAAACATTTTACTTATAGTCATGTGTCTGATGAGTATCTGTCTCAATACAATATTGACAGCATTCATGTGCGTCCGGGTACAAAAAATACTCCTGAAATCAGAGAAATGTATAGGGATTATTATGCTAATATTACTGCAGTAGATAAGGCATTTGGAACATTGATGAGTAAATTAAACGAACTAGGATTAGATAGCAATACCCTTGTTGTTTTTACTTCTGACCATGGTGATATGTTGGAATTTGAAAATTATTACTCATCAAAATCGGTAGCTTACGATTATTCCGATCACACACCTCTTATCATGCGATGGCCCGGAAAGTTAGAAGCAAATTCAACCACAAAATTACTGTTTGGTTCATTAGATTTTATGCCAACCATCCTTGGACTTTTGAAACTGAATGTGCCAAAAGAAGTTCAGGGAAAAAATTTGGAAAAAGCCATACTGACAAAAAATGAAAATGCGGTTGACTTTATTCCAATCTGGATGATACAGGGGATTGGATACAGAGGAATAATTACACACGATTATGTTTATTGCCGACAAAAAAAAGATAGTTTAGCTTCTTTTCAAAATATACTTATCGATAGAAATGCCGATCCCCATCAACTCAACAATGAATTTGACAACCCCAAAATGGCCGATGTGAAAGCTAAATTAGGAAAACTAACCAAAATATCTATGCAATTTTATGGTGATGAATTTTGGGAATTTAAAGATGTACTGAATGCGGCTGAACTTAATGAATGGAAATACAACACCACAAAACGACCAATCGATGTTTTGCGCAAATCAAAGATATAAATGATTGACAATATAATTTTGTTATTTAACTAACAAGAATTTAGTATTAAAAATGAAGACAAAAATTCTGCTTATATCGTTATTCATTGTGTGTTTGGGAGTTGGTACAATCAATGCACAAAAGCCTATAGAGCTTATTTACAAGCAAATTGATACCACAAAACTCAAAATGCTTGTTTATAAACCCGAAAATATTAAACCTGCAAGCCGATGCAATGCCATGGTATTTTTCTTTGGCGGTGGATGGGTTGGAGGAAACATCAAGCAATTTGAACCCTTTGCCATTCATTATGCAACGAAAGGAATGGTAACAGTTTTGGTAGACTATCGGGTGAAATCGCGCAATGGAACCACTCCTTTCGAGTCACTAAAAGATGCAAAGACAGCCATGAGGTATTTGAAACAGAATTGTAAAACGCTCAATATCAACCCAGACAGGATTGTTGCCTCAGGTGGTTCAGCCGGAGGACATTTGGCTGCGGCTTGCTTCACAAACGAAAGCATTAACGAACAGACTGACAATCTGAAAATAAGTTCAAAACCGGCTGTATTGCTGCTTTTCAATCCGGTGATTGACAATAGCAAGGATGGATATGGTTATGATCGGGTAGAGGAAAAGTGGGAGGAGTTTTCACCTTTACATAATATCCTTAAAGGGTTTCCACCTACCGCTTTCTTTTTGGGAACAAAAGATAAATTAATACCTGTGAAAACATCTGAGTCTTTTAAAAGTAAAATCGATTCTGTAGGTAGTCGATGCGATTTGTTTCTTTTTGAAAATGAACAACATGGCTTTTTTAATCAACAAAAGCTCCGGACTGATATTTTATCAAAAGCAGATAAGTTTTTAACCTCAATAGGATATTTAAGATGACAACATGATAGCTTATACCTTGGTGCTTACCGGAATGGATTTGGTTATAGGGAAAATTAAGTCTACAATAAAAACTCCGAAAGCAATACGAAATTTTAAACTATAGTTATAAAAAGAAAATTATACAAACCTAATGAAATATTCAAAAACACTTGCTTTATCCTTATTGTCCATTGGTGTACAGTCATCTAAATTGGTGGCAGAAAATTTGGACTTATCCTCAAAAGATGAGAAACCGGTCAATATAATTATACTATTAACAGACGACCAACGATTTGATGCACTTGGAATTGCCGGTAATAAGGTAATAAAAACCCCGAATCTAGATCTATTAGCCAGTAAAGGAACTTACTTTAAAAATGCTTTTGTAACAACTCCTATCTCCTGTGCCAGCCGAGCAAGCATTTTAACAGGCCAGTTTGCCAGAACAAATGGAGTTCCCGATTTTTTTAATCCAATAAAGTTAGAAACAACCTATCCATCTATTTTGAGGGATAATGGCTATTTTACAGGTTTTATCGGCAAATGGGGTACTTTGGAAACTGATGTAGAGTATTTTAAAAAATCAGCCGATCTGTTCGACTATTGGGGGGGATCGATGGGTCAATCGAATTTCTGGCATGAGCGGAATTGCAATTATGTACTAAACAACGGCACAACAAATAAGCATAATTTTCAATGCAATTGTCCACCAGATGCAAGTGGGGTTTCAGGAGAAGGAATTCGCATTGGAAATGCAAATATGAAAGACCCTGTGCACCAGGAA
>CAMBSB010000267.1 GCA_945870155.1 Paludibacter jiangxiensis | reverse complement strand
CCAAAAAGCAAACCACCCATGGCCGAAACCATCGAAATGCCCAGAATGTAGGCTTTGTTGAATTTTTTCATTCTATTTAGTATATAATTAATTCACTCTATTGAATATGCAAAGAAAATAGAAATAAAACACGCTTAAAATAGAAAAATATAATATTTACATGGATTATATTACTATTATTCCAAATAAAACTTATATTTGTATTTACAACTCATTTTTAAAATCAGTATGACGAAAATTAAAAGTGGATTTTTAGGTGAGAGAGCAATAGTTTTACCCTCATCGATTGTAAATGAATTGAAAAAAGATTTGTTTACTCATTTACTATATATTACAGATATTGGATTTTATCCTAATGCATCGAATCATTACAGACTAAGAAAAGCTTCAGAGGCAAATCAATATGTATTCATCTATTGTTTCGATGGCGAAGGCTGGTTCGATATTAATGGTTTAAAACAAAAAGTTGGTTCAAATCAGTTTTTTATTCTTCCTAAAGGAAAAGCACATGCTTATGGCACATCTCCACATAAAACATGGACTATTTATTGGATTCACTTTGATGGTGAACAAGCTGATTTTTTTGCCGACGGATTTGAAAAACCTTTTGAGATTTCACCCGAAAAAGATTCACGCATCGAAGACCGTTTACGTATGTTTGAAGAAATTTTTAGCACACTACGAAATGGGTATAGCAAAACAAATTTACATTATACATCCACATTATTCTTTCATTTTTTGGGCTCCGTTAAGTTTCTCAATTCATTCCGCTCAGCAACTGCTACTGAAACACAAACACGCGACACCACTGAGGAAGCAATTCATTTTATGCGCGAAAACATATCGAAACGACTTACATTAAATGAAATAGCCACATTTGTTGGTTTATCACCATCTCATTTTACAACAGTATTCAAAGAAAAAACCGGTTATACGCCATTAAACTATTTGATACAACTAAAAACTCAGGAAGCTTGCCATTTGTTGGACTTTACAAACTATAAAGTCAATCAAATTAGCCAAATGATTGGATACGATGACCCGTTGTATTTCAGCAGGTTATTTACAAAAATTATGGGAGTAAACCCCAGAACATATCGTGCAAAAAAGAAAGGTTAATTTATACTATTGGTGTATTATTTTGACTTATCAAGCCTAGGCTATAAATCGTTTTTGATTCGAATTTTTCTGCAGGATTTAGTACAATGGTTGGGAAATGGGAATGATTAGGAGCATCCGCAAAATGCTGTGTTTCCAAACAAAAACCGGCATATGCAACATAGCAGTTCCCATTTTTACCTTTCTCGTTGTTTATATAACCTGCTGTGTAAAGCTGCAATCCGGGTTCGGTGGTGAAAACTTCGAGTGTCCTGCCCGATTCTTCGTCAACTGCAATGGCTGCTGGAATGGTAATATCGCCAGATTTTTCTAATACAAAATTGATATTGTAACCTTTTTTACAAGCTGAGATATGCTTCCCGATTTGCTTGAAAGCACTAAAATCATAAGCCGTATTTAATACCGGCCAAATCTTCCCTGTCGGAATAAAGTCTTTATCAGTTTCGGTATATTTCTGACTGTCAATTTTCAGATTTGTAGAAAGAATACTGCCTTTCCCTTCTCCTTTCAGATTGAAATAGCTGTGATTCGTCAGATTAATTGGTGTTGGTTTATCTGTTTCGGCCTGATAATGAATAATTAGTTCATTCTTATTGGTAAAAGTGTATTTTACAGTAACATGTAGATTGCCGGGATAATTATCTTCACCATCGGGACTTAAATAGCTGAGAACAACACCACAATCAGCTTCATTCTCAAAACTCTCACTATCCCAAACCACTTTATCAAATCCGGTTATTCCTCCATGATTGTGGTTTTCACCATCGTTAAGTGCCAACTGATATTCTTTTCCGTTCAACGAAAATCTGCCATTTTTAATTCGGTTGGCAACACGCCCCACAATGCATCCCATATACGCCGGATTATCCATATAATCCTCAAAGCTATCCTTACCTAGCACGATATCAACGAAATCACCGTTTTTGTCGGGCACCAGCCATGATGTGATAATTCCTCCATAGTTGGTGATTTTAACCGTATGATTATTAGCATTTGTAAGAAAAAAAAGATATACTTCTTTCCCGTTATTATCAAGTCCCCAATTTCTTTTTGTAACCCGCATAGTAGTTTTATTTGCCAATGCGTACAAGTACACAGCCGTGAGCTTCTACTTGAGCAGTATAGTTGGTTGCAAATTTTCCAACCACTTTTTTAGTCCAAAGATTACGAACCTTTAATTGTCCATTCAGCCCTAATTCTTTCCACGAAACACTTATTTCCTGTGCTTTTCCAACATTCAAATTAAACATGGCCACATATTTTGCACCTGTTCCGGGTTGTTCTGAAACCCATATAACCAATCCGTTTTCGTTTCGGAGTTCCCTACGGTGAATGGCTTTTTGGTTTACAGCAATTACTTCGGCATTGGTAATAAGTTTGGTAGTAACAGCATCATTCTCGGGCAAATATCCACCCAATATCAATGGGGATTTAAATATGCTCCAGAGCGTCATCAAGGTGTATTTTTCGGTATCGGTAAAACGCGAATACTCATCAGTCACTTCGGCAATGGTTTTACCCAGCAACGAAGCAATCCAGGCATCGCCACCAGTTTTGCGTAGTTTACCAATGGGTAGCATGTCAGCATCAGGCCAACGTCCGGGCTCGTCAAATTTATCCCATTTGCGTAGCAGTTCAAACTGATGTTTCAGGTATTTCCAACCATCCCAAAAATCGCCCGAAACACGCCATAAGTTTGAGTTTTCGGCCAAATGTTTTGCTTCAGAAATTGGCGATTCGCCTGGTGAGAGACTATATACAATGGCTCTTCCTGAATTGTCGATTGCTTTACGTACTCCTTCTATTTCAGATTTATGGTAGGGATAGGACATATCGTCCACTTTTACAAAATCCACACCCCATGCAGCATATTGCTCATACACCGAATTGATATATTCCTGGGCTCCGGCTTTTGTCAAATCCACCCCTTTCATTATGGGTGACCATATACAGGTATCCTTGAGATTAGCCACTTCTTTTGCAAAATATCCTGTTCCCTTAATCGGTGTATTATAGGCAACTGCATTCCAGGGAATTCCTCGCTGCACATGAATCCCAAATTTCAACCCTTTGCTATGAATATAATCAGCCAATGCTTTGAACCCAACACCACCTTTTGCAGATGGATATTTTACTGTATCAGGAATTAAACGACCGTATTTATCAAGATTCTGTACTGGTCTATAGGTGTTCGATTTAGCCGTATTTATATCTATAGGGTGATACCAACCGGCATCAATTACCACATACTCCCAACCGTATTTCTTTAGATTAGCAGCCATATAATCGGCAACTGCTTTAATCTGAGTTTCGTTGGCATCCAACCCAAGACAATCCCAACTATTCCATCCCATAGGTGGCGTGGGAGTTAATGAGACTTTGGTTTTTGTTTCATTTTTTGCAATCGCTCCGAGTGTCAGAGATAATGCTGCTAAAACTGTGATTAATTTGGTTTTCATAAATGATTATTTTATTTCGATTGCTATGTTAAGTTTATTCAATAGCACATTGCTATGCCGATGATTGCAAATTGATTTACAAAAGTAACAAAATAACAAAGTCAATAAGTAGTAATTATTGTTGCAAAAGTGGTGGTTTATTGTTTTTCTGGTTTCTTTACCGACATTATGCAAATGAAAAATCATAGCTGAGCCATAAAATATTCATTATATTTGCAAAAATGAACATTCAAATGTACAATTTATTGATATTAATGTACAATGTATTGAACAAATACGTATCTTTGAACCCGAAATATAAACTATAAGATTATGGAAGAACTATATGAGGATTTTAATCGACTAATAGAAGCTACCAGATTAGACTTTGAACGTTATCTTTATTCCGAGATTGACTGGGAGGATAGGCTTATAAGCATAGTAGGACCACGGGGAACAGGCAAAACAACACTACTTTTACAACACATTAAGAAACAATTTCCTCAGCGTAAAAAAGCTTTGTATATAAGTTTAGACAATATCCGTTTCACAAAAACTGAGTTGAAACCAACAGTACATGAATTTTATACTTTGGGAGGCACACATATATTTATTGATGAAGTCCACCGGTATCCGAATTGGGCTATTGAGATTAAAAATCTTTACGACAGTTATCCTGATTTACATATCGTATTTACAGGGTCATCAATTTTAGAAATTTACAAATCCAATGCTGACTTATCACGAAGGGCTATCACGTATCACCTTCATGGACTATCATTTCGGGAGTTTTTGAAATTGGAAAACAATTATGATGCGCCTATTTTATCTTTAAAAGATGTCATTGAGAATCATATTGAGATTGCTTCGAAAATCTGTTCCGAAATTAAAATTATCCCAGCATTCCGAGCATATCTTGAATATGGTTATTATCCATTTTTCAAAGAAGGTGTAAAACGTTATTCGATGCGATTACGGAATGTAGTGAATGTGATTTTAGAAACTGATTTACCTGCGGTTGAAAAAATTGAATATGCATCAATTTACAAACTACGTAAAATGCTAATGATTGTATCGTCGTTAGTTCCTTATACGCCAAATATAAGCACATTGAGTGGTCAGCTCGAAATAAATAGGGCTTCGGTTATGAAGTATTTTATTTATTTGCAGAAAGCCGGTTTAGTTCGTATGTTACTTGCCGAACAGAAAGGGATGAATTTAATGAATAAGCCCGAAAAGTTGTTTTTAGATAACAGCAATCTTATACATGCACTTGCACCCGAAAACTACAATACGGGCAATGTACGTGAAACTTTTTTTGTAAACCAACTATCTCTAAAACATACTATATCAGGTGCAAAGAAAGGTGATTTTAGGATTGACGATAGATTTATATTTGAAATTGGTGGTATAAATAAAACTTTCAAACAAATAAAAGATTTACCAGAAAGTTATATTGCCAAGGATGACCTTGAAACCGGATATGGAAATAATATTCCACTCTGGCTTTTCGGATTACTTTATTAAGGCAATTCTTCATTCTTATAGCTAAATTGAACTCAGAATTATTAAGTTGGAGTTGTTTCTGAAAATATATCAAAAAAAAAGAATGCCCGGAAATCTTACATTTCCAAACATTCTTTCTTACCTTAAAAAAACTAAACTATTAAACTAAACCTGATTCCTCTTTAAACGGATTTTTAGGTATTGGTCAATTCTTTT
>CAMBSB010000266.1 GCA_945870155.1 Paludibacter jiangxiensis | reverse complement strand
TATTAATATTGCTACATTTGCAAATTATTAATTTTAAATCTAATCATCATGAGTAACGAAAAAATTTCAGAGGGCAGCATTGCTAAATTCACAGCGCATTTTACGCTTTATGTAGGTTTGATTTTATTTCTTGCAATTTTTTATTATTCACTTATTGAAGAGTTTAGTATAAAAGGACTTTTGTATTCTGCAATAACTCTATGTTCTACACTTTCAATTTTTTCAATTTTAATTATTGCAGCTAAAGTGTCAAATTATTTGGACAAAAAGTAAATTTCAATTTAATTAATAAAACCGTTTCAATAATTTTGGAACGGTTTTTTTATGCAGAAATATGTAAAAAAAAAGGACTAAAGCGGGTTTTAGTCCGTATTTTAGTCCGTTTAATACTTAACGTATTGATTATCAAAGTATATTGTGGAGATTACCGGACTCGAACCGGTCACCTCGACACTGCCAGTGTCGCGCTCTAGCCAGATGAGCTAAACCCCCAAACTTTGATTTTGAAATTGCGGTGCAAAGATAAGGAAGTTTTGGAAATTATATGTACTTTTGTTAGAAATTATTTGTAAAATATAATTACTCAGCCCCCATGCCCCCTGAAGGGGGAGTTTTAGAGCGTTTTTCAATATTTAATCAATCATTAAATTTCTATTTATAGCATTTTAAGTATCTCTATAATAATAGGTTTAAATAAAAATTAAAATTCTGAATTACCGGAGAAGAGCTAAGAACTTAAGTAAAATATTTACAGATATTTTTAAACGAAAAAATGGTATTATCAATAAAATATAAAAACGAAAAATGTTAATATTTAATACAACATATAAAGTCTCCATTTCAGTTGGTGAAAAATGGTTGAAATGGATGGTAGAGCATCATATACCTTTTATGACATCATCGGGTAGTTTTACTAAACCTCAGGTAGCAAAAGTTGTTGGCAGTGAAGATGAGTCAGGTATTTCCTATTCTGTTCAATTTCAGATTGTAGATATGAATACTTTGATGCAATGGCATGCAAGCAATGCATCTGTTTTCCAGAATAATTGTTCCTCGGAATTTGGCACTGAAGTTGCATTCTTTTCTACTGTTTTAGAAATTATTGCTTGATGACAAAAGAACACATAATTTTAGGGATAGACCCGGGAACCACTATCATGGGTTATGGAATTCTAAAAGTGAATGGAAATAAAACTGAACTTTTGGCCATGGGAGTTCTTGATTTAAAGAAATACAAGGATCATTATTTAAAGTTACAAAGGATATTTGCACGTACACTATCTTTGATTGATGAATTTCATCCTGATCATTTAGCCATAGAAGCTCCTTTTTTTGGTAAAAATGTACAGTCGATGTTAAAACTGGGCAGGGCACAAGGTGTAGCCATGTCGGCTGCCTTATATCGCGACATTCCGATTACAGAGTATGCGCCATTAAAAATTAAAATGGCCATTACCGGAAGTGGAAGTGCTTCAAAGGAGCAAGTTGCAGATATGTTAAAGCGATATTTGAAAATACCACAAGAATATATGTTGCCTCAGCTCGATGCTACTGATGGTCTAGCAGCGGCATATTGTCATTTTTTGCAAATTGGAAGACCAACATCAGAAAAAGCTTATAGCGGTTGGAAAGATTTTATTGCCAAAAATCCGGAAAGAACCAAGTGAGAGTCTTAAAATAATCAATCCAAATATATTATCTATTAACTTTTCAAATATTTTTAATAAGTCAATGTTATTCGCACAAACCAATCGACTAAATATCATAATATTATGTTCAAAATACTAACAATCAATCCGGGAAGTACATCAACAAAAATTGCTGTTTACGAAGATGAAAATTTAATTCATTTGCATACAATTCGTCATAGTTCGGATGAATTGGCTGGTTACGCAGGAATTTTTGATCAATATGAATTTAGAAAAGACCTTATTTTAAAGCAACTGTCTGACGATCACTTCGATTTAAACGAATTGTCGGCAGTAGTTGGCAGGGGAGGTTTAATGCGTCCACTTCAATCGGGTGTATATGAAGTGAATGAACGCATGATTTCAGACCTGAAAGCTTCAATTGGGGGTGAACATGCCAGTAATTTAGGCGCTGTATTGGCACGTGAAATAGCTGAAAATATCCCAAATTGCAAATCGTTTATTGCTGATCCGGTAGTTGTGGATGAATTGCAAGATGTGTCGAGAATTAGTGGATTACCTCAATTTCCTCGTCGTTCTACATTTCACGCCCTGAATCATAAAGCTATAGGTCGAAAATATGCAAAATCGATAGGAACAAGTTATGAAAAATTGAATTTAATTATTGCGCATTTAGGTGGAGGAATATCAGTGGCAGCGCATAAATTGGGCAAAGTTATTGATACAAATCAGGCCTTGGATGGTTTTGGTCCTTTTTCGCCGGAGCGTGCAGGAACGATGGATGCCGGAGCATTAATTCGTTTGTGTTTTGCCGGAAAATATGAACAAGAAGAGATTCAGAAAATGCTTGTAGGACGTGGTGGGTTAGTAGCTCATTTGGGTACAAACGATGTGAAATTGGCTGCAGAACGTGCTCAAAATGGCGATTTACATGCTAAATTAATTTTGGAAGCTATGGCTTACAATGTTGGAAAAGAGATTGGAGCTATGATAGCTGTACTTGAGGGTAATGTAAATGCAGTAATTTTAACAGGGGGAATTGCAAATAATATTTTTGTAGTGAATTATATCAAAAAGATGGTTGCACCTATAGCGCATTTAGTTATTTACCCGGGTGAAGATGAAATGGAAGCATTGGCTTTGGCCGGATTGCGAGTTTTAAAAGGTGAAAAAGCAAGCGAGTATTAGGTACATTCAAACAATACGACCTCACTTAACTGCAAGCTCCTGTCATTGTGAAGCTGTGAAAAAATGATTTTTCGACAGTTTCTACACTTAGGAATTGAAATAAATTCATTTAAATAAGGTGATAAGGGCGACAATTCTACTATTCCATTTTTTCATTTGTAAATGAATTTATAGTGTTGAATATTAGTTTATTACAAATATTATTTTTAAGCATCAACTTTTAAATAATTCAATTATTTTTATAACATATAAAACATCTAACGCACTTTTGTGTTATAAGGACAATTAAAATAAAAAAAATGACTTTAATAGAACAACTTAACTGGCGTTATTCAGCCAAAAAAATGAATGGAACAAAGGTTCCTCAGGAGAAAATTGAAAATATTTTGGAAGCTATTAGGTTAGCTCCTACATCTTTTGGTTTACAAGAATTTAAGGTATTTGTAATCGAATCCAAAGAATTGCTCGAAAAAATATACAAAGAAGCCTGTCAACAAACTCAAGTGCTTGAATGTTCTCATTTATTGGTTTTTGCTGCAACCAAAAAAATTAAAAATGATAATATCAATGCATATTTACAATCAGTTGCCAATAACCGCAACTTGGAATTAAGCGCACTTGATGGGTTTAAATCAATGTTAAATGGTCTTGTTGAAAGTTCGGAGGAGAAAAATTTTATCTATACTTCAAAACAAACTTATATAGCATTGGGATATGCGACTATTGCAGCAGCGATTGAACAAGTAGATGCTACTCCAATTGAAGGTTTTAATCCAAGAGCTATGGATGAAATTCTCGACCTTAAGAATCAAAACCTTGGCTCTGTTACTTTGATGAGTATCGGATATCGCGATGTTGAAAATGATAAATACCTCTATTTCCCAAAATTAAGGAAGAAAGCAGATGATATTTTCATAAGAATTTAAAAAGAAATATTATTTTTAAAAATATGATATTGGCTATATTCTTGAATTAAAGCAAATTGTAAAATTTAGATAAGAATATTAATTGTTTTTATATCAAAAATGCAAATCACTAAATTTATTTTAGTAAATTTGCATTTTTATTTTTATTTTAAGATAATAAGTTCGTCAAATTTCTATGAATAATTCATTTATCACAATAATATTATTATTGTTACTTAACATTTCAGTTTTTGCTACATCAAAAAAATCTGTTGAATCCTTCAAAATAAATACTCCATTAACTATTGATGGAATTTTAAACGAATCAGTATATCAATTAGCAAGTCCCGCTAAGGATTTTGTTCAATTACAGCCACACAATGGTAAACCCGCATTTCAACCCACGGATGTTTATATATTCTATGACCAATCAGCAATATATGTTGGTGCTATGCTTTATGACAATTCACCTGATAGCATTTTTAATTATTTAACAGAACGAGATAATACTGGAATGTCTGATTATTTTGGTATATATTTCGATCCTTATAATCAGGGACAATTGGCTTATGGTTTTTTTATTACCCCGGCTGGTGTCCAAATTGATATTAAGGCATTTAGCAATGTGGGTGATGAAGAAGATGGTAGCTGGAATGCCGTTTGGGAAAGTAAGACCAGTGTGAATAGCAAGGGTTGGGTGGTTGAAATGAGAATTCCATTTTCTGAATTACGCTTTTCTGATAAGATAGGAGATTCATGGGGCTTGAATATCTTCCGCAATATCCGTCGATTTAATTCTAATAACTCATGGAATTTTATTGATAGAACCACATCCGGTTTTATACATCAAGAAGGTGAGTTAAAAGGATTGAAAGATATAAAACCTCCCGTACGATTATCATTATCACCCTATTTGGCAAGTTATATGGAAACTACAAAAGGAAAAAAACCAAATTTTTTGTATAAAGGTGGTTTGGATTTAAAATATGGTATCAACGAAAGTTTTACTTTGGATATGATGTTAATTCCCGATTTTGGTCAAATCCAGTCGGACGATAAACAGTTAAATCTTTCGCCTTTCGAATTATATTACAGCGAAAAACGTCAGTTTTTTAACGAAGGTACAGAGCTTTTCAATAGAGCAAATATTTTTTACTCACGACGAATTGGAGCCAGTCCTAAGTTTTCGTCTGATAATTTGATGAATGTGAATGAAGAACTTACTTATAATCCTATTGAAACACAGCTTGTTAATGCGACCAAAATATCAGGAAGAACAAAAAACGGAATAGGAATTGGTGTGTTAAACGCCATGTCGCTAAGTGCTTATGCACAGGTAACCGATACAATTTCAGGAAAAAATAGAAATATTGTAGTACAACCTTTTACCAATTATAATGTAACTGTTTTTGATAAGTCGTTAAAAAACAATTCTTTTGTAAGTATCATTAATTCAAATGTTTCTATGTTTGGTAATCCATTTAGAGCCAATGTTATAGCTACAGAGTTTAGTTTGAATAATAACAAAAAAACTTATGCTTTAAAGGGAAAAGGGGCAATTAGTGTAAGAGGCGATTCGGTTT
>CAMBSB010000265.1 GCA_945870155.1 Paludibacter jiangxiensis | reverse complement strand
ATGTCTAATACTTGCTCTTTCACCCATCGAAGATACTGTTTTTCAATGGAATATCAAAATAATTTACAATAAATATTGCAACTTTTTCGCGCCCAAAACCATAAAATATTCTGTATCATCAACTTAGGGGTGCTGAGTAGTTACAAATTTCAATATTTGTCTTTTTAAGAAAATTTACTTTTATTTGATAATAAAAGTTCGAACATGATTGATTGTATTTAATCCTTTTACACGTATAAAATATAAACCAGGAGAGAGTTTTGATTCAAGGTTTAACACAATATTTACTTTACCAAAATTTGTTGAAGTAATTATTTCTTTGTAAACATTTTTCCCTGTCAAGTCATTTATGTAAATCTGAACATTTTCATAATTATCGAATCCTGAGGCTGTAAGGTCTATATTTCCATTAGAAGGGTTTGGATATATATTGAAGTTATTATCCTTTAAAAGTATATTACCTGAAATTAAACCACAACCACCAACAGTTGCTGTCATTGGTGTTGAACTGCTATTTCGCTCACCCAATGGGGGTGTCTGGTATGTAAAATAACATTCTAACTTATCATCTATTTTAGCAGTTATTGTCGAGTTAAATATTGTTCCTTTTTTTGTCATATACCAACCACCTATAACATTTCCATTGAGTTTTACGGTAACGATAGCATAGGTGCAACCGACAATGGGAGTTTGTGGAATAAATGTGATGACAGGATTGGCTTTTCCGCTCATAGTGGCTTTAAAATCACCATTTTTAGATGCAAATCGACAGGTATCTGTAGGAATATCGAAACTAAAGTTTACGGTATTTGACAATGCATATGCATTCTGGTTATCGTAGGCTTTAGCAAAAACTGAATAATTTTCTCCATCCGTGAGGTTGTTTAATAATAAGCTGTATGGCAATTGTGTAGTTGAACCAAGTAATTTGCTATCATTATAAAATTCTACTTTGCTGATAGTTCCATCAGTATCATTGGCATTGGCAGTAAGGGTTACTGAATTTATTTTAAACACTGTACCATCTATTGGTGAAGTGAGTGAAACTGTAGGTTTGAGATTTCCCAACGTGCCTATACAGGACGCCACTACCATAGAATCGGGAGTTCCTGAATTATCGCGTTGTCCACCCTCAGCAAGTCCCCAGGTAAACCAAAAACGTAGTGAATCGCCTACTGCAATATTCTTTACCTGAGTTTTATAATTACTTTCATCTTTAGTCATACCCCATGAACCCATGTTGATTCTGCCACCTTTACCTTTGAAACATGCCACATTTACCCACGTACAATTTACATTGGGTTTGAAAACAATGTAGGGATTTTTCTTGGTGGTTACTTCAGCACTGAAGTCGGAATGAACACCGTCAATGGAACAAGTATCTGCAGGAATATTGACATTGAACGCCACATTATCGGAATAAGCCGTTGCACCCTGATTGTCATAAGCTTTGGCATATAATGAATAGGTTGTGTCATCGCTAAAATTTGTCATTGTGATAGTGTAAGGTGGCTGAGTAAAGCTTTTCAATAATGAACCGTTGCAATAAAACTCGACGTTGGACACCGCACCTTCCAAATCGGAAGCCGTGGCAGTAACCGTAACCACTGCATTTCGATCAGTAATCATTGATTGGTCGATGGGCGAAGTGATTTGAACAGCAGGTGGAGTATTTCCATCCAATGTGTGCGAACTGTAAAACGAATTGGCAGGTACACGAAGTTTACCAATTACCGAATTGGCTTTGTACACGTTAAATTCCTGAACGGTATTTTTAGTGTTAAAGGCACTATAAGTGTATTGATTGGTAGTAGGGTTGTAGAACACACCACTGTTCGGTGCAGCAATGTGTGAAGTCCAGTCAATTGTGCCCATATCTTTGTTGCTGTACATTTGATAATATGCCAAACTGCTGAACCAGTTATCAGTAGCTTTTCCATCCTGTTTCTTCCACAGGTCTTCGTACCAATTGATTGACCAATCGGGGTCGAACATCGAACGGTATTTCATCACTTCGCAAGCCCATTCGGTTCCCCAGCTGTCACGAGTTTTGAAATTGGTATAAACTGAATTGTTAGCCGAATTGGAAATCAGAAAGTCACATTCTTTGCGGGCAGCTGCCGAATCTTTTACAAGATAATACGAAGATGGCAAAACAGGTAAATACTGAATTCCGTGAACAAAAATTGGCTCAGGACCAAAATAGGTAATATACTGAATCATGCTTCCCCAAGTGATACAAGACATTTTATTGGTGTAAGCTGCAGGATAATTATCGTTATTGCGATTAAACCAATATTCATTTACCGCGGCACTTTCCATACAATAACCCATCACACCGGTGGCAGTCATATTGTTATCGTTGAGAGAATTGCCAAGTGTAATAACCCCCGACCACGACATCATGGCTTCGGAACTCGATTCTTGATTTTGTCCACTGTTGGAGTCTACATCATAGCCACAGGCATTGGAGTGCCCTTCCCAAATATCAAACATTCGCAACACAGGAAAACGACTGTCGGTGCGATCCCAGTTAGCGTAATCCTTCGCTACTATTTTAGCCATCTCTCCGTATTTTGTAGCAAAATCCTGATCGTACTGACTAAGAATTCCGGCAGAATATACATAATAGCCATAGTGAAAATGGTGGTCGTTGAAACGATGTGACCCAAAACCACAGCTAATGCCAATCAGTCCGCCAAATTTATCGGAATAACAGAAATATTTGCTCGATTCTCCCTGCGTATACGTTAGAAAATTCTGAAGTTCAATTTTTACTTTTGCTTTCAACGTACTTACCACAGGGCTGTTCATATTTTTTGCCATACACAGTTGGCGAGCAAACATCGCTACTTGTTTTCCTCCTGCATAGGTTTCCGAATTAAAATCCCATTGCCATTGCGAAAAACCGTTTAGGTAATTCAACATTCTACTTCTGTCAAAATTGTTCGATTCGGGTGCAGGCAAGTTAGTCAATGCTCCATTGTATTGGTAGCCAATCTGAAAACTCGTTCCTACTGCACATTTCAACTTGCCACGGGCTGTAACGTATTCGTCACCTGTAAAACTGAATGCATTGGTCGAGTTGCGGTAGTGATGCGGAATCCAACCCTGAATCATATTGTGTTCTGTTCCCTGCAAACATTCAGTGGTTAGTGTCCAGTTTGTGCTTACTTTTCCTCCTTCTGCATCGTAAGTCCAGTCCATCTGGCTGTTGCGCGGAACAGCATAGGCATATTTAGCAAAGAAACTCAGGCGATTTTTGGCTGTCAATGCCGAAACGGCAATAAATTTCTTAGTAACAGTCATGGCCATACTTACTGTTCCGTTCGAGTTGTAAAACGTGGTGCCATCAGGTGCAAAAAGTCCGTAAAATCTACCGTCGTAATATATGCCAATATGATTTCCGGTGTAGGGAAAAGTAACAACATTGCCATTATCATCAAAAAATGTAGCGTTCTTTACATAGATTTGGGGCACATCTATTCCCTGATATTCCACCCAACAAGTTGGAAGTCCATGACCGATAGTAACATCAAAATATTTAGTATCGTTTTGTATCACGCGGAAAGACATTGTCCAATCGCTCCACGACTTTACTTTCTGTACTACCGGAGCAAATCCGTTTCCGGTAATTTGAAGCGGAGTAGGACTAATCATCGACATGGTTTCATTGTAAGCTCCGGCAATACCTGTCCATTCGGTAGCATAATGAAATCCAACTCCATATTTCTCAACTGTAAGGCAAAGTGGATGTGCCCATATATTGAACGAGCGGGTTATATTGTTTTTAAATAGCAACCCCGACCACCATTTATTGGTTGGGAAAGGTGCTTTCAAATTGTCTAGTGCAAAAAAAGTAACGGTATCGTGAAACTGCTTGATATTCACTACATCACCTGCCCAAAATTCAGCAGGACCTGATGGAATAGAGGAAGCATAACTACCCGAACCAACTGCAACAGGTGTTTGTGCTGAAAGATAAGTGTAAAAGAAAAGAAAGAAAATTAAATACCTCTTCATATATTGATTTAAAATGAAAGTAACAATTAATAATTTAAGTCAATATCATTTTTTAATTAAACACAATCTAAAACTTTTCATTGATTTCTCTTCATTTAAGGTTAGAATATATAAATCTGGATTAAGAGATGAGACATCCATGCTGCAGTTTATAAGTTTAATATTATTAAGTATTCTCTGTCCATTTAGACTATAAACAGAGCAATATATTTCTTCGTTTGTAAGTATTCCATTAATATTGATTCTATCTGTGGCCGGATTCGGAGAAATTGAATAATTTCGGTTTACTAACTCAAAATGAAGATTTGTAGATTTTTTTATGCGTTGAATTTTATTTATGCTTTGCGCCATATTAACCAATGTGTCGGCCGAAATTAATTGCTGTTCGTCGAGTGGTGCATATACTTCGAGGCTCGATTTAAGCATATTACCTGCGTTCAAAGCCGAAATTTCAGTATTATTCATTCCTGAGCGGTATAGCATCCAGTCGCGGTAGTCAATAACCGTAGGAACTGCATCTGAGTTTATGGTAAACGCTGTAGGAACCAGTTTTTCGTTTACTGAACCAACAAGTGTATTGTCGGTATATAAATTTGATTTTCCGAACGCGTAATAATGTGTCAGCGTAATTTTGTGCCATTGACCATCATTTACAGTAGAAGCTCCGGTTACTGTTGTACCACCCGGCGAAATATAAGAAAGTGTTCCATTGGCTTCGATACGTAACAAACCCTGAGTTCCATTGCTTGTAAATGCAGCTACTACTCCGGTAGCTGTTGTGCGAATATCAATTACATTTGTAAATGAATGTAAAATATTTTCAGGAATGATTTTGAATTTATCCGAAGTTACTGTATTACCTGCCCGAAGCCACGAATTACCATTTTGCCTAACAGGTTGTGGTTTTTTAGCTGCCAATGCATCAAAAAGAGATGGAACTATGGTGTAAAAAAACTCAATATGACCGTCGGTATTTGGGTGAGCAGCATCCATTACATAGCCTGTAACCCACTTGCCGGTTTCGTCGTCGTCGGCACCCAAAAAATTATAACTCGGCACATCCCACTCGTGAATTAGCAAATTCATTTGTTTTACAAAGTTATATTCAGTAGCAGTGTAGCTGCCATGAGCATAGCAATTGGCTACAATTGGAACTTTACCAGCCGCACGGGCTTTGTTTATTAACAACAACATATTGTTTTTAAACTGGTCGAACTTAGGTTGTCCGCCGCCCATAATACCTTCGTTGCCAAGCGAAAGCGCATACACCACGTATTTGCTATTGTCGTTGAGCAAGTCCGACTCCCAGCGATTGAGTAGGTCTGGTGTCGCATTTCCACCAATGGAGATGTTCGAAATAGACCAGTTAGCTCCCAAATTAGAAGTA